>NZ_JARWKZ010000036.1:0-60866 GCF_050577975.1 Rhizobium sp. BR 315 | reverse complement strand
ACGCCAAACAGTTGCATGGTCATCGCTACGCGCGGTTCCGAAGTCTCATCCGGGTCCAATGCCAGTGCCTGATGGCCGCAGCCGCCCAGAACATCAAGAAGATCGCAATGGCCCTCACCAAGGCCAGCCAACCGAGCCCCGCATAAGCAGAGGGAATCTGAACGGCCCGTTCAAAACATCCAGTCAACCTCGAAACTCAACACAAAATAAAACCCCGCCAAAAAATGACGGGGTTTGTCAGCGGTCTGGGCCCCCTCGGGGGCCTTTTCTATGTCTGTGCTGGTTTTGCTTCGCGCGTCGGCGTGTCGCTCAGGCCACGGCGTCGAGGCCGTGTTCCAGCAGGTGGTCGAGCTGGCGGATTTCCTCTGCGGTCAGCGGGATACCGTCCTTCTCCGCGCGAGCGCGGGCAGCGAAGCGGCGCTGCGAGGGAAGGCGGGCGCCTTGGCCGGCAATCGCCTCGAACAGATCCTCGGCGCGAACAAGCGGATTGCCGGGCCGGCCGGCGGAGAAAGCCTCAGGCGAGAAGGCGACGATGAGTTCGCCGTGGCGCGGAGCAAAGGCGGTCGAGCCAAGATAGTCGAGTGCCTCCCGACTGGTGAAGTCACCGATCATGACGCCGGCCAGAAGCTCGATCATCGTGCCGATGGCCGAACCCTTGTGCCCACCGAAAGGCAGCATCGCGCCGGCGAGCGCGGCTTCCGGATCCGTCGTCGGCTGGCCGCTGGCGTCTATGGCCCAACCATCAGGTAAAGGCTTGCCGGCCCGGCGATGCAGCTCGATTTCGCCGCGCGCAGCAACCGAGGTCGCGAAATCGAAGACGTAAGGCGGGTTGTCGAGGCGCGGCCAGCCGAAAGCGAAGGGGTTCGTACCAAGGAGCGGTGCAGTGCCGCCGGCGGGCGCGACCGTGGAATAGCTCGGGCACATGGCGAAGGCGGCAAGGCCGCGATCCGTCAGAGCCTCGACTTCCGGCCAGAGGGCGGCGAAATGCGTGCAGTCGTTGATGGCGAGTGCGGCAATGCCGAAGCGGCGAGCCCGCTCGGCGAGAACGGGCACGCCGAGTTCGAAGGCGGCGTTGGAAAAGCCGCTCTTGGCATCCACCTTGACGATGGCGGAAGCATCGTTTTGTTCCAGTACCGGCACGGCATCCGGACGCGCCTTTCCTGCCTTGACGGCGCGCAATACGCCTTCGATGCGGTAGATTCCGTGCGACTTGCAGGCGTCGCGTTCGCCGGCGACGATGACACGCGCGATCGCCGCGGCCTGCAGCGTGTTGAGGCCAGCCTTCGAGAGGATCGCCAAGACGCGGCTATGAAGTGCGTCGGGTGTCAGGGTGGTGACGTCGCTCATCTGATTCTCCTGTGTTCCGTTGCTCTCACTATAGAGGTTGAATTTTTAAATACATAAAGTATACAAAAAATCGACATGTAAACAGAAAATGCTGCGTAGCGTTTGTGACGCTGTCGCGAAGGAAAGGGAAGAGCGATGGAATTCACCCCTCACGGAAAGCATCTGATCGCCGGCGAATGGCTTGAAGGCACTGGGCATTTTCCCTCTGCACCTGCGCATGGCCAAGCCCATAATTTCTCCATCGGCACGGTCGAGCTGGTCGCCCGCGCATGCGAGGCGGCGGAAGACGCCTTCTGGAGCTATGGCTATTCCTCACGCAGCACACGCGCCGCTTTCCTGCGGGCGATTGCCGAGGAGATCGAGGCGCGTGCCGCCGGCATCACCATGATCGGCAGCCAGGAAACCGGGCTGCCCGAGGCGCGGCTCGAAGGCGAGCGTGGCCGGACGGTCAGCCAGCTTCGCCTGTTTGCCGATCATATCGAAAAGGGCGACTATCTCGATCGGCGCTTTGACGCTGCGTTGCCGGATCGCAAGCCGGCGCCGCGACCGGAAATCCGCCTGCTTCAGCGCCCCATCGGCCCGGTCGCGGTTTTCGGTGCTTCCAACTTTCCGCTCGCTTTCTCGACAGCAGGTGGCGATACGGCAGCGGCACTTGCAGCCGGTTGCCCGGTCGTGGTCAAGGGCCACTCCGCCCATCCCGGTACCGGCGAGATCGTTGCCGAGGCGATCAATGCTGCCATCCGCAAGACCGGCATGCATCCCGGGGTCTTCTCGCTGATCCAGGGTGGCAGCCGTGAAGTTGGATATGCTCTCGTCCGGCATCCGATGATCAAGGCAGTGGGGTTCACCGGCTCGCTGGCCGGCGGCCGCGCTCTGTTCGATCTGTGCGCTGCGCGTCCGGAGCCAATTCCCTTCTTCGGCGAACTCGGTTCGGTGAACCCGATGTTCGTGCTTCCGCATGCCATGCAGGGGCGGGCCGAGGCCATGGGGCAGGGTTGGGCAGGTTCGCTCGCGATGGGTGCCGGCCAGTTCTGCACCAATCCCGGTATAGCGGTGGTGCTGGATGGTCCTGATGCCGATCGCTTCGTGAAGGCGACCGTCGAGGCCCTTGCTGGAATGGCGCCGCAAACCATGCTGACCGACGGCATCGCCAAGGCCTATCGCGATGGCCAGCAGCGTTTCATTTCCCGGCAAGGGGTCGAGCCCCTTCTGGTCAACGAACAATCCGGCCGCAACGCCAGCCCCAACCTGTTCGAGACGACGGGCGCGGCCTTCCTGGCAGATCATTTGCTGGGTGAAGAAGTGTTCGGTCCACTCGGGCTTGTGGTCCGCGTCGGTTCACTCGATGAAATGGAAAGCCTCGCCCGCAGTTTCGCAGGGCAGCTGACCGCGACCCTGCATATGGACGCCGACGATATTGCTGTGGCCCGTCGCCTTCTGCCGGTGCTGGAGCGCAAAGCCGGGCGTGTCTTGGTCAATGGCTTCCCGACGGGTGTCGAGGTGGTGGATTCGATGGTGCACGGCGGTCCTTATCCCGCATCGACCAACTTCGGTGCGACTAGTGTCGGGACGATGTCGATCCGGCGATTCCTGCGTCCGGTGTCCTATCAAAACCTGCCGACCGGCCTGCTTCCCGAGGATCTTGCGGATTGATCCTCTTCTAGAGGCGACGCCGATATCGCGCTCGAAAGTCGCCAACTGCGAGTTGGCGACCCGGCAGCGGCTATGTTTCCACATGTGTTGAGAACTGCAAACCGTTGTCCGGTAATCACTTTTCCACCATGAAATTCTTTTTGTATACTATTTGTATTTTAAATTTGATTTACGATCACAAAAAGAGTTAATTGATGGCGGCCGCAAATGGCCGACCAACTGGGAGAGCAGAATCTAATGAAAAAAATGGTCATCGCATTCGGCCTTCTGGCCGCCGCTTCCGCCATCTCGCCGGCCAAGGCCGATAAGCTGGACGACATCATTTCCTCGGGAACGCTGCGCTGCGCCGTCGTGCTCGATTTCCCGCCCATGGGCTCGCGCGACGCAAACAACAATCCGATTGGCTTCGACGTCGACTATTGCAACGATCTCGCCAAGGCGCTCGGCGTTACCGCAGAGATCGTCGAAACGCCGTTCCCCGAGCGCATTCCGGCCCTGATGTCCGGTCGCGTTGATATCGGCGTTGCTTCGACTTCGGACACGCTGGAGCGTGCCAAGACCGTCGGCATGAGCGTTCCCTATTTCGCCTTCGAAATGGCCGTCACGTCCAACGACAAGTCGGGTATCAAGTCCTTCGAGGGCATGAAGGGTAAGACCGTCGGTGCGACCGCCGGCACATTCGAGGCGATCGCCCTCGAAAAGCAGGTCAAGGCTTGGGGTAGCGGTGAATTCCGCCCCTATCAGACGCAGGCCGACGTCTTCCTGGCGCTGAGCCAGGGCCAGATCGACGCGACCGTTTCCACCTCGACCGTTGCCCAGGCAACTGTGAAGTCCGGCAAGTTCGCCGGTATCTCCGTGGTTGGCAAGGCGCCGTTCCAGACGGACTATGTCTCCCTCTTCGCCAATCGCGAAGAATACGGCCTCATCAACTACCTCAATCTGTTCATCAATCAGCAGGTCCGCACGGGCCGTTACGCCGAACTCTACGAGAAGTGGGTCGGCGGCGCCCTGCCGTCGCTGACGGTGAACAGCGTCTATCGCTAATCGGATCGCTTTTAACGACGGCGTGGCCACGATGGCCGCGCCGTTTGACCTTCCGAGAGGTGGACGTTCATGTTCAGCTACACCTTCCACTGGAACCAGGCCTTCAAGGTATTGCCGCAGCTGCTGGACGGCGCGGTCGTAACCCTGCAGATCGCGATCCTGTCGATGGCGATCGGCCTTGCCTGCGCCATAGCGCTTACGCTCTTCAGGCTTTCCGGCAGCCGACTGCTGACCGGTATCGCTTCGACCTGGGTGGAAGTCGCCCGCAATACACCGGCGCTCTTCCAGATTTACATGGCTCATTTCGGGCTTGGCAATTTCGGTATTCACCTCAGCCCGTATATGGCGCTGCTGGTCGGCATCGCCTTCAACAATGCCGGATATCTCGCCGAGAATTTCCGCGGTGCGCTCAAGGCAATCCCCGATACGCAGACGCGCGCCGGACGGTCTCTCGGCATGACCTCGCTGAAAGCCTTCCGGCTGATCGTCATGCCGCAGATGCTTCGCATCGCCTTCCTGCCCGTCACCAACCAGATGGTCTGGGCAATTCTGATGACCTCGCTCGGTGTAACCGTCGGCATGAACACGGACCTTGCAGGTATCACGCAGGAACTGAATGCACGTTCGTTCCGCACCTTCGAATTCTTCGCGCTGGCCGCCGTGATCTACTACCTGATCGCCAAGCTCGTCACGCTCGTCGCCCGGCTCGCGGCCTGGCGCATGTTCCGCAACTGAGAGAGGTGAGAGATGTTCGATACTGCACTCACCTGGAATGACCTCCTCTTCCTGGCCAAAGGCGCCTGGATGACGCTCCTGGTCACCGGTGTGTCCGTTGCGGTGGGCACGATCTTCGGGATCGTCTTCGGGGTGATCCGTGTCCAGGCCGGTCCCATCTGGTCGGCGCCGCTGACCTTCGCGCTCGACGTGTTCCGTTCGGTGCCGCTGCTCATTCAGCTGGTTCTCGGCAATGCGCTACAGGCGATCTTGAAGCTCGGCTGGGCGCCATTCACCACGTCCTGCGTGGTGCTGTCGCTCTACACAGCCGCCTATTGCACTGAAATCGTGCGCGGCGGCATTGGCGCCGTCCCGCCCAATACTCGCCGCGCCGCACGTTCGCTTGGCATGAGCTGGCAGCAAGACATGTGCTACATCGTGGCGCCGCTTGCCACACGCGTCGCGCTACCTTCGTGGATCGGTCTTTCGCTCGGTGTCATGAAGGACTCCGCGCTTGTCCTGTGGCTGGGTCTGATCGAGCTGCTGCGCGCCTCGCAGGTCCTCGTGACCCGTCTACATGAGCCGCTGCTGATCCTGACGGTCTGCGGTGTGATCTACTTCATCATCAGCTTCCCGATCGCCCGCCTCGGCGGTTATCTCGAAAAACGGTGGTCCCCCAATGATTGAGATCGAAAATGTCCGCAAGTCCTTCGGTCAGCTCGAAGTGCTGAAGGGGATCAACCTCACCGTCAACAAAGGCGAGGTGGTTACCATCATCGGCGGTTCCGGCTCCGGCAAGTCGACGCTTCTGACCTGCATCAACGGTCTGGAGCCTATCGATTCCGGCCGCATCCGCATCGATGGCACGGAAGTGCACGCAAAATCGACCGACCTCAACAAGCTGCGCCGCAAGGTCGGCATCGTCTTCCAGCAGTGGAACGCATTCCCGCATCTCACGGTGCTTGAAAACGTGATGCTGGCACCGCGCAAGGTGCTCGGCATCAGCCGGAAGCAGGCTGAGGAGATGGCGGTCAAGCAGCTCACCCATGTCGGTCTTGCCGAGAAGCTCTCGGTCTATCCGACGCGCATGTCGGGCGGCCAGCAGCAGCGTATGGCGATCGCAAGAGCGCTTGCCATGTCGCCGGAATACATGTTGTTTGACGAAGTGACGTCCGCGCTCGATCCCATGCTGGTCGGCGAGGTGCTTGATACGCTGAAGATGCTGGCGGAAGAGGGGATGACCATGATCTGCGTGACGCATGAAATGGCGTTTGCCCGCGATGTCTCGGATCGCGTCGCCTATTTCCATCAGGGCGTTATGGCCGAGATCGGCAAGCCGGAGCAGATTTTCGGAGCGCCGCAGCATCCCGAAACGCAGAAGTTTCTCTCGAGCGTGCGTTGATGGCGAGACCGGAGGTTATCGTCATCGGGGCCGGCGTGGTCGGCCTTTCCGCCGCGATTGCGGCTCAGTCGCGCGGCCTCTCTGTCGTGGTGCTCGACCGCGAGGGACCGGCCGCCGGCGCTTCCGCCGGCAATGCCGGTGCCTTCGCTTTCACGGATATCCTGCCGCTTGCCTCCCCCGGCATTCTGAAAAAGGCGCCGAAATGGCTCCTCGATCCGCTCGGGCCGCTCTCGGTGCCGCCTGCCTATGCGCTTCAGATCGCGCCCTGGATGTTTCGCTTCTGGCGTGCCTGCCAGCCGTCGCGCGTTGCCCACTCCACGGCAGCCCAGACAAGCTTGATGGACCTTTCCAAGGCGGAGCTCGAGCCCTTTCTTGCCGCGACCGATGCGCTCTCCATGCTGCGCAAGGAGGGCAATCTCCAAGTCTATGAAAGCGAGGCGGAATTCCGTGCTTCGCTGCCCAGCTGGGAGGTTCGTCGCAATCATGGGATCGAATTCCGGCATCTGAAGGCCGAGGAGATGGCGGCGATCCAGCCGGGGTTGGCATCCCGCTTCGTGCTCGGCACCTTTACGCCCGGCTGGTATTCCATTGCCGATCCCAAGCTCTATACGCTGGCGCTGGCTGCGCATTTTCGCAGCCGAGGCGGTGTCATCGAGACGGCGGAGATTTCAACGCTCCGCGCGATCCCTGGTGGTGTCGAGGTGGCCGCGACGGATGGAAAGCTTCGCCAAGCCGGCAAGGTCGTCCTGGCTGCCGGGGCCTTCTCGCATCTGATTGCCAGAACGCTCGGCGAGCGCATCCCGCTCGAAACGGAACGCGGCTATAACACGACGCTTCCGTCCGATGCCTTCGATCTGCGCACGCAGATAACCTTCGGCGGCCACGGCTTCGTCGTCAGCAAGCTCTCGACCGGCATTCGTGTCGGCGGCGCGGTGGAGCTTGGTGGATTGGCGCTGCCGGCGAATTTCCGTCGCTCCGAGGCCATGCTGCAGAAGGCCCGTACCTTCTTGACGGGTCTCAAGCCGGAAGGCGGCGTGCAGTGGATGGGCTTCCGGCCGTCGCTGCCCGATAGTCTGCCCGCCATCGGCCGCGCGAGGGCGACCCCTGATGTGATCTATGCCTTCGGCCACGGTCATCTCGGCTTGACCCAGTCCGCGGGTACGGCGCGTCTCGTCGCCGATCTGTTGATGGGGCGGGCGCCGGCAATCGATCTCACGCCATTCTCGCCGCAACGCTTCTGACAGAAACCGCAAGGTCCTGCTCGCCTTCTCCTGCATCGGCGATCGTGATCTTCTCGCATATGGACCTTGGTGACATGAACGACACGGCACCCGCTCGCAGCATCATGGGGGGCACGGCCGAGGGCCGTGTCGTCGCCACGCAAGAGGCGCTCAGCTTCTGGGGCGGTGTCGATCCCGCCACCGGTAGGGTCATCGACATCCATCATCCTCTGCATGGCGAATGTCTGACCGGCACGGTACTGATGATGCCGTCGAGCCGCGGCTCCTGCACCGGTTCCGGCGTGTTGCTCGATCTGGCGCTGACGGGCCGTGCGCCGGCTGCGCTGGTCTTTTGCGAGGCAGAGGATGTGCTGACGCTCGGCGCGCTTGTTGCTGCCGAGATGTTCGGCCGGCAGCTGCCGGTCGTGCGTCTTAGGCCTGATGTCTTTGCCAGCCTGTCCGAGGCAAAGACCATTGCGATTGAAGCGGCAGCCATTGTTGCGGATGGACAGACGATCCCGCTTCTCCCGCCCGCTACCTCGGCGCTTTCGCTGACGGACATGGACAGGTCCATGCTTGAGGGTGGTGACGGCGTTGCGGTTGCGCAGGCCATGCGGATATTGACCGCCATGGCGGCGCAGCAGGGCGCCACTTCTCTGATCGATGTGACGCAGGGCCACATCGACGGGTGTATCTACGCAAGCCCCGCCAATCTGACCTTCGCGGAAAAAATGGCCGAACTCGACGGCCGCGTGCGCGTGCCGACCACCATGAACGCCATTTCCGTCGATCGCGCCAACTGGCAGTCGCAGGGCGTGCCCGATGATTTCGGCGATCCCGCCGCGCGACTGGCGGACGCTTATGTGCGCATGGGCTGTCGCCCGACATTTACCTGCTCGCCCTATCTGCTCGATAGCGCGCCGGGCGCCGGCGAAGCCATCGGCTGGGCAGAGTCCAATGCGGTCATCTTCGCAAACAGCGTGCTTGGTGCACGCACGGCCAAGCATCCCGATTTCCTCGATCTCTGCATTGCCCTGACGGGCCGCGCGCCGCTTTCGGGCGTCTATCTCGACGAAAATCGCAAGGCGGCCCGTATCCTCGACGTCGAGCTGCCCGAAAATCGTGACGATGCCTTCTGGCCGCTGATCGGCTATCTCGCCGGCAAGGCTTCACCGGATCGTATTCCGTTGCTGCGCGGTCTTGCTGCCGGAAAGCCTTCCCGCGACGATCTGAAGGCGCTCTGCGCCGCCTTCGGCACGACCTCCGCAGCGCCCATGCTGCATGTCGAGGGCGCAACGCCCGAGGCTGCTGGTGCCGAGCATCTCGATGCCGATCGTCGTTCCATCACGCGCGCGGACATGGCTGCCGCCTGGACGATGTTGAACGAAGGACCGGAGGAGGTGGAGCTCGTCGCCATCGGCAGCCCGCACGCCTCGCTCGACGAATGTCGCGCGCTTGCCGACGCATTCGCGGGTCGGCGTCGCTTGCCTGGGGTGATGGTTATCGTCACGGCGGGACGCGACGTCATCACTGCTGCCGAGGCGGACGGTACGCTGGCGCGGCTGCGTGAGAGCGGCGTGCAGGTTCTGCCCGATCTCTGCTGGTGCTCGATTTCGGAACCGGTCTTTCCGCCGGGAACACGTTCGGTCATGACGAATTCGGGCAAATATGCCCATTACGGGCCGGGCCTCAGCGGCCGGGTCGTACGCTTCGGCAGCCTCGCTGACTGCGTGCAGGCAGCCGTGACCGGACGCGTTCCTTCGGGCCTGCCGGACTGGATCTGAGCGAAATCGCAACGGAATCTGATCCGACGCGGATGAACTCCGCGTCGGCCGGCAACGATGAATTTCAGCGTTCGGTGATCGGCCGCGTGTGCCAGACGAGATAGGGTCGGGTCTCCTCTTCGACCTTGTCCAAAAGCCGCGTGCGGACTTCGGCGTGATACCCGTCGAGAAAATCGATTTCCCCCGCCGTCAGGCTATCGAACTTGGCCATGCGGAGATCGATGGGTGCCAGCGTCAGACTATCGAAGCGGCAGAAGCCCGGCTTGTCGGTGACAACCTCCACCTGATTTTCGATCCGGATGCCGAAGACGCCTGCTTTGTAGTAGCCGGGCTCGACGGTCATGATCGTGCCGGGTTCCAGATTGTGCAGGTTGGGTTTCTTCGCGAAGCGGTGCGGATATTCGTGGATCAGCAGGTTGTGACCGACGCCATGTCCCGTTCCGTGGTCGTAATCGAGCCCCATGTCCCATAAAGGACGACGCGCCAGTGCGTCCAGTTGATGTCCCTGCGTTCCAAGCGGGAAACGCGCGGTCACCAGTGCGATAAAGCCCTTCAGAACCGCGGTATAGGTCTCCCGCATCTCATCGCTGGCCTCGCCGAACAGAACGGTGCGCGTCACATCCGTCGTTCCATTGGCATATTGGCCGCCGGAATCGATCAGATAGAAGCTATTTTCTTCAATGGCGGCATTCGTGTCGGGTTGGGCGTGATAGTGGCACATGGCCGCATTGCCGCCGGCGGCTGAGATCGTGCGGAAGCTTGGTTCGAAATAGCCGGGATGTTTGGCGCGAAAGGCAATCAGTTGCTCTTCTGCGTCCAGTTCGGTCAAGGGCAGGTCTGCGGCTCGCCGGCGATGCCATTCGCTGTCGAGCCAGGCCAGAAAATTGGTGAGCGCGATCCCGTCCTCGATATGGCAGGCGCGAAACCCCTCTAGTTCGGTGGCATTCTTGGTGGCCTTGGCGCTTGCAAGAAGGCTCGTTTGCTCGAGCGTTTGGCCGCCAGCCGTCTTGATACGGGCGCGGATTGCTTGCGGCGCGAAATCGGGATCGATCAGCGTCGTCTTCCCGGCTGACGCCCTTCCGACGGCACCGAGAAAATCCTCCGGGTCGGCTATCGTGACATCGGACAATTCGAACTCGGCCCGATCGTTGCCGAGCTTGCGGTGATCGACGAACCATTGCGCGCGATTGTCAGCATCGAGCAGCAGGAAGGAATGCGGCACGGGGTCCATCGCCACATCGGAGCCGCGCACGTTCAAGAGCCATGCAATGCTGTCGGGTGAGGTTTCTATGAGCTGGTGCGCACCCAACGCCTTCAGTTTGCTCGCGATCCGATCGCGCTTGCTTGCAGACGTCTCGCCGGAAGCCGCAGGCGGCATTACCCGGATGAGGCCGACCGGACGAGGCGGCCGGTCGATCCATATTTCATCCAACGGATCGGCGTCGAGCGCGATCAGTTCGACGCCCGCCGCCTTGCATCCCGCCAGCAGCCTTTCATAGAGGGCGCCGCTGATCAGCAGGGTGTGAATGCCGATCCGCCAGCCCGGCTTTCCATGATGCTTCAGCCAGAGATCAAGCGGATCGTCATGGAGATGATGAACCGCAAAGGCGGATAGATCCACCTCATTGCGCACCTGCACCTGATAGCGTCCGTCGACGAAGATCAGCGCCTGCTCCGGCTGTACGAGCGCCAAACCAGCGGAGCCGGTGAAGCCGCTTATATACTCCAGGCAATTGTCATGTTCTGCCGTGACTTCGCTTTGGTGGGCGTCCGTTCGCGGGACGATCAGGCCGTCCAGCTTCGCCCTCGCAAGCCAGGAGCGTACATTGGCCAGCTTGCCAGCATTTTTAGTATTGCTCATCGTCATCCCCACACGATCATTCCGCCGCAAGCGGCCCGCCCTTTTGCGCGACAAGCGCGGCGAGCCGTTCAAACACCGATGCCGACTGGCGAATGCCGTCATGCTCGAATTCATTGGTGATCCAGAAATCCAGATTGCCGACGGCGCGTGCGGTTTGCAGCGACAGGCCGGCGTCGACATACATGTCGTCATGGTAGATCGCCGCGGAGACCGGGATCTCGTTTGCGGCGAGGCGGTCGCGATCGTAGAGCGCGCTATGATGCGGCCGCTGAGCCAGCGTTTCCGCTGCTGCCCTGAACGGCTTGAGAGAGGAAATCTCCTCGAACATCCATGGATAGATCATCTCGCCGGTAAACAGCAAAGGCCGGGCGGCAGGATCGAATTCGGGGAAGCCTGCCCGCAGCCGTTCGGCGGACCAAGCCGTCGCGCCGTCGCCCTCGCCATAGATCGCCTCATGGATGGCTGCAAACAGCGGACCGCTATGATAGGAGGTCAGGTTCATCACCGAGGCCAGGAAATGGTCTGAAAGCCTGTCTTGCTTCCTGTCCGCAAAGGCCTCGTCCACCAGCCAGTGAATGTTCTCGAAGCCATGTGCCATGCCAAAATCGAGGCCGATGGTCTGGAGGCGGCGCACCGTCAACCGGTCGCCGTCGGGCAGGCGCACGTCGTTGCCATCGATGAAATCTGCAATCTTGCCGACGAGCGCGACATCGCCGGGGTAGCGCTTGTAGTAAGCGGCATTCTTGGCCCGCACGCGGGGATAGGTGTGGCGATAGACCTCATCGGCATCAGGCTGAAGGCTGGGAATGCCGCCGGCGATATAGCAGGCGGATAGTCCCTCGGGCGCCTGGCTGAGATAGGTGAGGGTAAGAAAGCCGCCATAGCTCTGGCCAAGCGTCTGCCAGCGCCGGCCCTCAAGCACCGTTTTGCGGAAATGCTCCAGATCCCCAACGATGGAATCGGCGCGGAAGCAGGCAAGATAATCCGCACCTGCCTCGCCATCGAGCTGGCCGATCGTCGCCGTGTCGACCGGCGTCGAGCGCCCCGTGCCGCGCTGGTCCGGCAGAATGACGCGATGCGTCTTCAGGGCTTCGGCCAGCCATGACGGCCCGCCGCGGGTTGGGCGGGGCGATTTGCCGCCGGGACCACCTTGCAGGAAGCAGAGAACCGGCAGCGTTTCGGTCTTGCGAACCGGATCGACGACCTCGCGCGCAAAAAACTCGATGGCCCTGCCCGATGGATCGGACCAGTCGAGCGGCACGGTGAAGACGTGATCGCGGATATGCATTCCGGGGATGGTGTATTCGGAAACGATCATGATGATGTTCTTTCAGCGTACGCGGGGGTCGAGCAACACATAGAAGAGGTCGACGACGATATTGGATATGACGATGAACACGCCGCCGAGCAATACGACACCGATGATGATCGGGCGATCCTGATTGGCGACGGCCTGAACCGCGAGTGCGCCAACGCCCTGCAGCCCGTAGACCTGCTCGATGATGATGACACCGCCGAGCAGCATGGCGATATCGGCTCCGAGCTGGGTGACAAGCGGCGTCAGCACCGCGCGAAGACCATGTTTCCAGACCACGCGCCGTTCGCTGAGGCCTTTGGCGCGGGCGGTGCGGATATAGTCCTCGCCCATCACGTCGAGCATCTGGCCGCGCGTCAGCCGGGCATAGACCGCTGCCATCGTCAAGGCGAGCGTGGTCCACGGCAGGACGAGATGCCATGCCCAAAGCAACGGCTGGGTGGTCAGCGCCTTGTATCCGCCGGGAGGAAAGAGGGTGAATCCTGCCTGCTTGGGGACGAAATAGAGGAGATAGAGCGACATCATGCCAAGCACGAAGGTCGGAAAGCTCAGGCCAACGAGGATGAAGGCCTGTCCGATGCGGTCGCGCAGGCTGCCGGCGAACCGTGCCGACATGATCCCCATCGGAATGCCGATGGCGAGCCAGAGCAGCGCGCCGCCCAGAACCAGAGACAGAGTGATTGGAATACGCCGAACGATGATAGGCGCGACCGGCTGCTGGTTGCGGTAGGAAAAGCCGAGATCGCCGCTGATCGCCCTGGAGAGAAAACTGCCGTACTGAACGGCGATGGGGCGGTCCACGCCGAGATTCTTGCGGATCTGTATCAGTTGCGCCTCGGTTGCCTTGTCGCCTGCGATCATGCGGGCGGGGTCGCCGGGCGCGACGAAGAATAGGAAGAACACGAAGGCGGAGAGCATCAGAAGGACGCCTGCACCGAAGATCAGGCGCTGGGTAAGAAAGCGGATCATCGTTTCGACGCTCCTTTGGATTGCAGCCTGAAACGACGGACGGTGCGCGCACTCTTCGGGTCGAGCGCGTCGCGCAGGCCGTCGCCGAGGATATTGAAAGCAAGCGTCGTCAGCAGAAGCGCCGTGCCGGGTACGAAGACCAGCCACCAGGCGACGAGGTAGAGGGAGTTGGACGAGGCGTCCGCCAGCATTCCGCCCCAGCTCGGCGTTGGCGGCACGATCCCCATGCCGAGAAACGACAGCGTCGCCTCAAAGACGATCGAGCTTGGAATCTGCATGGTGGTATAGACGATGATGGGAGCAGCGAGATTGGGCAGGATATCGACGACCATGATCGAAAGCGGGCCAGCGCCGAGCGAGCGGCTTGCCTGAACGAAATCCTGCTTGCGCAGCGAAATCACCTGACCGCGGATGACGCGCGCCATCGGAGCCCAACTGAAGAAGACGATCACGCAGACGCTGAGCGTCAGGCTGGGGCCGAAGGCCGAAACGAGCGCAAGGGCGCAGAGCAGAAAGGGGACGCTCATGACGAGATCCGTCAGCCGGCTGAGCACGATATCGGTAAAGCCGCCATGATAGCCCGCCGCCGTGCCGACGATCACGGCGATCGTCGACGCCAGCACCGAGGCAAATACTCCCACCAGCAGGGAAATGCGGGCGCCATAGGCGAGCCGCACCAAGACGTCGCGGCCCAGCTGGTCCGTACCGAGCCAGAATTGTTCACCTGGGCCGACGGGAATGCCTGCCGGCGAAAGGCCGATATCGCGGAACTGCTCGATCGGCGAATGCCCCGTCAGCGTGGCGATCCAGGGAGCCGTGATGGCCAGCACGACGACGGCCAGAATGACGCCGAGAGCGATCACGCTCGCCTTGTCGCGTCGCAGGCGGCGCAGCGTCAGTTCGAGCGAGCCGCGCTGTACCACGTCCGTCCGCGTCGAAGCATCTGATGTCGCAACGTCGTTCATGCTGTCACCTGTCTTGTCTCGATCAATGACCGCGCGGGGCCTCCATCGTCGGCGATGGAGAGCGTTTTCGATGCGGATAGCAATGTGCGGGTATAGGGGTGCTGGGGTGCGACGAAGAGCTGCTCGGCCGCGGCCAGCTCGACGATCTTGCCGCCTTGCATGACAGCGATCCTGTCGCAGATGTGGCGAACGACGGACAAATCGTGCGAAATGAAGAGGTAGGTCAAGCCCAGCTCCTGTTGCAATTCCTTGAGCAGGTTGAGGACTTGCGCCTGGATCGATACATCCAGCGCCGAGACGGGCTCGTCGCAGATGATGAGCGCCGGATTGAGCGCCAAAGCTCGCGCGATGCCGATCCTCTGGCGCTGTCCGCCGGAAAATTCGGCTGGAAAGCGATTGTAGTGCTCGGGGTTGAGGCCGACCATCTCCATCAGATGCCGCACCTTTTCGCGGCGTTCCTCTCCTGCCGCCACACCGTGCAGACGGAAGGGATCGCCGATGATCGCACCCACCCGACGGCGCGGATTGAGGGATCCGAACGGGTCCTGGAAGACGAGCTGGATCTGCTGGCGCATCTCGCGCCATTCGCGACCCTTAAGATTGCTCATATCGTGGCCGAGCACATTGATCCTACCCGATGTCGCCGGCGTCAGTCCGGCGACGATGCGCGCCAGCGTGGACTTTCCGCAACCGCTTTCGCCCACGAGACCGATCGTTTCTCCGCGCGCTATTGTAAGGTCGACACCCTTCAGGACTTCGAGGGTGCGTTTTTGCCCGAAGAAGCTGCCGACATGATAGGTGAGGTGAACATTTTCAACCGCTGCGATCTGTTCGGAGCGGATCGTCTTAGGCTCGGCTTTCTCAGCCGTTGCAGCGAGGGGCAGGGGCGATGCATTCGGTTCCAGCAGACAGAGGGATTCTACGCCGTCGCTATAGACGTGCAGCGGCGGAACGTGCTTCGTACAGTCGGCATGCACTTGGCTGCAGCGTGGTGCGAAGATGCATCCGGCAGGTGTCGCCAGTAAGCTCGGCGGGCGTCCTTTGATTGGAACCAATTGCGCACCGGGCTCGTAGTTTGCCGGCGTCGATCGCAGCAATCCAGCCGTATAGGGATGGGCCGGCGAGCGGAATACGCTGCGGGCGGGACCATATTCGAGCCGGTTGCCGGCATACATGACCATGACATCGTCGGCGACGCTCGACAGCAGGCCGAGGTCATGCGTGATCAGGACGATCGTGGTGCCGAAATCGCGCCGCATGGTATCGAGCAGGTCGATGATCTGTGTCTGTACGGTGACGTCAAGCGCCGTCGTCGGCTCGTCGGCGATGATGAGGGCGGGGTTGAGGATCAGCGCCATGGCGATCATCACGCGCTGGCGCATCCCGCCCGAAAATTGATGCGGATAGCTGTCGAAACGCTCGGCGGGCGAGGGGATGCCGACCTTGCCGAGCATATCGATCACGCGAGCACGAGCGGCTTCGCGATCGATCGTCTCATGCGTGTGCAGGACTTCGGCAATCTGCGAGCCAATGGTGTAGAAGGGATGCAGGCTCGACAACGGATCCTGAAACACCATGCCGATACGTCCGCCCCGCAGGCGGCGCATGTTCGACTGCGACAGGCCGATCACGTTCTGGCCTCCGAACCAGACCTCACCACGAATATCGGCATTGGGCAGGAGCCCCATGACGGCCTGTGTCAACACGCTCTTTCCCGAGCCGGATTCGCCTGCAATACCGAAAATCGAACCGGGTCTGATCGAAAAGGATACGTTGCGCACCGCGTGCACGACGCCATCCTCGGTCGGGATATCGACCGTCAGCCCCTTTGCCTCCAGAATGGTCAAGGGTAAACTCGCATTTTTAATCGGGGTTGCGTCCAGGCGCCGCAGCCAGGCTGCGGCGCCATGCGCGAAAGTGCTGGATCAGCGTTCGATCCAGAGGTTCGTCCAATCGCCCTCCACACCCAAGGCATAGGGCTGGAAGTTCTTTACCGCTTCGCTGCGATAGCGCGGGTTCTTGTTGGCGATCAGCGGAACCACCGGCGCATCGGCCATGACCATCTCGTCGACCTTGGCCCACAATTTTCCGGTTTCCTCCGGTGTGGTGGCGTTGATTGCCTTCGCCGCAGTCTCGTTGGCCTTCGGGTTGTTGTAGTCTGTGTAGTTGTAGGTCTGATGCGTGCCGTCGAAGGTGAATTGCGGCTGGAAGACCGATCGCGCGGCACCGCCGACCCAATCCGGAGTCCAGCCCACAGGCGCAATGTCCCAGGTGCCGTTTTTCGTGTTCACTGGATTGGTCATGAATTTGGAGTAGTAGTCGGCGGCGGTCACGGGCGCCAGTTCGAGCTTGATGCCGGCTCGCGCCATGCTGGCCTGAATGGTGGCGGCGGTCGCCACTTCAAGATCCTTGTTACGATAAGGCATCTTCAGCGTGATGCCGTTCGGGAAGCCGGCGTCGGCCAACAGGGCCTTGGCCTTTTCCGGATCGCCCTTCGATTCCGGCGAGGGATAAAGGTCGAACTTGTGATGACCGAGCACGCCAAGTCCGAAAATGCCCGTGGCGGGCTCCGCCACCTTCGAGCCGCCCCATTGCTGTACGATCGCGGCCTTGTCGATGGCATATGATAGCGCCTGCCGTACGCGGATGTCCTTCAAGGCGCCCTTGTTGTTGCCGGAGACGGTGTTGATGAACAGGAAGTTGGTGTTGCCTGCCGATAGTGCGGTCAGCTTTTCGTCGCCATTGGCGGCGAGGGTCGCCAAAATGGCCGTCGGGACATTGATGTCATAGGCGAGATCGGCGTCGCCTGACTGCAATTGCTGCATGATGGCATCGGCCTGCAGCCCCATGGTGATCTCGATATCGTCCACATAGGCTTTGCGCAACGGGTCGCTTTCCGGCTTCCAGGCGGGATTGCGCACCAGCTTCAGGCTGGTGTCGGGCGTGTATTCGCCGATCGTGTAAGGGCCGCTGCCGACGAAATGCGTGCGGTATTCCGGGCTGTCGGGAATATAGTCGAGTACCTCGACCGGCGCCGGCGCCGGCATGGGCAGCGAGAGCATGTAGATGAAGTCGCCGGCGCGTTCCTTGAGCCGGAAAACGACGGTCTGGTCATTGGGCGTTTCGATGCCCTTTATGTCGTTTTCTTCTGCGTACTTCTTCATGGCAGCCGTGGTCGGCTGAACCTTGGCAAAGCCATCGCAGAATTCGCTCAGGCCGGAAATGAGCGCCGTGAAGTAGGTGAGCGTCGAAGCCTGCATGTGTGGATTGCAAAGCCGCTTGAAGCCGCGTTTAACATCCGCCGACGTAATCTGCCGCGCGCCGGAAGGTGCGTTCCACATGGCGCCCTGGCGCAGCTTGAACGTATAGGTCAGCCCGTCATCCGTCGGCTGCGGCACTTCCGTCGCCAGATCACCGACCGGCTTGATGGCAACATCCGGGTCGGTGGACGCCTGATAGCTGATCAGCTGCCGCGATATGGCGCGCAGCAGGTTGTTAGTATTCACCATGCCGGCAAGCGCCGGGTCGACGTGATCAGGCTCGCCGGTGGCAAGAATTCGCAGCGTGCCGCCTTTGACGGGCTCGTCCGCCATGGCAAAGCCCGGCAGCGAAAGAGCAATAAGCAAAGATGCGACCGAAACGGTCGATTTCAATAAAGTACGCACGTTTATCCTCCCAATTTATTTGCGTATATTTCAAATCGCTGGGAAGGCATTCCTCCAAATGCCTTCCCAGCGATGAGGCAGTTTTTCCTTCAGAGATCCATCGGCCAGGTGTCCGACAGTCGATATCCAGCCGGGAACGGATCTGCAGGATCCACCATCAGCTGGTGCGTACCCACGATCCATGCGCGCCCGGAAATGATCGGGCTGATGGCAGATTTGCCATTGAGATCGACCGCGCCGTCGATGCTGCAGTGGAATTCCGTGTCGATGAGCGACGTGCCGACGAATTTGTCTCCGACCTTCATCTGACCTTTCGCATGCAGAACGGCCATGCGGGCCGAACAGCCGGTGCCGGTCGGCGAGCGGTCGATCTTGCCCGGGCGAATGGCGACGGCGTTCTTCCCCCAGAGGACGCCGTCCTTCATTCGAACAGGATCGGTGATCTGGCAGAAGGAAATATGGTTCCAGTCGTTGACGGGGTGGCTGAATCCCAGCTGTTCGTTGGCGGCCTGCGTGATCTTCACGCCGAGGCGCGCTATATCGCGGGCTTGATCCGGCTGCAGGGTGAGGCCGAGTGACGCTGCGTCGACGAGCACGAAGCTGTCGCCGCCATAGGCCGTGTCCACCGTGATCGTGCCGATGCCTTCCACTTCAAGCTTGGCGTCGAGCTTGTCGGCAAAGGACGGTACGTTGCGCACATGGATGCGTTCAGCCTTGCCGTTGCGGCATTCCGCTTCGACGTCGATCAGGCCGCCCGGCGCCTCCAGAACCATCCGCGTGACCGGCTCCTGCATGGGAATGATGCCGGTGTCGAGCAGAACGGTCGACACGCAGATCGAGTTCGATCCCGACATGGGCGGCGTATCCGCCGGCTCCATGATGATCCAGGCCATCTGCGCCTTGGGATTTTTCGGCGGAACCAGCAGGTTCACATGCCGGAAGACGCCGCCACGCGGCTCGTTGAGAACGAAATTCCGCAAGGTTTCGTCTTGCGCAATCCAGCGTGACTGTTCCCAGACGGTGGCGCCGGGAGGGGGAGCGACCCCGCCGACGATCACATCGCCGACTTCTCCCTCGGCGTGACAGCTCACGACATGGACGACTTTCGATGTACGCATTTCTGCTTCAGTCCCTTTCGAATACGGAGAGGGAGGCGCGAATGGTTGCTGCCCGAAGAGCCGACAACTATTGTTCCTCCCTTGAACGTCAAGATCGTATACGTTATCTTGAAATTTCGGATAACGTATACGATTTGTTATGGGCGTCAAGCGCTATTGAGTGGGGGAAAATGTCAATAGTTCCGTTGGTTGCACAGGCGGCATGCGCTCTTGCGTCGCAGAACGAGATCACTGTATTTAGGGGGGGATTGCGATCTCCAATCCTCTGCCAATCTTACGTCTTATCCCGGGAACGACGACTGAATGCCGCTTAACATTGATCAGATTCCCAACCTGGGTAAGGTGCCGAGCACGTCCGATGTGATCCTGAAATTCATCCGAGATTCCATCGCGGACGGTTCCCTCGACGAAGGCGAACCTATTCGGCAGGATGACGTCGCGCGTCTCTTCAATGTGAGCAAGATCCCGGTTCGAGAGGCGCTGAAGAGGCTTGAGGCCGAGGGATTGGTCGAGTTCCATCGCAACAAGGGTGCGATTGTCACTACCGTTTCGGAGCCTGAAATCGTCCAGATCTTCGAGGTTAGGGCCATTCTGGAATCGAACGCTCTCAAGCTCTCCATTCCTTTCATGACGGAAAAGACCTTTGAAAAGGCGGAGGCTTACTGCGATGCATTTGCGCAGGAGGCTGATGTTGCGCGCTGGTCGGAATTGAACTGGCAATTCCATAGCTGTCTTTATGAGGATGCTCAAAGGCCCTATCTCGTCAGCACGATCCGGTCCATCAACGATCGGCTGGAGCGCTATTTGCGGATTCAACTCACCCTGTCGCACGGACTGGAAACAGCGGACCGCGAGCATCGCGAGTTGTTGGCGCTTTGTAGGACAGGCGATGCGGAGAAGGCGGCTGACTTTCTGACCGCGCACATGATGCGTGCCTGCCAGTCCTTGATGCATCATCTTCCTGGGCGGCGAACCTAACGGTTTTTACAGGCCATATCAGACCCTTCGTTTGCCCGTCTGTACTAAGCTGAGCAGCGGCTGAGCCGTGTTGCTCTGCTTGTATGCCATGACACCGTTAAAGAGGATAATTTAGCGCTCTTTGTGACAAGATTTTTCTACCTCTATATGTTTGTTATTACATGGTAAAAAATATTTCATAACGTTTATATGACAATCCGCGTCGCAAGCGCTATGACATGGAGGAACTATAGTCGGCTAAAGAGATTGAGTTGATTGTAATATGATGCCCGGTTTCAGCTCGGGCGGCGCAGACTTGGGAGGCGTACATGGCGGTCATTCGCGAACCCATTATTTTGGCAGGTCGTTCCGACTTGTTTTTTGGGAGCATGGATCAGGCCCGGTTCGGCTGGATGTGCAACCGTGATAGCAGATAGATGACAAGGAAAACCTATCTCAGACATCTGGCGGGCGAGGCCGATAAGCTCTTCTCCGGCCAGACAATCGAGCAATATGCGGCAATCTGCTACCGATGGCGGGACGATGGCCACGAGGAAGTGGAGGTCCTGCTGATCACATCGCGCGAAAGCGGCCGGTGGGTCATCCCCAAGGGATGGGCCATGGAGAAGAAATTGCCGCATCAGGTCGCCGAGCGTGAAGCCTGGGAGGAAGCGGGGGTCAAGGGAAAGGCCAGGAAGAAGAGTTTCGGCTATTACACTTATCTCAAATCCCTTGATACCGGTGAGACCGTGCCGTCGGTGGTGCAGGTTCATCTTCTTGAAGCTGCCGCGATGAGCGCAGAGTTTCCGGAAAGCGGCCAGCGTCGGCTTCGGTGGCTCTCCCCGAATGACGCGGCCAGTCTGGTACGGGAACCGGAACTGAAAGGTCTTTTCCGCACGGTCGAGGTCGCGCTCGCAAAGGATAAGAAGGCAAAAGGTTCGGCAACGAAATAGAGGCCGATCGGCACAGAAACGTATCGAAGTCGGTCGGACATTTATGTAAGTGAAATACTACATATGGGTAATGTGCCGTGGGTCGAGCGACCCGACCAGCAAATGCCTGAGCGCAATCAGATTGCCGCGAAGGCGGCCGCGGCGATCGACATAGGGCGGCGGGTTGATCGAGCCGATGATATTCGAGGCGACATTGCCGCCCATCAGCCTCAGCGCCCATTTCAGCGACACCGAGCCCTTCTTGACCAGGTAGAGCGGATTGGCGATTTGCGAATATCCAAAGCGCAAGCCGGACGTGCGCCCGGCTTTGACCCCGAGATGAACGCCGCGCAGCCGGTTGAAGCTGACGATCTTGCCATAGGGAGAGAGCCTCCGGCAAAGATCGACATCCTCCTGCCAGGCGTAAAGCGGCAGCTCTTCGTCGAAATAGATGCGGTGGGCAAGGATCGGCTGCAGGCGGAACGTCATGTTGCAGCCATAGGCATTATGCGCGGGGACAATGGCCGGGGCAGGGTCCGGAGTCGGGTCTTCCCTGATGATGCGGTCCGCTTCCTCCGGCTGCAGGCCAGGCCCGTGGATGCCGTCGAAAATAACGTGTCCGGTCGCCACGACAATTGTCTCGTCGACCTTAAGCAGCGCTTCCGTTTCGGCAAGATAATTGGCAGCCGGAAAGAAGTCGTCGTCGAAAAAGATAAGAGCATCCATACCGGCGGCTGCGTTGATAATCGCATTTCGCTGCGGGCAGCTGCCCTTTGGAGACGATACGATACTCACCGGAAACGGTGCCGAGCGCAGGTGCTCCATATCGATGTCTTCACCGGTGGCGGGGCTGAGATACAGATGATCCGGCTTGCGTGTCTGTGCCGCCAGCCGGTCGATCAAACAAGCCAAAATCGTTCTGCGACCGCTAGTGGCCACACCCACGGCAATTTTCATGGCGCTTTCCCCGTGCGCAAACTCGGCTGTACAGAACCATCAACGCGTTAATTCTTGGTTGTGCCGATGGTTGCAAGCGCTGCAATACCCTCGGCATCGGGCACCTCGTACCTGCCGGTGCAGAAGGGCAGGTTCAGCCCTTCCGCGCCGAGCGCGCCGCCAACGCGGATTTCACGTCTTCCTCGGCTCGATCAAGCAATGTGATCAGAGCATTGCTCGTGGCATCCGGATCGCGTGCCGCAATACTTTCCACCACATTGCGGTGCAATGGCAAGGAGTGACGCTGGCCCTCTGGATTGTCGTCGGTGAGACGGAAGCTGATGACCAGCGCCGTCTCGGTCAACGCGGCAAGGGAGCCGATGAGTTCGTTGCCGGACATGCGAAGGATGGCCTGGTGAAAGGCGAGGTCCGGTATGGCAAAACGTTCGCCATCGTCGCCGGCCTTTTCCATCTCGATGAGCAAGAGCCGTAACTCGGCGATTTGCGTCTCGGTGGCACGCTGGGCCGCCAACGCTCCAGCCGTCGGCTCGATCGCGCGGCGCAGCTCAAATAAGGAGCGTGCCTCCTCGATCGTGGTCCTCGATCCATAGCGCCACACCAGCACATCGGGATCAAGGAAGTTCCAATCCCTGCGCTGCCGCACGCGGGTTCCGGTTCTGGGGCGCGATTCCACCATGCCCTTGCCCGCGAGAACCTTTATCGCCTCGCGAAGTACGGTGCGGCTGACGCCATAGGCTGCGCTCCAATCGTCCGCGTTCGGCAATTGATCGCCCGGCAAAAACTCGCCGCGCACGATGCTCTGGCCAATTTCGTTGAGTACCCGCCCATGGAGACTGACGCCCGCAGATCCCTCCATGCGGGAAACGCCCATCAGCTTCTTCAACAACGCGCCTCCATTCTTCATACTATTCATATTATTGTCACTTCACTCTTCTAATTATCCTATTATTGAACATGCGTTTCGTGGACACGTCAACAAGTGAGAAATCAGCGTGTTCATTATCTTACTCGAATGAAATCTAATATTACTACGAGATTTCAATGTATAAATGTTGGAATTATAAATATATTTGTGGATTGTTCACATATAATTTGGTGGTGTTAGCTTGTAGGAAGCGTGGATTTTTCGGCCATCGATCTAAAGATGTCCCGATATTCACACTAAACGGCAATTATCTCCAAATTGACGGAGCGCCACGGTCGTTCTCGGCAGGCGCGATCTATCGCCGGCTGCTTGCGCGTCACTGGATCTTCTTTCAGCGAAAGGTGATCCGTGCCTCCAATTCTGCTCGAGGTTACAGACAAAGAAAAGCAGTTCAGATGGAAGCGAATGGTATGCGTCTCTGGATCGGAGGCGATTGCCGCACGCATCATGGCCGCGTCGATATCGCGGACCCCGCCGCGAGGTGCCCAATTCGCCGCTCCGCTGCGAATATCAAGATCCTTCGCATAGCGGGCCAACAACACTCGTTCGGCGGCGACTAGCGCCCGCCGGCTTGTTCCCGGCCCGGCGTTTCGGCGGGCTGACCCTCATTGCTGCCGCATGTCGCGCTGCCGATCATTTCTGCATCGGAGGCATTCGTGTGGCCATTCAACACCCACGAAAAGGAAGTTCTGAAATGCGTTTGAAAATCAGAAACAGCGGTCGCAAGTCAACCGTGCGGGTGGCTCCCGGGCAAATAGCCGATGTCGCTTCGGCCAAGTCCGTGCCGGATCGCACGCTTGCGCTCACGATGCCGCTTATCTTGTGGTCGAGCCTTGCGTGCCTGATGTCGGCACCAGCCTATGCCGTCGAGCCCTGGATCATGGTCGAAAAGAAGACCTTTACCGACAATCCGATTACCTATCGCGGCCAGGGGGTAACGACCGACGGAACGAACTGGTATTTTTCCGGCACGAACGCTTTGGATAAGACCAACGCAAACTTCCAGACCAGCCAGCGGACATCCTCCGCGATCGCCGCTGCGCTGGCAAATCCCTCTGCCGCTGCGCCCAAGGGCCTCAACCATATCGGCGATATCGATTACGCCAACGGGCTGCTTTACATCTCCCTGGACTCCAGCCGACGCGACCCGGTCACCGGCGGCAAATACAACACGCCGGTCTTTGCGATCTACAATGCAAGCGACCTCACCTATACGGGCAAGGCCTTTGCTCTCAATCCGCCGCATGGCAAGCAGGATATCGCCAGCTGGGTCGCGGTGGATGCCAAGAACGGTGTTGGCTACGGCATGGCCTATGACAATGCCACCGAAATTGCGGTCTATAATCTCTCCGACTGGACGTTCAAGAAATACATCCCTTTGTCGCAGACCATCGATCAGGCCCAGGGCGGCAAGGTTCTGGATGGCTGGATGTATTTCTCCACCGACAATGACTCGAAGATCATCTATCGCGCCAATCTTGCTACCGGCCAGGTGGAAGTATTGGGGAACCTCAAGATCAAGGGTGACCAGGAGGTTGAGGGACTGTCCTTCGGCCAGACCAAGGATGGGTGGTCGCTCTATATCCTGAACAGAGAGCAGTTGGACCCGAGCGGCGACGATGCCATCGGCTTCTATCGTTATTTGCGCCCCTACGGCAACGCTCTGTCCGGAGAAATCCATGCCAGCGTCAAGGGGACGTTCTTAACGGATAGCGCCTATCTGCGCGATGCAGTGAGCGAGCGCATCCGCTCCGCTTTCGACAATGTCGCCGCACCGTCGTCGATGGTGACGACCTATGATGAGAAGGGCATGCGGCAGGCAGCCGGCAGTACGGAGGGCATTGGGATCTGGAGCCAGGCGCTCGGCGGGAAAAGCAAAGCGGACGGCGAGGGATATGCCGCAGAGATCGACCATACGACTGGAGGGTTCCTCATCGGCGCCGATGCATCCGCCGGAACATGGCGATTGGGTATGGTTGGCGGATATACCAACACCAGTTTTGATGTCGATGCCCGCTCCTCGTCAGGCTCCAGCGACAACTACCATTTCGGTCTCTACGGCGGATCGCAGTGGGATGCGATCGGTTTCAGAACCGGTGTTTTCTATTCGGCTCACTCCTTGAAAACCACGCGCCACGTTGTTTTCCCGGCCTTCAACGAGACACTTTCCGCCGATTATGATGCGCGCACGACCCAGGCATTTGCGGAGTTGGGCTACAAGGTCAATCTGAGTGATGTTGCCCTCGAACCCTTCGCCAATGCCGCCTACGTTCATCTAAAAAGTGACGGCTTTTCGGAAACTGGCGGAACGATCGCAGGACTGTCGAGCGACAGCAGCACGACCAACGCCACCTTCACCACGCTCGGCCTGCGCGCCTCCACCGATATTCCTCTCTCCGATACCAAGGTGAAGGCGCGCGGAATGCTTGGCTGGAAGCATGCCTATGGCGGCGTCACGCCGAACTCCGAGTTCGCTTTCAATTCGGGAGCCAGCTTCGGCATAGACGGTGCGCCGATCGCCAGAGACGCATTGGCCATGGAGGCCGGTCTGGACTTTGCTCTTTCGCCCAATGCAGCGATCAGCGCTTCCTATTCCGGGCAGGTCGCGAGCAATGCCACCGATCATACCTTCAAGCTCAACGTCGGTGTGAAGTTCTAAGCCGACCGCACTTGGCGGCTTCAGCGAAGCTGAAACTTGCTGGGCGACGGTCAGGTAAACAAGACCGTCGCTTTTTTGTGGATATTATTGCCCTGCTTGCGTGACGAAATAAGCCCTCGCCCCTCTCCGAAAGTTCCTGCGAATGCCGGTGAGAAGCCGCCCATTGCAATCGATGCTGTTTTGCTCTGAAATAGCGTTGGGAGGAGGGCCCAATGACCAGTATCCATCAGACGCTGTATCGTGAACGCCTGCGGCCTGCACAAGAGGCCGTCGCTTTAATCCCATCGGGCGCGAAGATCGCAATGCCGATAGCCGCGGGCCAGCCGCCCGGCATCCTTGCGGCGCTCGCGGAACGCGCCCGGGCGCACGCAGTCGAAAACATCCGGCTTTACTATCTCCTTTGCACAGGCGTCGCAGGCGCCAGCGTCTTCGATTTCGATCTGCGCCATCGGATTATTCCCATAAGCTACTTTCACGGCGGGGTGGAGCGCGCGCTCGACAAGAGGCGATTGGCGGAGGCGCTGCCCGCCGTCGATCTGGTGCCCTGCCACTTCAGCCAGGTGCCGCGCTCGCTCGTCGAGCATGTCGGGGTGGATACGTTGATCGCGACCGTCGCGCCGATGGATGCGGATGGCAATTTTAGCCTTGGCGCCAGCACCGACTATGCGCTCACAGTGTCGCGAAAGCCCGGAATACGACTGATCCTCGAAGTCAACGCCAATATGCCCTATGTGCGGGGCGATTGCATGATCCCCGTATCGAGCGTGACGGCGCTGGTCGAACATGACGTCAGCCTGCCGATCCTGCCAGCCGCTCCGCGCAACGAGGTCGACGATGCTATCGGTGCAACAGTCGCTGGCCTCGTGGAAGACGGCGATTGCCTGCAAATGGGCATCGGCGCCTTGCCGGATGCGGTGTGCTCGCGGCTTTCGCATCATCGCCATATTGGCATCCATACGGAAATGATGACGACGGGCCTTGCCAATCTGATCAAGGCAGGCGTGGTCGACAACAGCCGCAAGCAGACCCATGTCGGTCGCTCGATCTTCACTTTCGCGCTCGGAGACCAGTCGCTCTACGACTTCCTGAACAACAACCCGGATATCGAAGCCCATCCCGTCGATTATGTGAACAATCCCTTTGTGATTTCCCGGAATGACCGGGCGGTGTCGGTCAACGCGACGATGCAGATCGACCTGAATGGCGCGTGCAACTCGGAATTCGTCAACGGCAGGCAATTCAGCGCAACCGGCGGACAGGTGGATTTCGTGCGCGGCGCCTATGCCTCGCGCGGCGGGCGATCGATCATCGCCTGTCATTCGACGGCGGCGAAAGGCACGCTGTCGCGTATCGTCCCAACGCTGGCAGGGCCGGTGACGACACCGCGCAATGACACGCATATCGTCGTCACCGAATATGGATGGGCAAACCTCAAGGGCAAATCCTTGGCCGAGCGGGCAAAGGCGTTGATCGGGTTGGCTCACCCCGATTTTCGCGAGGAACTGGACCGGGCCGCCCACGCTGCGGGACTTTACGCGCTGGACTGATATTTCGGGCAACGAGTTTTTCGTCCGCACATGGTACTTTCAGAAAAGCAGAAATTCTGCTCCCGATTAAGTTCGCTATCGCTTCGAAGTAGCCGTGTCGATCTCCTTTCCTCCGGAGACGACAAAAGGCAGTTGTCGGGCCGGATGGTTCCGCATGGGCCTCAGAATTCGGCGTTCATTCTGCTGCCTCGAAGGTGCCTTTCGAACGTTCAATTTATCGGCGACATCGTCTAGGGGAAAATCATTCCTTTAATGCACTAATTTTATAGATAATATTGGATTCATAAACGCCTATCTCTGTTCTATAGGGCGCCGTTGCCGTGATTGGAAAGTAGCGGGGCCCTCGCCGGGAGCTTTCATGGATACTGTTCTTTATCTCGCCTCTCTCGCCACCCGACCCGCAGTGGCGACAAGCCGGCACATCTGGCCTTTCCTTCACCATCTGGCAGCGGGCGTAATGGTTCTCGTTTCCTTCTTTCTGCTCGTGCACGCCATTTGCGGAGCGTGAGGTCGGGGGCAATCTCAGCCTTCGCCTCTGCGCGCCTTTATCCGTCGATCATTCGATAACGGGAGAGCTGAATGACGAGAATATACAATGGTTTCTCGGAGCTGATCGGCAACACGCCGCTCCTTGAATTGCATAATTACCGCCGGAAGCGCGGTCTTGATGCCCCATGAGCGAGGAAAACGACCGACCGAACTCGATTGGCCCCAATACCCAGCTCGTCCGGGCGGGCTACGATCCTTTCGATTATCACGGCTTCATCAATCCGCCGACCGTTCACGCTTCGACCGTCCTGTTTCCTGACGCGCAGACAATGGCGCAGCACGGGCAGAAATATACCTATGCGACCCGCGGAACACCGACCACCGATGCGCTCTGTAACGCGATCAACGAATTGGAGGGAGCGGCCGGTACAATCCTCGTGCCGTCCGGACTTGCCGCCGTCACCATCGCGCTGCTCGCTTATCTTTCGCCGGGCGATCACGCGCTGATTGTTGATTCCGTCTATGGCAATGTCCGGCATTTCTGCGATACGATGCTCGCGCGCTTCGGGATCGAGGTCGATTACTACGATCCGGGCGTCGGTGCGGGTATCGAGGCCTTGTTTCGCAGCAATACGAGGCTCGTGCACACCGAGGCTCCGGGTTCGAATACCTTCGAGATACTGGATATTCCGGCCATTGCCGAGGTCGCGCATCGCCATGATGCGATCGTGACCATGGATAACGCCTGGGCAACGCCGCTCCATTTCAAACCTTTGGATTTCGGAGTCGATGTCTCCATTCAGGCATCGACGAAGTATCCCGCCGGTCACGCCGATATCCTCATGGGGACCATCTCCGCCAATGCCAGGCACTGGCGGCAATTGAAACACGCCAATGGTGCGCTCGGTCTCTGCGGAACGCCCGATGACGCCTATCAGGTGCTTCGCGGGCTTCGCACGATGGGCATCCGGCTGGAGCGGCATCAGGCAAATGCTCTGGTCGTAGCGAAGTGGTTGGAGGGACGCGGCGATGTCGCCCGAGTTCTTTTTCCTGCCCTGGAAAGTTTTCCCGGTCACGAAATCTGGAAGCGCGATTTCAAGGGAGCCGGCGGCATCCTTTCCTTTGTGCTGGCGACCGATCGCAAAGAGGAATTTAGGCTCAGGGCGCAAAAATTTCTCGATGGGCTCTCTCTGTTCGACCTCGGCTATTCCTGGGGCGGATATCAGAGCCTGGCGCTGGTGGTGGACCTCAGCGATCGACGCATCCTGCAGCCACCGCAGGAAGGCCCGGTGATCCGGCTGCAGATTGGTCTCGAGGATGTCGGCGATCTTCTTGCTGATCTTGAACGGGCGTTTGCCGCTGCCGCTTGAGTAGTAAACCTGATAACGAGCGGCTTGCGTCGCTCTTATGCCTGATCCTCAATGGATCGTCTGCATGGTGACCCCTTCGGTGAGCAGGGCTCGCGATGTCCTGATGAGACGAACCGTCGCCAAGATAATCTCGTCCGAATAGCTGGTATCGGCCTCGGAGATTTCATCCATCAAGCTCCCGAGGGCGTCGTTTATGACCAGCATCGGGGGAATAAGGTCCGAAAGTCCGTCTACCGCCAGATCGTAGGCGAGATCTGCGATCGTCGCCCTGAGATGGTCAACAAGGGCTCGCCGGGTGGAAACCGTGAGCTCTGAAAACCGTCCTTCAAGTTCCTCGGTACTCAACTCCATGACGTTCCTCCTACGTCTTCTTAAACATGGGCTAGCTGCCGAAGTTATCAATGCCTGCTGCTGAATGTGATCATCCGGCAGTAGAAAGGTGCGCGTAAATCTGCTTGGCCACCGGAGAAAGGCAGAACCGTTATGAGAGCGTTGCCGCAACCATGGCCACCGCTTCAGATTCTTGGATATGGTCTGGGTAGAACAAATCGGTTATCCTAAGCCTGATCGCGGTAGCTCGTGTGCGATCGGAGCGGAGGCTCGCCCATGACGTTTGACTGGTCCGTTTTGCGTGAGAATGGTCGGCATGGGCATTGCCAGCTTCCAGCGGGCGAGAGTGAAAATTGCCTGAAGCGGGCAGAAAGTGCCGGCCCGCGTTGCTCTTCGATGCAAGAGCGCTCGTCTGCGCGTCGCCTGCAATCCGCGTGGCTATCGATCGTCCGGCAGGCCGTGAAAGCAAGTCGCGACATGCTCGCTCCCGGGCTGGCTGAAAGCCGCTCTAGGTGAGATGCGCTAAAGCCCATGCCATCAAACCTCATAGAACCCATCCCTGAAGAGCAGAGTCTGTCGTCATGATAAAACGCATGGTGATCATGCTGATCGTCATAGGCCTGATCCTGGGCGGGATCTTCGGCTTTCAGGCATTCAAGAACCGTATGATTGCGGCGTATCTGGCCAATCTGAAGGCGCCGCCGCAGACGGTCTCGACAATTCCGGCGGCGATGAGCCCATGGCAGACGACGCTGCAGTCGGTCGGCAGTTTCAATGCCGTCGAGGGCGCCAGCCTTTCGGCCCAGGTTCAGGGCATTGTCCAGAAGATCGGCTTTCAGGATGGCCAGGACGTCAAGAGCGGCGACCTGATCGTGCAGTTGCTCGCCGACCAGCAGATGGCAACGCTGCAGCAATACCAGGCCTCGGCCGCCAATGCGCAGATCGCCTTTGAACGCGATTCCAAGCTGATCAAGGCCAACACCATCGCACAAAGCCAGGTCGATACCAATCTGGCGAACTTGAAGGCCGCTCAGGCGCAGGTCGCGGCCCAGCAAGCGTTGGTAGATCAATATTCCATACGCGCGCCCTTCGACGGGCATCTCGGCATCAAGCTCGTCAGCCTTGGCCAATATCTGGCACCCGGCACCGCTGTGGTGACCTTGCAGTCGCTCGATCCGATTCAGTTCGATTTTTCCATGCCACAGCAGGCACTATCACAGCTGAAAGTCGGCCAGTCGGTGTCTGCCACGGTCGACGCCTACGGCAGTGAGGCCTTCGACGGCAAGATCACCGCGATCAGCCCGCTGGTCGACACCCTAAGCCGCAATCTCACCATCCGGGCGACGTTCGCCAATGCCGACCGCAAGCTTCTTCCCGGCATGTTCGGCAATGTATCGGTGGTGATCGGCGAGCCGCAAGACTATATTGCTTTGCCGCAGACCGCAGTCACCATCAACCCTTACGGCAATGTCGTCTATGTGGTGACCGAAAAGGGCAAGGGGCAGGATGGAAAGCCGCAGCTCGTTGCCAATCAGAAGTTCGTCAGCACCGGACAGGCGCGCGGCGACCAGATTGCGGTGACCAAAGGATTGAATGTCGGCGAGGTGGTGGTGACATCAGGCCAGCTGAAACTGAGCAACGGTTCGCCCGTCATCATCAACAATGAGGTGCAGCCGTCGAACGATCCTAATGCGAAACCGGCAAACCCCAACTGAGGTGTGGCGATGAACATCACCGACATCTTCATCCGGCGCCCCGTGCTTGCCCTGGTGGTGAGCGCGTTGATTGTCGTGATCGGCTACCAGTCGTTCCGTTCGCTGACCGTGCGCCAGTATCCGCAGACCCAGAATGCCGTGGTCACGGTGACGACCGTATATCCGGGTGCTGCGCCCGACGTGATCGCCGGCTTTATCACGACGCCGCTCGAAACCGCCATCGCTCAGGCCAACGGCATCGACTATATGACCTCGTCGAGCACCAGCGGCAGCTCCACCATCACCGTCAACCTGCGCCTCAACTATGACGCGGACGCGGCGATGACGGAGATCAACGCCAAGATATCCTCGGTTCTCAATCAATTGCCGACAGGCACGCAGCAGCCCATCATGTCGGTTTCTGTCGGTCAGTCGATCGACGCAATGTATATCGGCTTCCGCAGCGACGTTCTCGCCAGCAACCAGATCACCGATTATCTGTCGCGCGTGGTTCAACCTAAATTGCAGACGGTCAAAGGCGTCCAGACGGCCGAAATTCTTGGCGGTAGAACGTTCGCACTGAGGGCCTGGTTGAAGCCCGAAAAACTGGCCGCCTATGGCCTGACCGCCGGCGACGTGTGGACCTCGCTTGGAGCCAACAACTACATCTCCGGTATCGGCACCACGCGCGGCCAGATGACGCAGACGGTCCTCACCGCCCGGACAGATCTGCATTCGGCCGACGAATTCAACGAGATGGTGGTCAAGCAGATCGGCAGCACGAGCGTGCGCCTGAAAGACGTCGCGACTGTTGCGCTCGGGTCGCAGAATACCGAGGTGCAGATCGGTTTTGATGCGCAGACCGGTGTCTTCATCGGTATCCAAATCGCGCCCACGGCAAACCTGCTCGATGTGATTGCGGGCGTGCGTGCGGTGTTCCCGGAAATTCAGGCGCAGCTGCCACAGGGGCTTGAGGGCTACATCGTCTACGATTCCAGCACCTTCGTTACCAAGTCGATCGACGAGGTGGTGAAGAGCCTGGCCGAAGCTCTGGCGATCGTCATTTTCGTGGTGTTCGCATTCCTCGGTTCGCCGCGTTCGGTCGCCATTCCCATCGTCGCCATACCGCTATCGCTGGTCGGCACCTTCGCGATGATGCTGATCTTCGGCTTCTCGATAAACCTTCTGACATTGCTCGCCTTGGTGCTGGCCATCGGCCTTGTGGTCGACGACGCCATCATCGTCGTGGAGAACGTCAACCGTCATATTGAAGAAGGGGCCGCACCCATGCAGGCAGCATTGGCGGCCGCGCATGAATTGGTCGGGCCGATCCTGGCGATGACCGTCGTGCTGGTCGCTGTCTATGTACCGATCGGCTTCCAAGGCGGTCTCACGGGTGCGCTTTTCACCGAGTTCGCCTTTACGCTGGTGGGCGCTGTCACCGTCTCCATGATCATCGCGCTGACCCTGACGCCGATGATGTGCTCGCGCATCCTCAAGCCGCATCTGACGGACCGTCGCGGCTGGGAGGAACGGATATCCGATTTCATCGACCGCCGCTTCTCGGAGATCCATCGGCCCTATGTTTGGATGCTGCATGGCAGCCTGAACACGGTGGCGGTGACGGTGGTCTTCGCCGCGATCGTCCTCGGCAGCATCTATTTCCTCTATACGAGCGCAAAAAATGAGCTAGCTCCGAACGAGGATCAGGGCTTCCTCGGCGCGCAGGTGACCAACCCGCCCAACGCGACGCTTCAGCAGAAGCTTCTCAATTCCGACCAGGTTACCAAGATCTTCCGCAGCTTCCCGGAAACCGACAAGAACCTGCAGGTCGAGGCGCCAGGCACGTCCTTCGAAGGCATGGTGCTGAAGCCGTGGGATCAGCGCAAGAGAACGGCGAATGATCTTCAGCCCTTGGTGCAGGCCGACTTGGCGAAAATTGCCGGCGGCCAGGCGGTGGTCTTCCAGATACCGCCGCTGCCGGGCGCCAGCGGCCTGCCGGTGCAATTCGCCATCGGCAGCACCGGCAGCTTCCAACAGCTCAACGAAGTGTCCAACACTTTCCTGCAGGAAGCGCAAAAGTCCGGCATGTTCATCTTCGTGATAAAAGATCTCAATATCGACAATCCGCAATATTCGATCCAGATCGACCGCAGCAAAGCTTCGGCGCTTGGCCTGTCCATGAACAATGTTGGTGCGGCGCTCGCCTCCATGTTGGGTGGCGGTTACGTCAACTATTTCAGTATCGACAACCGCTCCTACCAAGTCATCCCGCAGGTGGAGCAGCGCGCGCGCCAGACCATCGATCAGATCATGAATTATCCGATCGCGAGCGTGAACGGCTCGAAGATCCCGCTTTCGGCGATCGCGACGGCAAAGCTTGAGGCAACGCCGCGCTCGGTTGCGCATTTCCAGCAATTGAACTCCGCCACCATCGCGGGCGTTCCGGCGCCGGGCGTTGCCGTCGGCGATGCTCTTGATACCCTCAAGTCGATTGCTGCGCGTACGCTGCCACAGGGATATTCGGTCGACTATGGCGGCCAGTCCCGCCAGTTCGAACAGGAATCCAGCGGCATGGCCACCACGTTTGGTCTGGCGCTGATCATTGTTTTTCTGGCGCTCTCGGCACAGTTCAACAGTTTCCGCGACCCGCTGATCATTCTCGTGTCGGTGCCCATGTCGATTGCAGGCGCGCTCGCCTTCATCAGCCTCGGCATCGGCGGGGCAACGATGAATATCTACACCCAGGTCGGCTTGGTCACGCTGATGGGGCTGATCAGCAAGCACGGCATCCTGATCGTCGAAGTGGCAAACACGCTGCAGGCGGGGGGGAAGTCCAAGCGCGAAGCGATCGAGGGTGCCTGCAGTATCCGGTTGCGCCCGATTCTGATGACGACAGGGGCCATGGTTCTCGGTGTGATACCGCTGATCCTGGCGACCGGCGCCGGTGCGGCATCCCGCTTCAATATGGGCCTGGTAATTGCGACGGGGCTTGCCATCGGTACCTTGTTCACGCTCTTTGTCGTGCCTGCGGTCTACATGTTGCTCGCCGCCGACCACCACAAGCAAAAGGCGTCGGAAGCCGAGCCGGCTCCCGCGCATTGATTTCGAAACTTCGCTGGGCGCAATTCGTCGCTGGCGGGAGAGAACAGGCTTTATGACACAGACATATCTCGGCAAGTCGATCGCGCAGCTGTCGGCCCAGATCCAGTCCGGTAGCCTCGATCCGGTCACGCTGATCGAGGAAAGCCTGGATGCGATCCGTTCGCACAAGGATCAGGCGATTTTCACGAAATTGCTTGCGGAACGCGCGAAAGAGGAAGCGGCCGCATCGTCAAAGCGACTGCGGGATGGGCGTTCTCGCGGACTGCTCGACGGCATACCCATCGCCTGGAAGGATCTCTTCGACATCGCCGGCCTGCCGACGACGGCGGGATCGGTCGTGCTCGCGGATGCAGCGCCCGCGCAAGAGGATGCGGATGTGGTCAAGGCGCTGAAGGCTGCGGGCATGATTGCCATCGGCCGGGTCAATATGAGCGAATTTGCCTTTTCTGGCCTCGGCCTCAATCCACATTACGGCACACCGCTCAATCCGATGGCCTTGGACGTGCCGCGGATACCCGGAGGGTCCTCCTCCGGTTCTGCCGTCGCGGTCGCTTCCGGGCTGGTGCCGGTATCGATCGGCACCGACACCGGCGGTTCGGTTCGCATTCCATCAGCCTTCAACGGTCTCGTCGGCTATAAGGCAAGTCGCGGTCGCTACAGTATGGCCGGGGTCTTTCCCTTGGCAACCAGCCTCGATTCACTTGGGCCGCTTAGCCGTACCGTTCAGGACGCCATTTGGATCGATGCGGCGATGCGTGGGCGCACAGTGCCGGATATCATCCGCACGGTCCCTGCCGGGCTTTCGCTTGTGGTGCCGACCACTGTTGTCATGGACGATGCTGAAGAGGGCGTGATCCGGGCTTTCGAGGCGGCGCTCGCACGGCTGAGTGCTGCCGGCGTCAAGGTGCGGCGTGCGGCTTTTCCAGCTTTCGACGCGCTCTTCCAAGTGATGGCAGAACATGGGCCGTTGGTGACAGCCGAGGCTTTTGCCCTTCACCATCGCCGATTGGCCGGCCCGGAAGCCGAAGCCATGGATCGGCGTGTCGTCGCCCGCACGCGTCTCGGCGAAAAGATCACGCTGGTCGGCTATCTCGAAATACTGAAGGTCCGCGAGCAACTGATCAAGGACGCGGCAAGCACGCTCGGGCCGAATGAGCTTATCGCCTATCCCTCTGTTGCCCATGTCGCGCCGGCGCTTGGCCCCTTGGAGGCGGGTGACGAGCTGTTCGTGAAGGTCAACTTCAAGACGTTGCGAAATACCCTGATCGGCAACTTCCTCGACTGGTGCGGCGTGTCGCTGCCTTGCGGCAGCGGCAGCGCCGGCATGCCGGTCGGGTTCCTGCTGTCGGCTCCGAAGGACCAGGATGAGCGGTTGCTGACGGCGGCCCTGGCCTTGGAGGACACCGTCGCTGGGTAGTTGGTGGCGACGAGGTCGAGGCGAAGCTTGGGTCAGAAGCTGGCCGCTACCTGACGCGGTAGGTCACCCCCGTTCGATGATATCAGCCTTCGGTGCAGCGGTGCGACGTTGCCGCGATGACATGCCCTATTCAGCGGGCTGTCTTACGTCCACCTGACGGGCGGCGGACAGCAAGCGCCGTTGCGCGCGGATTGCGCTCCACTGTTGATCGATCAGCACGCCGATCAGGATGACCCCACCCATGACGGCGAAGTTGAGTGAGGAGGGGATGCCGAGGAGATTCACGAGATTCTGCAATTCCTGCAGCAGGATCGTGCCCAGCACCACGCCGATCAGGGATCCTTCGCCGCCGCGTAGCGAAAAGCCGCCGAGCACAGCAGCGGCGATGGCATAGAGTTCATAGAACTGCCCATGGCTCGCCGGCGAGATCGAACGTGTGTACATCGCGAAATAGATCGCAGAAAGTGCCGTCAATACACCGCATATGACATAGGAAATCATCACCATCTTCGAGGTGCGGATGCCGGAATATTTGGCGGCTTCCTCATTTTTGCCGATGGCGTAGAGATAGCGTCCGTAGACAGAGCGATGAAGGACGATCCACATGATGGCTGCGATGATTACAAGCGCTATGAAGGTGTTCGGCACACCGTAGAAGCGGCCTGCGGTCAGAAATTCCAAGGAAGGGAAGTTCTGGCCGAAGGCGAAGCCGGCAGTGCCGTCCGCCGTGTAGAAGCGTGCGGCGCCGCGATAGATCAGCAGGCCGCAAAGCGTGACGACGAAGGGCTGAAGATTGAGCCGCGTAATCAGCCAGCCGTGGATGGCACCGAGGACGCCGCCGAGGATCAGGATCAAGGGCAATGCCACGGCCCAGGGCATGTTCTGGACAGCGATGAAATCGATGAACAGGACGCCGAGCAAAGCGACCAGCGAACCGACTGACAGTTCGATACCGCCGGTGATGATGACGAAGGCCTGCCCGATCGACAATATCCCGAAAAGGCCGATGAGATTGGACGTATTGGCCAGATTGATCGGCAAAAGGAAGCGCGGATTGATGATCGTCACGACAACGCCGACGACGACGATCAACAGGAGCAGGCCCAGGTCTTTCTTGCTCATCGATTTCAATTCCTATTGGCTGCAGCCGTTAGAGCAATTCCAGGAAAAGTGCGCAGCGGTTTTCCGTCCGGAATTGTGTAAAAACAATAAGACAGAGCGGTTCAGAGATTCCATGAAAAGCCGAACCGCTCTAGTGTAGCGTCTTGCCGACGGCCAGCAAAAGCACGTTTTCCTGACTGAACTGGTCCTTGTCGAGAATGCCGGCGATCTGGCCTTCGTGCATGACCGCGATGCGGTCGGAAACGCCGATGACCTCTTCCATGTCGCTGGAAATCATCAGGATCGCGACGCCGGCATCGGCGAGCTTGCGCATCAAGCTATAAATTTCATTCTTCGCACCGATATCGATACCGCGCGTCGGCTCATCGAAGATCAGAACCTTCGGGCGCATCGACAGCCATTTGGCTAGGACCACCTTCTGCTGGTTTCCGCCCGAAAGAGTACCGGTGCGGGTCGAAATCGAGGGCGCCTTGATGCCGAGCTGCCGGCGCTGCGTTTCGGCTGCTGCATTTTCCAACTCCGACGACACCATGAAATGAGGTGCATAGGTCGGAAGGTTGGGCAAGGATATGTTCTGCGAGATCGGCATGTCCAGCAGTATGCCGGTGAGCTTGCGATCCTCGGGGATGAGGAAGATGCCGTTGGCGACCGCTTCCCGGGCAGAGGTAAGTTTTACCTTTCGCCCATTAAGGATGGTAGCGCCGTCGCCATAGCTTCTGTCGATCCCGAAGAGGACGCGTGCAAGCTCCGTCCGGCCCGATCCGACAAGGCCGGCGAGCCCAAGGATCTCGCCATATCTGATGTCGAGGTCGACCGGCCGGGTCGGATAGGCCGCGGTGCGGATGGCCGAAACTTTCAGCGCGACATCACCCGGGGGGCGGGCAGGTTCCGCATCGCGAGCGCTCAACGCGCGGCCGATCATCAGCTTGACCATGCGATCATGGTCGATCGAGTCTTTGGGCAATGTCCCGACAAGTGTTCCGTCGCGCAGCACGATGACGCGATCGGCGACGCGCTCGACCTCATGCAGGCGGTGCGAGATGAAGATGACGCTGATGCCTTCCGCCTTGAGCGACGATATGACGGTGAGCAGCTTTTCGGTCTCGGCAAGCGGCAGGCTGGACGTCGGCTCATCGAGAATGACGAGGCGCGCATTGATGGAAAGCGCCTTGGCGATCTCGACCATCTGCTGCTGCGCCAGCGACAACGAAGCCACCGGCGTATCCGGGGAAAAATTTGCGCCGACGCGTTTCAGCAGAGGAGCGACCATCGTTCGAAGGCGATCTCGGTCGACCAGCTTGAGAACGCCGCCGCGCAAGGGTTCGCGACCGAGGAAGATATTGGCAGCGACATCGAGATTTTCGAACAGGTTGAGCTCTTGATGGACGAAGGCGATCCCGGAGGCAATGCTGCTCTCCACGGTAAAGGCACCGTGTTCGGCCCCATCAAGCCGAATGGCGCCGCGATCCGGCTTGACCACGCCGCCCAGGATTTTCATGAGCGTCGATTTGCCGGCGCCGTTTTCTCCGACGAGGCCGATGACCTCGCCGGGGCTGACATCCATCGAGAAATTGTCGAGCGCGATGACGCCAGGGTAGGTCTTGCCAATTCCCGAAAGGCTGAGAAATGGCAGCGCGGCTTCCGTTGATGCCAATGTATCAGATCTTTGATTCATACGAATATTGCGCCTGTACGATGTGACTTCAAAAGCCCCTGCGTCGTGTGCAATCGCATTCGAGCAGCGTCGGTCCTCGCAACCGGCGCCGCTGCAGGATGGCCTTACTTGCCAGCCATCGCTTTCAGATTTGCAGCATAAGCGTCCACATCATCCTTGCCGATGATCTTCGTCGGGATGATGATCAGCTTGTTGGCCGGAACTCCCGACTTGTCGCCCTTCAGATAGGCGGCCATCAGCTTCATGCCCTGATAGGCCCAGAGATAGGGCTGCTGCACGACCGTGGCAGCAATCGTTCCTTCCTTGACGCCGCCAAGCGTGATCGGATCGTCATCGAAGCCGACGACGGTGATCTGACCGAGCTTGCCTGCTTCACGCAGCGCCTCGTAGATGCGCGGCGTGTTGTAGGAGTAGAAGCCGACCATGCAGGTCACATCGGGGCTTGCAACAAGTGCATCTTCGACGTTTTTCTTGGCTCTGGTCTGGTCGATATCGTCGCCACGCACGTCGGTCAGCACGATCGTCGTGCCCGCCAGTCCGTCCTTCATGCCCTGGATGCGCTCCTTCGCATTGTCTGCGCCGAGCAGACCCACGAAGCCGATGCATTTGCCCCCGTTCGGCATGGCTTTCTTGGCGATTTCGGCGGCTTGCTTGCCGGCATCGACGTTGGAGGAGCCGATATAGGCGACGCGGTTGGTATCCGGCGCATCGCTGTCGGTCGTAAACAGGGCGGTTTCGGAACCGATCTTATTCAGACCGTCGGTCGAGGTCTTGGGGTCGACGGCGGAAACCATGATGCCTTTGACGCCGGCGGAAACAAGATCGTCCATCAGTCGCTGCTGGATCGCGACCGAAGACTGCTCGGGATATTTCAATTCCATGTTGAAGTCCGGCAGCTCGGCCTGGGCTTTTTTGACGCCGGCCTCGGCTGCCTTCCAGAAATCGGATGCGCCGTTGACGACAAATGCGAGCGTCGGCTTGTCGGCTGCGTAAGTCACCGTTGCATAGCTTAACATCAGCCCTGCCGCAAAGGCGGCAGCGCCCCGTGTTAGGTACTTCATGATCATCCTCCCATAGATCCGCTGGCGGGATCTAGTTGCAACTCGCGGCAGATCGGTCCTGCACCCCCTCCTAGGGTCTCTCGCCAAGCGAGACACGGCACGTCCAGCCACGGCGCGACGGTATACGACTAATTTCGATTAGTAAATAGAATTAGTACTACAATATCACGGGTATGAGACGTCAAGCCGCCGGCAATCTCGCTACTTGCTTCAATTTCAAGCGATCTTCGGCTCGAAGCTGTGGATGGTATCCGCATTCGCGTCTGCGCCAGTTGCCGAGATTGATTCATTGGTGATAATAGACATTAGCGCGCGAGGCCGGCGGTGGGGCAATTGGTCGGTTTCGCTTGATGGGAGATGAAACGTCATTATGAAGAAAATGCCGGCCGCAAACGGCGATCAGATGGTTGACGACGACAAGGCGCCGAAACGAAATGCCCGCCGTCCCGGCAACAGGGTCACGATGACCGACATCGCCAAGGCTGCGGGGTGTTCGCAAAGTGCGGTGTCCTTCGTTCTGAACAACACGCCCGGCATGCGCCTATCGCAGCAAACCCGCGAAAGGGTTATCGAGGCGGCGCGTCAGCTCGGCTATGTCGCTCCGGTATTTTCCACGCCGCCGGCGCTGCTGTCGCCATCGAAACTGGATGGCATTATCGGCTTTGCCGTCGACCAGCTCGCCACCAGCCCGGAAGCGGTCGTCGCCATCGAAGGCGCGCGGCAGGCGTCGTGGAACGCCGGCAACGTTTTGCTCGTCGCCCAGACCATGAGCGATCCGACCATGGAGCCGAGGGCGATTAAGGCGCTCAGCAGCAGCGGCATTTCGGCTCTGATCTATATGACCATATTCACCCGCGAGGTGGAAATTCCGGATTATCTCTACGATCTTAATATCCCGATCGTGCTCCTCAATTGCTACACCTCGGATTATGCATTTCCGGCAGTCGTTCCAAGCGAGATTGCGGGCGGCCAGACGGCGACCCGACATTTGATTTCGCATGGCCACCATCGGATTGCGACGATCACTGGCGAACCATGGATGCAGGCAGCCCAGGATCGGTTGACGGGCTACCGCCGAGCGCTGGCGACCGCCGACATTCCCTTCGATCCGGAGCTGGTCATAGAAGGCGACTGGTCGGCTAGCGCCGGCTACTCCGCGACGATGAAGCTGCTTTCCCTTGCCGAACGCCCGACGGCGATCTTCTGCCAGAACGACCGCACCGCCATCGGTTGCTATGAGGCTCTCAAGGAGGCGGGGCTTCGCATTCCGGAGGACATGTCGGTCATGGGGTTTGACGATGAAGACATCTGCCGTCACCTCGTACCGCCATTGACCACCTCGGTTCTTCCGCACATGGCCATGGGGCAATGGGCGATCGAACATCTGGAAACCGCGGTCCTGCCGCGGGAGCGCCGCTATCAGATCACGAAGCTCGAATGCTCGCTCGTCAAGCGGGCATCCGTTGCCGCTCCGGCCGGAACCAAGGCCGGCCGTCGCAAGGCCCGGAAGATCTGATCCTTGCCGAGCCGGCCGCAGCGTGAGCCAATGAGAAACGGTACCAAAATCATATTGCCAGGCGGGCGCCATCCAGACATGACACTCTTGCTGGATATATGGGGGCGACATAACGGTTCGGAGAGTTGACGTGACTGAGATCAGCGAGAAGGAATATTGGATCGAGAGCCCGGGCGGACGGCTTTTTGCCAAGTCCTGGACGCCGCTCGATCCGGTTGCGAACACGCCGCTGATCCTGTTTCACGACTCCCTCGGATGCGTAGCGCTTTGGAGGCAGTTTCCGCAATTGCTCGCCGCGGCTCTCAATCGGCAGGTCATCGCTTATGACCGCCTCGGCTTCGGGCGCTCAGACCGCCGCACGGATATTCTGAGCCGGGATTTCATCGCTGTGGAGGCAGAGCAGTATCTGCCTCTTCTTTGCGAGAACTTATCGATCAAGGAATTCATCGCCTGCGGGCACAGCGTCGGCGGTGGCATGGCGATATGGGCGGGAGCGAGATTTCCAGTACAGTGCAAGGCGGTAATCAGCATCGCCGCCCAGGCCTTTGTAGAGGACCGAACCTTGACGGGGATCAGGGTCGCCGAAAAAGAGTTCGAATTGCCAGAAAACATGAACCGTTTGGCCAAGTACCATGGCGACAAAGCAAAATGGGTTCTGCATGCCTGGATCGATACATGGCTGGCCCCGGAATTTGGCGATTGGAACCTGGACGCAGCGCTTCAGGCACTTCGTTGCCCGCAACTGACGATCCATGGCGAACACGATGAATTCGGCTCGGTTGCGCATCCCCGCCGGATCGCGGGGACGCATGGAGAATGCCGTATTTTGCAAGGCGTCGGGCATACCCCGCATAAGGAGTGCCCGGAATTGCTGGTCGAGGTGATCGAAAACTGGCTTTCTTCGCCGGCTGCCGCTTCTCCGAAGGTGGCCGACGACCGCTGAAGCCTTAAAGCGTCAGCAATCGATCGGCATATCGGAAGGCTTTGGCCTTAACAGTCCGGAGCCTGCGGCAGCTTTACCGGTTCAGAGAAAGTACGCTGCAGCTTGCCCCAGCCAGGATCGTGCATATGAGCATGCAGGCCAGCCCGGTCGGCAAGGGCAAGGGCCTCCTGTTGGCCGAAATCAAGTGCGGCATCGACATCCGTCGTGAGCACCTTGCCGGCTTCCATCAGCACCTTGCCATCGACGATCACCGTGTCGACATCGCTTCCCAGAACCTGATGAATGAGGCGGTGAACCGGCATCCAGTTCGGCATCAGATGCGGCTTGCGCATGTCGATGATGGCAATATCGGCTTTCTTGCCAACTTCGAGCGACCCGATCTCGCGCTCCATGCCAAGAACCCTGGCGGCATCGATGGTGATCATCTCGAAGACCTTGCCCGGCGGCAGCAGGTACCGGTCGTGGTTGTGCAGGATATGTTGCGTGGATTGGAACAGTCGAGCGGTCTGGAGCATGTCGAAGTGCCGGCTGGGAGAGACGCCGTCCGAGGTGATGGCCAAGGAGATGCCTCTTGCCATCATTTCCAGGACGGGCGTAGATCGACCGGGTGGAGCGTGGGTAACGTGGGTGCCCGTCTCGGCCAGGATGTCCATCTCCTCATGCGAGATACCCCAGCAATGCTGCAGATGGATGTCGGGCCCGAGAAGCGCGTTCTCCCTGTCCTGAAACGCCATGCGGATTTGCCCGGCGAAGGCGTCGGAATGGATGCGCACGCCCCATTTGCGCGCTGTTTCGCGAACCCGGCGCGCCTGCATGCGGTCGCCATCCGTCAGATTGATTGCCTGGTCCGGCGTCGATGCGTTGGAAGGCTCCACCGACGGTACGATGGTGAACGGCGTCAGGAAGACGCTGATGCGTCCGTCTGCGCTGCCGTTCACCGCCTCTATCACCGCTTCCGAGCCCTCGATCATCTCTTCGAAGGCGATGTTGCGCCGCTCGGGCTTGCCGCTTTCCCAGCGGGTGACGGGATGCGGCCAGGGAAGGCCTGATGGTCCGACACAGACGATCTCACGCAGGCCGAGTTCGGTGTAGGCGCGTGCGTGGTTGATGGCAAAAACAGGGTCGTCGGCGCGCGGCATCGAGGTAATGATGCTCGCTCCCGTCGTCACCCCGGCGCGAAGCCGCTCCAGGCCCGACACAAGTCCGTCCGCATACCAGAAGTCGCGGGTAACATAATGATAGTAGGTCGGCGTCACTACCCGCATCCATAGGGAGTTGGTATCGGCGGCGATGCTGCGGATCAGTGCATGGCCCGCATGGCCGTGCGCGTCGATGAGGCCGGGAATGATCATCTTGCCGCGACAGTCGATCACCTTTTTCCCGGCATGACGGGGTGCCAGCTCCTCTGCGGTGCCAATGTCGACAATCCGATCGCCGGAAATCGCGAGCGCGCCATCCTCTATGATCCGCCGCTCCTTGTCGACGGTAACAATCGTTCCATGCAGCAGAAGCAGGTCTTCCATATTTTCCTCCGATATTTCAGTTGTCCGATTTGGCGCCGATCTGGCCGAATTTTGGGTACGATAATTGTCAACAATTTAATTGACAATAGCGGGTGCCGCATTGATACTCCGGTCAAACTGGGCAGGCTCGTCAGATCGGGACCCAGCAAATAACTGAGGGAGGAAACATTGATTGGCTTGAAGAAGATCATCATCGCCGCACTGGCCACAGCTGCGCTGGCCGCGCCCGTCGATGCTGCGACATTGCGCTGGGGTAGCAGGGCGGACATCTACTCGCTGGATCCGGATTCGGTTCCGTCCACGTCGAACCTCGCCTTCCTCAATCACATCTATGAGGGGCTGGTTCGCTATGATGCGAATTTCAAGATCGAGCCGGCGCTTGCCACCGAGTGGAAGCTGATCGACAACAAGCATTGGCGCTTTAGCCTGCGCAAGGGCGTGAAATTCCACGACGGCGCCGATTTCACCGCCGATGACGTCGTCGCATCGTTCAAGCGCGCTTCGGATCCTGCTTCGCCGCTGCGCGGCAATATTCCGCTCTATGCCGGCATTCAGAAGGTCGATGACTACACTGTCGACATTGAGGTTTCCGCACCCACCTCGCTGTTCCTGAACGACATCACCAATATCTTCGTCTTCAATGCCAAGTGGCTGAAGGACAATAACAGCGAAAAGCCGACGGATTTTGCATCAAAGGTCGAAGGCTATACCACGATGCATACCAACGGCACCGGGCCGTTCAAGCTCGACAGCCGTGTTCCTGACGCCAAGACGGTGCTGGTTGCCAATACCAGCTGGTGGGATCAGAAGAAGCATAATCTCGATCGCATCGAGTTCGTGCCGATCGCCTCGGCCGCCACACGCGTCGCCGCTCTGCTTTCGGGCGAGATCGACTTCATCGATTCCGCACCGATCCAGGATTTGCCTCGTCTGGAGTCCACGCCGAACATCACGGTGAAGAAGCGCACGGAACTGCGCACCGTCTTTGTCGCCTTCAATCGCAAGGAAAAGCTGGAAGACGGTCGGCCGAATCCGTTCAGCGATATCCGCGTGCGCCAGGCTTTCGAAGCCTCGGTCGATCGTGATCTGATCAACAAGAAGGTGATGCGTGGCCTGGCCCGTCCGTCCGGCTCGCTGATCGCACCCGAAATCTCCGGCTATGCGAAGGATCTCGATACCTTCAAGCCTGCTGATCCCAAGCTCGCGCAAAAGCTGCTGGACGACGCCGGCCAGAAGAATCTCGCCTTCACCTACACCTGCATGAACGACGAGAGCATCAACGAAGAAGATATCTGCTCCGGCCTCGCCAACATGCTGAAACGCAGCGGCTTTCAGCCTAACATCGATATCGGCCCGCGTGCAGTGCAGACGCCCAAGCGCAGCAATGGCAAAGCCGATGTTTTCAACCTGAGCTGGGCCAACGAGCCGACGCTCGATGCCTACTCGCTGCTGTCGCAGGTTCTGTCCACCCGCAAGGGCGCCATGGGCGTATCGAACTACGGTGGCTGGTCCAATCCGGATCTAGACAAGCTGGTAGCGCAGGCAGCGCAGGAGCCGGACAATGAGAAGCGGCTCGCCCTGGAAGGGCAGGCGCTGAAGATCGCCAAGGACCAGGTCATGCTCGTACCGCTCCATCAACAGCCGATCGCCTGGGCAGTTCTGGGCAAGGTCAAGAGCATCGACTTCCGTGCCGACAACAAGCCGCGCCTCTGGCTGACGCAAATGGCCCAATAACGGCCGGCACGTCCTAGCATCGAAATAAGAGAGAGCGCCTTGCGATCCCGCAGGGCGCTCTCTTCCTTTTTGCCGATTTCTCCCGTCGACAGGAATTGTCGCAATCGCGTTATCCCGCAGATAGCCCTCCCACGCAGGGCTCCGGCCAGTTAGGGTCTCTCTGTTCAACATTAGCGTACTATATTGTCGACAATCTCGTTGACAACATCGAAATATCTGCGTTAATGGTTCACCAAGAGAGTGAGGGAGGAGGTCCGCAGCAAGCGATGCTCGCATTGCCGTGGCCGTCAGCGATGATGGCTTCAAGCAATATGCGGCATGCATTTGGTAGCTCGCTGCCGCCGATTTTCCCCACCCCATTGCTGAACGTGAATTCCCTCGGGCCGCCCAGATAAGTCTGTCGGAGACCGAAGCGAAGCTTAGAGGTCCCCATGCTGGTTTTCATCATCAAGCGTCTCGGGAATGCAATCCTGGTCATGCTTGCCGTTGCCTTGCTGGCATTCCTGATCTTCCGGCTCGCAGGCGATCCGGTCGAATTGATGGTCGGCGAACAAACGTCTCAAGCGGATCGCGCGGCACTGCGCGAACGGCTTGGCCTCAATGACAGCCTCCCGACGCAATATGTGCGGTTCGTCGTCAATGCGGCGGAGGGCAATTTCGGCGTCTCCTACCGCAATGGCCAGAAAGTGCTGCCGCTGATAGGCGAGCGCTTCCCCGCCACGCTGGAGCTCGTTTTCGTTGCAACGCTGATTTCGCTGGTGTTCGGCATTCCTTTGGGCGTGCTGACGGCGATCAAGCGCGGCAAGTGGTATACGGAGGGGCTGCAGTTCCTCTCTATCGTCGGCGTGTCCCTGCCGAGCTTCGTCGTTGGCATTCTGCTTATTCTCGGCTTTTCGGTCACTTTGGGATTGCTGCCCGCTTTCGGTCGCGGCGACGTGGTGCAGCTTGGCTGGTGGTCGACTGGATTCTTGAGCTCGTCCGGCCGTGCCGCGCTCATTTTGCCGTCGATTGCGCTTTCGCTCTACCAGATCACGCTCGTCATGCGTCTGGTGCGCGCCGAGATGCTCGAAGGACTGCGCTCCGACTACATCAAGTTTGCCCGCGCCCGCGGCATTCCGCGCTGGCGCATCTATTTCCGCCATGCCTTGCGCAACTGTCTTATGCCTGTCGTCACCATGACGGCGATGAATGTCGGATCGCTGATCGCCTTCGCGCTCATCACCGAGACGGTGTTTCAGTGGCCGGGTATGGGCATGCTGTTCATCCAGGCGGTTACCTTCCTCGATATTCCTGTCATGGCGGCCTATCTCTGCATCATCTCCTTCATCTTTGTCGTTCTCAACACGTTGGTGGACATCGCCTATGCGGTGATCGATCCCCGCCTGCGCACCGCACGCTGATCGAAACCAGGAGCCCGCTCGATGACCATGGAACTGTCCGAAACGTCGAAACTGGAAAAGCCCCTGCGTCCGTCGCTGTTCAAGCGCCTTCGCAGCAGCGACCTCTGGTGGTCCTTCACCCATAGCAAGGCGGCGATCATCGGCGCGACGATCCTTGCCATACTGATCCTGACGGCGTTGCTGGCGCCGCTGATTGCACCGCAGAATCCCTATGACGGCGCGCAGCTCGATATGTGGAAGGCGGAATTGCCGCCGATCTGGCACGAGGGCGGCGAAATGCCCTATCTTCTCGGCACGGATACTCAAGGGCGCGATATGCTGTCTGCCGTTCTCTACGGCACGCGCATCTCCATCGTCATTGGCATTGCCTCGGTCGTGCTTTCGCTGCTGATCGGTCTCGTCGCCGGTCTGGTCGCCGGCTTCTTCGGCGGTTTCATCGATAATCTGCTGATGCGCATCGGCGACATCATGCTGTCCATTCCTACCATTCTCGTTGCGATCCTGGTCTCCACCGTCGTGCGGCAGATGCTGCCGGAAAGCTTGCGAGAGATCGGCGCTTCGGCCGTGCTTGTCTTTGCCATCGCGCTGTCGAGCTGGGTGCAGTATGCCCGCACGGTGCGTGCGCAGGCGATCGTTGAGTCCGGCAAGGACTATGTCCAGGCGGCGAGACTGATCGGCGTGCCCGCCCGCCGCATCATGGCCAAACACATCCTGCCCAACACCCTTACGCCGATCATGGTGGCGGCGACGCTCAATTTCGGCATGGCGATCCTTACCGAAGCCACGCTGTCCTTCCTTGGCATCGGCATGCCGCCGAGCCAGCCGTCACTCGGCACGCTCATCCGCATCGGTAACCAGCTCCTGTTTTCCGGCGCCTGGTGGATCGTGCTGTTCCCCGTCATTCAGCTTTGCCTGCTGGTCGTGGCCGTCAATTTGCTCGGCGACTGGCTGCGCGACGCCCTTAATCCCAAACTGAGGTAAGTTCATGAACGATCTTCTGCTCCGCAATGTCAGGCCCATGGCCGGCGAAACCTGCGACATCCTGATCCGAGACGGAAAGATTGCCGGTTTTGGAACATTTGAAGCCGAGCCGGGCATGGCGATCGAGGATGGCGGCAACGCAATCGCCGCACCCGGCCTGATCGACGCCCATACCCATCTCGACAAGACCACCTGGGGCATGCCGTGGCATGTCAATAATCGTGCCGCTGTCCTGCGCGAACGCATCGATTTCGAGCGCGAGCACCGTCTGGAAATCGGCATCGATCCGCATCGTCAGTCCATGCGACATGCCATCGGTCTGGCGGCGCACGGCGGCACGCATATCCGCAGCCATGTCGATATCGATCCGACCCATGGTTTGCGGCTCGTTGAAGGCGTATGGGAAACCCGCGAGAAGCTCAAGGGCATCATCGATATCGAAATCGTCGCCTTCCCGCAGTCCGGCGTGATGGTCATGCCCGGGACTGTGGAATTGCTCGACGAGGCTCTGCGCCAGGGCTGTGAAGTCCTGGGCGGCATCGATCCTTGCGGCATCGACCGCGATCCCAAGGGCCAGCTGGATATCCTGTTTGCCCTTGCCACCAAACACGGCGTTCCGATCGACATTCACCTGCACGAGGCGGGCGAGCTCGGCGCCTTCACGATGGAACTGATGTTCGAGCGTATCCGCGCCAACGGCATGCAGGGCAAGGTGGCGATCAGCCATGCCTTTGCGCTCGGCATGAACGACTATCTGCGCGTCGGGAAACTGATCGACGAGATTGCAAAACTGGACGTGGCGATCCTCACCACGGGCGCGCCTTCGGCAGCCGTGCCTTCGATCATGCGCCTCAAGGAAGCGGGCGTTCGCGTCGGCGGCGGCTGTGACGGCATCCGTGATACCTGGGGTCCTTGGGGCCACCCGGACATGCTCGATCGCGCCCAGGTCATCGGTATGAAGAACGGACTGCGCTCCGACCGCGATCTGGAACACGTCCTCCATGTCGTGTCGCAGGGCGGCGCCGATGTCATGCAGATCGAGAACTACGGCCTGAAGGTCGGCTGTGACGCCGATTTCACCCTGCTCGCCGGTGAAACGCTCGCTCACGCCGTCGTCGATATCGCGCCCCGCCCGCTCGTGGTCAAGGGTGGCCGTGTAACGGCACGCGGCGGCCAAGCCGTGGTGGAGATGCCCTGATGGCACATGCAATGGAAAGTCTCTCGCTCGGCCAGTGCCCGGAAGGGCGCACGCTGATCACCGCGAACTGGGTCGTCGGCCACAAGGAAGGCAGCCACAGGCTGCTCCGCAACGGCCAGGTCGTGTTCGAAAACGGCGCCATTCTCTTCGTTGGCCACAACTTTTCCGGCGAAGTCGCGCGCCGCATCGATTTCGGCAATGCTGTTATCAGCCCCGGCTTGATCGACCTCGATGCCCTGTCCGATTTCGATACCACCATCCTCGGCATCGACTGCCATCCCGGCTGGGCCAAGGGACGCGTCTGGCCGCGCAGCTATGTGGAAGCTGGCCCCTACGAGATGTATTCGCAGGAAGAGCTGGCATTCCAGAAGCGTTTTGCCTTCGGACAGCTGCTGCTGAACGGCATCACCACCGCCGCTCCGATCGCCTCGCTGTTCTATCGCGAATGGGGCGAGACCGTCGCCGAGTTCGACGCGGCGGCTGAGGCTGCCGGCGATCTTGGCTTGCGCGTCTATCTCAGCCCCGCCTATCGCTCGGGCGGCATGGTGCTGGAAGCGCCGGGCAAGATGGTTCCGGTCTTCGACGAAGAGCGCGGCTTTCAGGGCCTGAAGGACGCCGTCGCCTATATCGAGCGGCAGAATGGTCGGCATGGCGATCTCGTGCGCGGCCTTCTGGCGCCGGATCGGGTGGAGACGTCGACGCTTGCCCTTCTGCAGCGGACCGATGCGGCCGCGCGCGATCTCGGCTGCAAGTTCCGCCTGCACATGGCGCAGGGCACGATGGAAGTCGACACGGTGCGCATGTTGCATGGCTCGACCGCTCCCGTCTGGCTCGCCAAGCATAAGCTGCTGAGCGACCGGATGATTGCGCCTCATGCAACGAATGCCACAGAAGAAGACCTCGGGCTTTATGCCGAAAACGGCGTTTCCATCGTCCATTGCCCGCTGGTTTCCGCCCGCAGCGGCTCGATCCTCAATTCCTTCTCCAGTTGCCGCAAGCGCGGCATCAACATCGCCATGGGCACGGATACGACGCCGTCCGACATGCTGATGAACCTACTTGCCGGGCTCATCACCTGCCGCATCAGCGATCATGCGCCGGACCGGGTGCGTTCTGCCGACCTGTTCGATGCGGCTACGCTCGGCGGGGCCAGGGCGCTCGGCCGCTCCGATCTCGGCCATCTGCAGGCGGGAGCCCGTGCCGACATCGCCGTCTTCAGCCTGGACGACACGATCATGGCGCCATCGGTCGATCCGATCACGACACTGGTCGTTGGCGGTTCCGGCAAGGTGACGCGCGCTGTCTTCGTCGACGGCCGGGTATCCATGCTGGATCGGCAATTGGCCGGCTTCGATATGGAAAAGGCGCGCGTTCAGGCGCAGGCCCAGTATGACGGGCTGATTGCGAAGTATCCCGAGCGAAGCTGGAACCATCCGCCCGTTTCGGAGATCTTCCCGCCCAGCTATCCGATCGAGGTGGAGAGCCATGCTTGAGGCACAACAGCCTGTTATCGACGTCCGAAACCTGAAGGTGGAGTTTCCAAACCGCCGGGGCACGGTTACGGCGCTGTCGGATATAAGCCTGTCCATCCGGGCCGGCGAAATCCTCGGCGTCGTCGGGGAGTCGGGTGCGGGTAAATCCATGACCGGCCTTGCCATCCAGGGGCTTCTTGAGCGTCCAGGCCGTATCGCTGGTGGCGAAATCTGGCTCGGTACGCAGCGGATCGACACGCTCGACGACCGGGCGATGGAGCGCGTTCGCGGCCGCGAGATCGGCGCAATCTTTCAGGATCCCTTGACGTCGCTGAACCCGCTGTTCACCGTCGGCGCGCAGCTTTCGGAAACGATCCGCCAGCATCTGTCACTCGGCAAGGCCGAGGCAAAGGCGCGCGCCGTACAGCTATTGCGGGATGTCGGCATTCCCTCGCCGGAGGAGCGGGTCAATCACTATCCGCACCAGTTCTCCGGCGGCATGCGCCAGCGTGTTGTCATTGCCCTTGCGCTTGCGGCCTCGCCGAAATTGATCATCGCTGACGAGCCGACCACGGCGCTCGATGTGTCGATCCAGGCGCAGATCATTTCGCTGCTCCGCCGGCTGTGCAAGGAAAAGCAGGCGGCGGTGATGCTGGTGACGCACGACATGGGCGTGATCGCCGAGGCTGCGGACCGCGTGGCTGTGCTTTACGCAGGCAGACTCATCGAAATCGGCGAGGTCGAGCAGGTGCTCCATGCGCCGCGCCATCCCTATACGCAGGGGCTGATGGCTTCCATTCCCTCGCTCGGAGCGCGGGTAAAGAAGCTGAACCAGATCGATGGCTCGATGCCGCGGCTCGACGCGATCCCGCAAGGATGCGCTTTCAATCCACGCTGCAAATCCGCCGGTCCGCGCTGTCGGCGCGAGCGGCCCGAACTGATGCCGGCCGGCAATGGCTTAAGCGCCTGCTGGCTTAACGCGGGAGGCACCGCATGACGACTTCCTCTCGAAATTTGGCCGCCCTGACCGTCGACGGGCTGGTCAAGACGTTCGACGTTTCTGCTCCGTGGCTCAACCGGGTTGTGGAACGAAAGCCGCGCCAGTTTCTTCAGGCCGTCAACGATATCAGCTTTACCGTGCCGGCGGGCGGCTGCCTCAGCATCGTCGGCGAAAGCGGCTGCGGCAAATCGACGGTGGCAAGGCTCGTGACCGGGCTTTACGCTCCCACGGGCGGCGAGATCCGCTTTTCGCCCGGGCGCAGCGGAGAGCCGCTGTCCGCTCAGATGATCTTTCAGGATCCTTACGCTTCGCTCAATCCGCGCTGGCGGGTGAAGAACATCATCGCCGAGCCGCTGCGCGAGCTGAAGCTGCGTAAAACCGCAGCCGAGATCACGGAGCGGGTCGAGGAGCTGTTGCTGACCGTCGGTCTTTCCGTTTCGGACGGCGAGAAGTTTCCGCATGAGTTTTCCGGCGGGCAGCGTCAGCGCATATCGATTGCTCGCGCGCTTGCCAGCGAGCCGGAATTCCTCGTCTGCGACGAGCCGACATCCGCGCTCGACGTTTCGGTGCAGGCACAGGTCCTGAACCTCATGCGCCGGCTGCAAGACGAATTGGGCCTGACCTATCTCTTCATCAGCCACGACATGAGCGTCGTGCGGCACATGTCCGACCGCATCGCCGTCATGTATCTGGGTCGGATCGTCGAGGAAGGAGATACGGAAGAACTCTTCGCCCGCCCGCGACACCCCTACACCCAGCTTCTGCTGCAAACCATCCCCAGCATCGACGCCCCGAAGCGCGATCAGGAGCTGGTGGGCGGCGAGGTACCTAGCCCCCTGAAGCCACCATCGGGCTGCACCTTCCATCCGAGGTGCCCGCTTGCCACCGTGAGGTGTTCGGCGGAGGTGCCTGAGGTTCGCAGGCTGTCGAATGGAACGAGGGTGGCCTGCCATCTCGTGACGGACGCGTGATCGAGGCGGACGTTTCGGCCGGCTCAGGCCAATGCGGCGCGCAGGTCGTGCGAGAGGTCGCGGATCTCGGTCAGGTCGAGTTCCGATTCGACATGCTCGAGGTGGTGAGCCATCAGATGGGTTGCTCTGTCCGCATCGTTGCCGACAATGGCCTCGACGATCTCGGCATGTTCGTCGGGACCGCAATTGAAGCGGTTGGTGTTGCGGTAGACGGCCGTGATCAGCGAGGAGCGGGAGATCAGGTCGCGCATGGTAGCGAAGAGGAAATCCGAGCCGACCGTCTCCGCCAGCAGCAGATGGAAGCCGCCGGAAAGCTTGATGATGTCGGTGGTGATGTCCTGCGTATTGGCGATCCGCTCCTTGGCGACATGGTCGCGCAGACGCTTGATGTCGGCCTTGGAGATTCCCTTGCAGAGCCGCTCCACCACGCAGCGCTCGACCGTTCGGCGCACGAAGAAGACGTCACGGGCCTCTTCCACGGAAGGCTTGCACACGAAGGCGCCACGATTGGGGATGATGGCGACGAGGCCGTCGCGCTGCAGCAGTGCCAGTGCCTGGCGAATGCGCGCGCGGCTGACGTTGAAGATGGTGGCCATCTGCTCTTCCTTGAGCTGGACACCGGGTCTCAGCCGTCGTTCGGCGATAGACAGCCAGACTTTCTCGACAATCTGCTGAACAGAGACCCCTGTTTGGTCGGTCATGAATCTCACTCCTCGTTGCGGCTAGAGAAGCGCGAAGCGAGGGGAAAAGTCAATCACAACAATCGGTTTTTGATTGCAAAATTGTCTACAATATGGAATTATATTGTCAATCAAAATCAATCTGCAGGATGGCGCAATGGAATTCGACTTTGCCGAGCTTGAGCCTCAAAGCCGATATCGGCTTCTGACGAACTTCATCGGGCCACGTCCGATCGCTTTGGTCACGACGCGTTCGCCCGCCGGTCACAACAATGCGGCCCCGATGAGCTTCTTCAACGTGTTCTCGCACGATCCGCCGATCGTGGTGCTGGGCATACAGCCGCGCCTGAGCGGCGAGGAAAAGGATACGCTCGCCAACATAAGGCGGACCCAGGAATTCGTGGTCAATATGGTCGACATGGGGATCTCGCAGCAGATGCTGGTCTGCGGCCTGGGTTTTGACAGCGAATTCGATGAGCTCACCATGGCCGGCCTCACGCCGAGCGCCTGCCGCAAGATCGATGCGTCCTTTGTCCAGGAGGCTCCCTGCGTCTTCGAATGCCGGGTCGAGCGCCTCATCGATTATCCGCGGCGCACGCTGGTACTGGGCGAAGTCGTCCACATGCATGTGCGGCGCAATTGTCTCGACGCCGAAGGTCACTACGTCGACCCGGAACATTATCAACCGATTGCCCGCCTGCATGCCGACAACTACATCGTTTCGGATCGCCAGTTCGTCCTTAAGGCTCCCCCAATCACCGACTTCATAAAGCCGCAGCGCGACTAAGGATGGATGAAAGGTCCTTCTCATGCATATTCGTCTCATCAATCCCAACTCCACGGCTTCCATGACGTCCCAGGCGCTGGACAGCGCATTGCGGGTCAAGCAGCAGGATACGAAAGTATCGGCGGTGAACCCGCTGGACACGCCAGTCAGCATCGAAGGCGGTGCAGATGAGGCCGCTGCCGTGCCGGGAATGCTTGCCGAAATCCTTAAGGGCGAGATGCTCGGGGTCGATGCCTATGTCGTCGCCTGCTTCGATGATCCCGGTCTTCACGCGGCGCGCGAAGTCGCCCGCGGGCCTGTCATCGGCATTTGCCAGGCGGCCGTACAGGTGGCCATGACCATAAGCCGCCGGTTCTCGATCATCACGACGCTGCCGCGCTCCATCCCCATTATCGAGGATCTGGTGAGCGATTACGGTGCGGAACGCCATTGTCGCAATGTTCGCGCCATCGACCTGCCGGTGCTTGGCCTGGAGGAGGATCCCGTACAGGCAGAGCGCCTGCTGGTCGCCGAAATCGAGAGGGCCAAGAAAGAAGACCGCGCCGAAGCCATCATTCTCGGCTGCGCGGGCATGTCTTCCCTTTGCGATCGACTGCAGGCGGCTACCGGCGTTCCAGTCATCGACGGTGTCACGGCCGCCATCAAGCTTGCGGAAGCACTTGTCGGCGCTGGCTACACGACCTCGAAGGTCAATGCCTATGATTATCCTCGCGTCAAGGAAATGTCGCGCCGCAACTGCGCCTAGCCGATCGTCAATCGAGAGCTTTCATGCCGAATGAACCGGGTTTGGGATATTCGATTTGCGCTGCCGCTGCTTTTTGCCGCCTCTGTTCCTGGCAGGCCATTGTGGCGGCACCTATGGAAGCTGGCCTTGCTCTCTGCATGGCTCCTCCTCACGGTTCTTTACCTTCCTCTTCTTGCTAACGGTAACTCCATGGATCTTCGATTGCACAATGCGGCTGCTATGGACGATGTTGCGGCTATCCGACGGCTTCTTGCGGGCGGTGCCAATATCGACGCACGGGACGAAAGCGGCGCCACCGCTTTGCTTGTCGCCACGCACGGCAACAAGGTAAATGCCGCACGCGCACTGATCGAGGCCGGCGCCAACGTCAATGCTAAGGACGATATTCAGGACAGCCCCTATCTCTATTCGGGCGCCCGCGGCCACCTGGAGATCCTCAAGCTCACACTTGCCCATGGGGCGGACCTTGCGAGCGTAAACCGTTATGGCGGCACGGCACTCATTCCGGCGTCGGAGCGCGGCCATGTCGAGACGGTCGATACGCTGATTAAGGCGGGCGTCAATGTCGACCACATCAATCGGCTCGGCTGGACGGCCCTACTGGAGGCCATTATCCTCAGCGACGGTGGTCCGCGTCATCTGCGAATCGTCGAGTTGCTGATCAACGCTGGGGCGAATGTCAATATTGCTGATCATGAAGGTGTGACACCGTTGCAGCATGCTCGTGGCCGCAGTTACAACAAGATCGCGACATTGTTGGAAAAGGCGGGAGCGAAGTGACGCAGTATTAAGGCTTTGCCGCCATCCAATAGAGAGATGGGGCGAAGGCTGCAGCCTCCCGGGAAATTGTGAGAACGAAGGGCGAGACGATGCAAAAAATCTATTATTCCTCCCTTGGCGGCCACCCGCCGCAGAGCGATCTCCTGACGGGACGAGCCGTCTTCACCGAGGCCTATGCGGTCATTCCCAAAGGGGTCATGCAGGACATCGTCACCAGCTTCCTTCCCTTCTGGAACGATACGCGCTGCTGGGTGATCGCCCGCCCGCTCTCCGGCTTTGCCGAGACCTTTTCGCAATATGTCATGGAAGTGGCGCCGGGCGGCGGCAGCGATCGGCCGGAACAGGATCCGGAGGCCGAAGGCGTGCTCTTCGTCGTCGATGGCGAGATCGAACTGACGCTGCCGACCGGCAAGCACGTTCTCCAGCCGGGCGGCTATGCCTTCCTGCCGCCGGGCCTGAAGTGGTCGCTCCACAACCGCTCTGGTGGCCATGCGCGGTTCCACTGGATCCGCAAGGCCTATGAGTCCGTTGAAGGATTGGCTCATCCCGAGCCGCTGATCCTCAACGAAAAAGATATAGCACCTTCAGTGATGCCCGACACGGATGGGCGGTGGGCGACGACGCGTTTCGTCGATCCGACCGATCTGCGCCACGACATGCATGTGACGATCGTCACCTTGCAGCCGGGCGCCGTCATTCCCTTTGCTGAGACCCATGTGATGGAGCACGGCCTTTACGTGCTACAGGGAAAGGCGGTCTATCGCCTGAACCAGGATTGGGTCGAGGTGGAAGCCGGCGACTTCATGTGGCTGCGCGCCTTCTGCCCGCAGGCGTGCTATGCCGGAGGCCCAGGGCCGTTCCGCTACCTGCTTTACAAAGACGTCAATCGCCATATGACGCTCCGCCCCTTCGGCTCACGCCGCTAAGCAGAGCAGGTTTAAGCGGGATAGCTCCTCGCAAGCTCGCGCCCTGCCGGCGCGGGCTTTTGCGTTTCTAGGCTGCGGGTCACCGTAGCCTCGGCCGTTGGATCAAAGTGCTGCCAGCCATTGATGGTTCGGATGGGCTAAATCCAGCCACCGCCGCAGCGTTTCCCTTTCGGCAAAATCGAGCCGGGGCAGGGCACGCGCGAAGTCCGCCTCGTCCTTGTCCCGGAGATATTTGGCCTTGAACAGCAACACGGCGGCGGGTGCCAGATAGGGTATTCCCGTATCGCTGATCCGGATGATCTCGGAACGAGGCGCCTGGATGGACGGGTCACGCTTGTAAATCCAGGTCGAAGACGTTCCTCTTTCGAGCATCATGTCGATGCGCCAACATGCGTTGCGAGCATCCAGGCCCCACAATTGCGAAACATGCGCTGGCGGCACTTCAGTCGGAGCGAGATGCTCGATGACCTCCGAATGAACGGTGAAGAAATCCAGCTCTCCCAATACTTCGCGAAACTCCTGCATGCTCTCAGGCAGGATCGCAAACTCCAGATCCTCGTGTTCGCGCGTTTGAGTGCCGTGCCAAAGGTCCAGCGCCCATCCGCCGACCACATACCAAACGCCGGACGCATGCTTCAATCGGCCCGCAAGGTCGGAAGGCGGCCATGGGGACCAGGCATCGTCGGAGATCGGGTTCATTGATTGCTCAGCTTATGTAGAGAACTATGACATTGTCCGCCGAGGGATACTCGCGAGAGTTGCTGCGGGCAAGCGAATATCACGGCTGTTCCTCACCGGAAAGCAGATCTGTTTCGGACCTTTGGTCGCCAGGCGATAGGGCTCGTTGACACGCACCTTCTCCTGAAAGATAGAGGCATTATGAAAGAGAGCGTCAACGACATGCTCCTGGAGACGGACTGGCTCCCTGTGCGGTGCAAGATGACTACGGGATTTGTTGAGCCATGATCGATCTTGCAGCCTATTTCGGCCTGTTCGTGGCAGCGCTTGCCGCGGCAACGATCCTGCCCATGCAGTCCGAGGCCGTGCTTGTCGGCATGCTGCGACTGGGTCCTATTCGACCTTCATGCTTGTTGCCGTCGCGAGCTTCGGCAATGTACTTGGCTCGCTGGTGAATTGGGGCCTGGGGCGCTGGATCGAGCGCTTTCGCCATCGACGTTGGTTCCCCGTCGGTGAAAGTGCGATGGAGCGGGCGCAGGGCTGGTATCGCCGCTACGGCCGCTGGTCGCTGCTGGCAAGTTGGCTCCCGATTGTTGGTGATCCGATCACTGTCGCTGCTGGCGCGCTGCGCGAGCCATTGCCGACGTTTCTTTTGCTCGTCGCGATTGCCAAGATTGGTCGCTATGCCGTGCTGGCGTTCGCGACTACGAGCCTGGCGTCGTGATGAGATGAGAGATCACGGGCGCACGCCAGAGCCCCTAGCAGGTAGAGCCCCAGCGAACGGAATATTCGTGGGTGACGATGGTCGCGCTTTCCCTGCCGAGGGCCTGATCCTCGATGAAGCCGATGATCGTATCCATGTAGGCGGGGTAATCCAGCGCAAGCGTGGTTAGGTCGTTGCATTCCCACATTGCGAGATTGACACCATCCTGTCCGATGATCGCAAGATCTTCGGGAACCCTCCTCCCCAGAACCTTCGTCGCCGCATCGCGAACGCCGATCGCCATCACGTCGTTGCCGCAGACCACTGCGTCGACCGGTGATCGGCGAAGAAGCATGACGGCTTCCTTGAAGCCCGAGTCGTAGGAGTAGTCGCCGTGGCTCTCGGCAATGAAGCCGAGACCATGTCTGGCAAGCGCATCGGCAAACCAGCGCTTGCGTTGCTTGTCTATCCAGCTGGAGTTGCGGCCGGTCAGATATGCGAAGCGGCTGCGGCCCGCAGACAACGCCTTTTCGATTACCTCCGCCGCCGCCTTCGAGCCATCGACGAGCAGTTGCGATATGTTGGGATCGGAAATAGGCTCGAAGGAGACCATGATCGGCCGGGCGGTTCGGAAGATCTGTATGGCGTCCGCCATGGAAACCATGTCGGAGAAAATGACAGCATGGTCCACCTGATAGGCGGAAGCCATGCGCATGAGGTGCGCCCGATCGTCGTATCCCGCGCAGCAAAGCAGGATCGGCAGCAACTCGCGCTCCTGCAGCCGCTGGGCCAGATATTGCAGCTGTTGGCCTTCGCACGGGTTTTCTATCGAATTCACGACGAGGGCGACCAATCGCGACCGCTGGCTGTTCAATGAACGGGCGATCGCGTTCGGACGATAGCCATGCTCCTCGGCGATGGACATGATCTGCTTTCTCGTCCGACCGCTGATCCGCTGATCCCCCGAAAAAGCCCTTGAGATCGTCGAGGAAGAGACCCCGGCGAGCTTTGCGATTTCCTTCGAGGTGATGCGCTTGTTCATTCCCGTTTCCTATCGGCTAGCCGATATCGGAGATTCTCACCGATTCTCCGTCACGTGCCGCAGATCTCTTGATAGCATCCCAGAGGCGCGCAAAGCGAAGCCCATTCTCCACGGTGGAGAGGTTTTCCTCCTCGCCGCGACGAATACGAAGGAAGGATTTCAACGGATTCTCTTGATGGGCAGCCTCGGCAATCTCACGGGTGCTAGATTTCCCGTTCTGCTCGATTTCGCGCCAGGCGCCCCAGGCGTCTATTCGCACGATCGCCTTCGAATAGAACAATGTCATGTGCGACGCGCATCCCGGAGGGCCTTCGCCTGCTGCGTTGAAGGTCACCAGGGCGCCGTTTTCGAGACGCGCTGCGACCGCGCAGGTGATGTCGATGGGTTTGGCGTAATTGTTCATATAGGCGGATACACGTTCGAATTCGGAGCAAACGAGGAGGCACACGGTATTCATCATGTGCGCGCCGGTATCGAACATGAAGCCACCGCCGGAAAGCTCGGGCTTCTGCTTCCAATGACCGTTATACTGCGAGGACCAGCCCTCCCATATGGTTGCCGACACGCTGACCAGCTCGCCGAATTCGCCTGCGGATGCGCGCCTGTAGGTGTCTTGCACGAGTGGTGACAGCGCGCCGTTGAATGCGATGACGGCGACGTTGTTGGCCTTCGATCTGGCCTCGATCAGCGCCCTTGCCTCGATCACCGAAGTCACCATCGGCTTTTCCAGGAACAGATCGAGGCCGGCTTCAGTGACGGCCAGCGCCTGTTCGGCATGGGAGGCATGGGGCGTCGATACATAGACGGCGTCAAGATCGTTCCGGCATTCAGCAAGCATCACCCGAAAATCGTCGAAGTCCCGCGGCGCTTTGCAGCCTGCAGCGCCGCAAATGTCGGCCAACCGTCGACGCGATGCCTCGCTGACATCGGCTGCCGCTACGAATTCGATTTCAGGCATGCGCACCCAGCTGCGGGCATATTCTGCGGCCTTCAGCCCGGCTCCGATGACCGCAAGACGAACGGGCTTTGACATAAACTTCTCCATTTGCGCACACGTTTGCATAAGGATTGGTAGCCTCTGTACGAAAAATATTCAATGAAAAACATATTGATAACTATATATCTGGTGATAGGTTGACCGCGGTGTCGAAAATTATTGCTGTACGTGTGTACATTGTTGTGGTGATTGGAGGTCGCGGGAGGAGCTAAGGGGAGAGATGTTGAAGAGCGTTCTTCTTGCCGGCGAATGTGCCGCGGACCCGTCACCTTTTGCAGGTGCTTGCCGAGCATAAATCTCCTGAAGCCCGCCTGGGGAGCATGAAATGACGATAAAAGTGACCATCTGGAACGAGGGCCGGCACGAGCAAACCGATGAGATCGTGCAAAAGCTCTATCCCGATGGAATGGGTGGGGCGATCGCCAGCGGAATTGAAAGCTCGGATTTCGATATCCGGCTGACGACTTTGGACGATCCGGAGGAGGGGCTGCCGGATTCGCTACTAGACGATACCGACGTCTTACTCTGGTGGGGGCATGTGGCGCATGATGAGGTCAGCGACGGGCTTATCGACCGCATCCAGCAGCGCGTGTTGATGGGCATGGGCCTCCTGATCCTACACTCCGGCCATCATTCGAAGCTTTTCCGACGCCTGATGGGAATGAATGCCAACCTTTCCTGGCGCGAGCTCCCCGAAGGCGATCTCGAACGCGTGTGAGTCATCAATCCCTCCCATCCGATCGCGGAGGGGCTCCCCCCGTATTTTGAAGTCGAAGCTTCGGAAATGTATGGCGAGCCCTTCGATATTCCCCAGCCTGACGAGTTGATCTTCATCTCCTGGTATTCCGGCGGCGAAGTGTTCCGCAGCGGCTGTACCTTCCAGCGCGGTCGCGGCCGCATCTTCTTCTTCAGTCCCGGCCACGAAACCTATCCTGTATATCATAACCAGCATGTTCTGAGGGTGATCTCCAACGGAATCCGCTGGGCGCAACAGAAGCATACGGATGGCAGGATTCTTGAGAACTGGCACCGGAAGGAGCCGTTGCACAGGAAGACTGTGTCCGGATCTTGAGGCTCCTCCCGTGGGAGGTCGGGGCGTCCACGCTCCGGCTTTCTGCGGGACGTACAATTTGCCGGTCGAAAATCACCCGAGCCTTGCAGAGCGCTTTCCCGATACAGGTTTCGGGGGTGAAACTGTCGCTGACGGCAGCCGGCGGCCCGATTCATGAATTCCGATCATTATATATTTCTTGTCGACAAATTGAATACAAAGATGTATGGATGCTGAGACAGGGTGACGTGCGGCCGGGAATGCGGCTGGACATCGTTGCCGATGCACTTGCAGCCAAGAGGATAGACAGATGACATCCAGCATTTTCTCCGGCGTGATCCCGGCCCTGATGACCCCGTGCAAGGCCGATCGCAGCCCCGATTTCGATGCCCTGGTCAAGAAGGGCAAGGAACTGATCGCCGCGGGCAATGTCGGCGGTGGT
>NZ_JARWKZ010000035.1:0-64021 GCF_050577975.1 Rhizobium sp. BR 315 | reverse complement strand
GGCACGGCGTCATAGGAGACCCGACTTACGCTGATGCCATCCTGGATCGTCTCATTCACAACGCCCATCGCATTGATTTGAGCGGCGACAGTCTGCGCCGAAACCTGCCGCGCAAAGCTTGACACTTCGTCTGAATGAACTGACAACAATTATCGCCTGCAGACCCCATTAAACAGGGGGCGAGATCATCCCGGAATCAAGGGGCGCAATCATCTCGGAACAATGGGGCGGCTTCATCGGAATCGGCACTTTCACGTGCGCCGCGTCAAATTCCCGCTCAGCCTTGAAGCTTCCGGTGGTTTTCACCTTGCTGCCAGGAATAAGCGAATCCTGCTCCAGCGCATACAGATCGTCGACACCCGTGCCGGATGGACCATTGAGCCATTCATAGGCCGGATGCTTGTCGCTCCACGCGGTGCGGCCGCCATGCTGATGCACGATCTCGAACACGTTATTCACGCGGACGAAATCATGCGGAAACACCGCTTTGCACTCGCCGCTCACTAGCGCTCGCGGCAGCTTGGCTGGATCAATCTGCGTCATCGGCTTACCCGGCGTGCCGCCAGCATCGAGGCGGGTATCGTCGATGTCGATGGTCTCGGCAAAGTTGACCTCGATACCGGGGTTGCCTTGGCATTTCGAGTCTGCGGCAAAATAGCTGCGATCGAAAGAGTCATCATAATAGACGCCCGTCACGGCGGGGGTGCCACCGGTCACTTGTGCGACCAAACCTGGGAATGAATCGGAGGGATTGGTGGTAACGGCGTTCGGATAAAACACACCGGTCTTCTGAAGAGAAGCCATTGTGCTCTGCGGATGGGCTGCAACGTAGTTCGCCAAATCCACCGCGTGCAGGCCATCCACCGAAATCAGCAACACATGCTCATAGGGCTTGGCATTTGCCGAAGCTGCAGCGGCTGCGCAGGTCAGCGATGTGCCGAGCAAAAGACTGGCCATAAATTTATACATTCACGCCTCCATAGTCGAAACAAGCCCCCGAATGGACGCTAGGGCCGAGGCATGACAGAGTGATGAACTGCGGTCGTCATTGCGAGCATTCCTGATGTTGGTTTGCTCAACCTAATTTCTATTCATCCGCGCAAGGTCATCGTCGACAATGTGGCGGTTGACGGATACGGGCTCGCCGCCAATCCCACTAGCCGGCGGCTTTTCTCCGTCTGGTTGGGGTGCTGTTGATAGACTAAGATCTCTACATAAATTTCAGGAGCCACAATCTCTGTAGGAATCGCTCAGAAGCCCGGTGACGAAAACTCCCGAGGTGGACGCAGCTACCGATTGTTTCGAATTTGCAATGCATCAATCAATCGATGCACCTTTTCGGTTGCATAGACGATGTCCTCCCGGGGCAAATGCACCGTGATTTCGATCTCCTGCCATCGGCCACCATGATCTTTGGCGTAGCTTACCGCCGCCTTTAGAGATTTGAATTCAACTGCGGGAGCGGCGGCAACCCAAAACTGCACTGTGCAATCCGCGTCCGCATAGTCTGTAAGAGCTTTGATTGGGTCTAGGGCCATGAGAAGACCATTACACCGTTGCGGGCTCGTTGGCTATGTCGGCCAAAGCGGGCATCGATTGCGACGCAGCAAATCGCGAAGGCGCGGGCGCCGACTATCAGCACAATACCAGTTGCCGTGTGGGGCTGCTCTGCAGCGCCGGTGACAACTGCAGCGCTCTCACGCAAGACAGCGTCCTTTGCATCCTTCCGGGCGCCGAACGGTGATACCGCAATCGACGCTTTCCATGCGGAAATTTGAACACCAGGTGACCGGTCGCGGCAAGCAAACATCGCGCGAATTTCTAGCTTTTTACTTGGTAATCGTCGGACTTCCTCACCCATTCGATGATGATCAATTTGATCCTTGCTCGGATACAGAAAGCGGAGGAAATTCTCCATCAACAACACTATAGGGCGCCCGATAGTTGCTTCGTCTCATTGTGACGACATCTGGGTGCTGGCCCTTAATAGCGTCGATCCATTTAGCTATTGCAGCGGGAGAATTGTCGTCCAAAATGGAGCTGACCGCTGTTCCTACGCTGGTCAGAATGTAGATCGGAACGGCAAGATTCCCAGAGTCCATGATGATTGGATCATCGGGATTCGCACCAGCCGACTTCGTTCGATCGAAAGCTATCGCAACATCGCCCAATGGTAGGAGCCATATATTCCGGCCGTCACTTAGGGTCACTTCGCGAAATCGCATCATATGACCTAGCCCAGGTTCTATTAGCAACCCTACTTCAACTAATTGTTTTATGACATGGAACTCAAGCTTTCCCGTCAATGCTTTCGGAAGGACATTAAGGACACGTGATTGGCAGGTCTTCTCGAAGATTGCTGCGGTGTCCGCATCTATCTCGTCGATGACGCGCATAACGGCTCTTGAAAACGTGCCGGGTGCTCGAATCTCTCCAGCGAGAACTCGGCCCCATCGCTCCCGTAATTGCTCAGTTGTTGCCCCGGCAGCGTAGTCTTCAAAACGAGCCATGAATTCTTCAGAGAGAGTCTCTGGACCGGATGCAGTCTGCTCAGGTGAAGGGGGGCGCTCGAGAAGATCTTCCCCGGCTTTGAATCCCACTGCATCCTTGTTTAGCTGTTTTCGGGCGGCTCCGCCAAATTCAGATGCCAGTGCTCGAGCAGCAAACTCGTCGTTAGTGCCAATCAATTCAACAGCCCGCGCCGCCGTGGCGGCTATAATATCAGCCTCTCCTTGCATTTTAGCCCGGCGCCTTGATGTTCCTGCCTCAAGGATCACGTTCCCCCATTCAACAATGTTGCCGCCCAGCCGATCAATCGCGGCTATTGTTCTCGATTTTGCCTTGGCCTTCACGCCGTTGTCGGTCAGTCCCAGCTCGACGCTAGTTTCTTTGTCGAGATGATCATCTCCCATTTCCGTTCCTTCTCATGCTGGCTGACCTGTTACCAAAAACGCACGGCATGAGAGCATGTCGCAGCGCTTAGCGCAAGGTAAAGCTGCGCCGTGCTTCCAGGATCCGATGACGTCTGGGCACCCATGGCGAGGCCATTTTCTTTGGAGAGTGATATGGATAGCACAAAATTGGCACTTTCTGGCTTTGGCACTCCGATCAACACCGTCAGATCGGAGAATCCAGGCGATCTCCGCTTCGTCGTCAAAGATGGCAAGCACATTCTTCGGCGGCGTTGGCACATTTTTCTGCATTCTAACGCCGATTCGGCTCCCCGACTTGGGGCGGAAAGCCGTCGCCCGGCCGATCGACGTCTTCGCGGCGGCAACTTCAACACAATACGTTTGTCGGAACTTCATGAATAATCTCATCTGATGATCGGTTACATGGCGACCCGGCACAAAGGCGGCTCTCAATTCCAGAAAACCGCCACCGTAGTGGGCTGACCGCGATCATGAGACGCCAAAATTTGCGCCGCGCCAGGAATGTGCCTCCGGTCGGGCTACGCCCTCCCTACGGCACATTCCTGGCGCAGAGTCTCATCCTAATTGACGCTAAATCTCACCGTGATTGCCGCCGCGCAGTTGATGAGCGTCTCTTCAACGACACGTCGATTCCGGCTATCTAGATTGCGAGAGAAGGAGAGCGATCTATGTGGAATGAACTGGTGTCGGGAGGCGAAACAGCGATCGAAGGCCTATTAGGTCGTCAGGAAGATTTGACTCTTGAGTTCAAAGCAAATGAACCGCGTGATCCGATCTTTCTTGACGGCAGCCTCTCGCAGGCGGGAAAGAAAATCCTAGCAAAAGAGGCCTCAGCTTTTGCGAACTCGGCCGGTGGAATAATCGTTTTTGGTGTGGACTGCAGGGCCACCGATGGAATCGATCAGGCGGAGAAGCTGACGCCGATACCTAGTATAGCAAAAGCTGAAACGTCAGTGCGTGATGCTGCTGCTGAGCTCCTGCAGCCCCGGCATGCCGGCGTCGATGTTGTTAGGATTACTTCACTTGCTGATCCAACATCGGGGTACATCATCGTCCACGTTCCTCGATCTGAGAGACGGCCTCATCGGTCCGAAGCAAAAGGCCAGAAGGAATATTTCAAGCGGATCGGAAGCCGATCCTATCCGATGGAGCACTATGACATTGAGGATGCGTTCAGGCGCACAACGTCGCCGATTTTAGCTCTGGAGACCTCCTTCGCGAGCGCCCAAAGTATTAATGAAAGGGAAATGCGCTTTAACTTTCAATTAGGTCTTAGAAATGAAGGTGAAGTCAGTGCTAAGTCGATCTCGATGCAAATTTGGGATTTAGTGGGAGATGCGTTCGCAGAGCCTAATTATACTACCAGCAGAAACGAAGTATCAGTTTACGCCAAACGCCATCATATCGGCGCGCCATCGGATTTTGTGATACATCCGCATGAGACTAGACTGTTTCATAAGTTTCAGCTTACTTTGAGGCGCTACCCTGCGTCCAATGAAGTCCAATTGGGCAACGGTCCGTTGCAAAGCGGGTGTATCCGCTTCCGATATGCAATTGGGGCTGAAAATATGAGAGTTGTTGAACAATTGTGCGAGCTGACTGATATAGAGCTCGCACCATTGTTCAACGCGTATTGGCGATAGTCGCATCGACGAAAATCCCCCAATGCCACCGCTTACGCAGATTTGTCGCCCGTCGTGACAACTTGAAGCCATTTCCAGCCGGCATATTTGTCGCCAACTTCCTTGATGTCGGTATACCGTTTCAACGAGTTCCACGTACGATGGCCGGAAACACTGGCGGCCAGCGGTATCGTCCGGCCCATTTCGAATAGTCGAGAAATCCCCTCGTGGCGCAGTGAATGAAAAACCAGGCGGTCTTCGTCTGGCGTTCCCTCCTTGTTGATGCCGAGGAAGGTAGTCGCACGCGTGAAGGCGGCGCTTATTGTATCGGCGTGATAAGGAAAGATCTCCCGCTTCGTCTTGGGCATGGACTTAACGATGGCCATTGCCTCCGGCACCAGCTCGCACCAGACATTGTTTCCCTTTTTCTGACCCGGGTGCTTCAAGTCTCGGACGAGCACGCGGCTGTGCGCCTCATCGAGATCATCCCAAGCGATACGCGTAATCTCTTCCTGGCGCCGGGTCGAGAAAATCCCGAATGCGATTATCTTGCACATCGGTGCAGAGGCGGGGACGCGGATCTGACGATCAGCGAAATGTTGCATGAGCATTTCGAGCTCATCGAGGGTAGGGCGACGCGTTCTTTCCTCCGACTTGGAAATCTTCTCCAGCCGAGTGAGCGTGCGTTGCGCGGTTTGCATTTCGGCATAATCAAGGTCGATGTCCCAAGCAGCCTTGGCGTCTCGAAATACCGCGGCAAGGTGCGAAATATAGTTGCCTACTGTCTGAGGCTTTCGGCCGCCGGCGAGCAGCTCGTCCGCGAAACCGACAATATCATTGCTGCGGATAGTTCGGCTGGCTTTCAATGCTATGGGATAAGTTTTGATGCTCCTTAGGACTTGTTCCTTTGTTCGACCGATCGTTCGCTTTGCGCCAACGTATTTATCTATCGCGTCAGCAAGCGGAACGTCTTCTTTAGATAGCTGCTCAAGGGCGCCAGGCTTGTCGAGTTCAGCTTCGCGCCAACGGATCCATGCCTTCGCCTCGCGTTCCTTGTCGAAAGTCTTGGCCTCGCGCCAAATGATGGCGCCATCTTTTTTTCGGAGGATTTGCGCGGTATATCCGATCGATCCATCTTTGCGCTTACGAGCGTTTATCGTTCCCATCGGTACAACATTCCTGCGCTAGAGTGCTACAATGTTGTACTGGATAGTGAAAAAAGGTGCAACGGTGAGAAAAAGTCTGAAAAATATGACACGAGAGATCGGCGATAACGGTTTGAATTTGTACGAAAAAGCTAGAGTTTATGGCCGCAAGATCTTTGCGGTTGCCCCTATGATCGACTGGACGGATCGCCATTGCAGGTACCTGCATCGGCAGATCAGCCGGCATGCGCTGCTCTATACGGAAATGGTGGTGGCCGACGCGATCATCCATGGACCGCGCGACCGGCTGCTGGGATATGATGCGGCAGAGCATCCGGTTGCGCTGCAGCTTGGCGGTTCGGATCCGGCCAAGCTTTCACAGGCGCTGCGGATCGCGGAAGCCCATGGTTATGATGAGATCAATCTCAATGTCGGCTGCCCGTCGGACCGCGTGCAATCCGGTACCTTCGGTGCCTGCCTGATGCTGACGCCGGAGACGGTGGCCTCCTGCGTTGCGGCGATGAAAGCAGTGTCGAAGGCGCCCGTGACGGTGAAATGCCGCATTGGTGTCGACGATCAGGAGCCGGAAGAGGCGTTGCCCGAGCTGATGACGCGGGTGCTCGATGCCGGCGCCGACGCAATCTGGATCCATGCGCGCAAAGCCTGGTTGAAGGGTCTGTCGCCGAAGGAAAATCGCGAGATCCCGCCGCTGGACTATGAGATCGTCTACCGCATGAAGCAGCGTTGGCCCGATGTCTTCATCGGCATCAATGGCGGCATCCAGACGCTTGACCAGGCCGAGGCGCATCTCGCTCATGTCGATGGCGTCATGCTTGGCCGCGCCGCTTACCAGAACGCCGCCATTCTTGCCGATGTCGATCATCGATTCTATGGGGCGCAAGCTGTCGAATCGGACTGGAACGCTCTGCGCGACCGGATGATGGCCTATACAGAACGGCATATTGCCGAGGGCGGCCGTCTTCAGCATGTCGCGCGCCATATGGTCGGCCTGTTCAGCGGCTTGCCCGGCTCGCGCCGCTACCGCCAGATCCTCTCGACCGATGCCAACAAGCCGGGTGCAGGGCCTGAAGTGATCGCCGCCGCCTTCGCCGCGGTGGATTTTGCTGGCGAGGGGGAACGGGTGAGCGCTTGACGAGGGCTAACTGCGATCGGCTGGGACCGGGTCTGACCGGAAAACCGCTTTGAATGGCGCCGCGCGGAGCTAGGTCCCCCTCATCCTGAGGCGCGGAAGCCAAGGACTGCAGCCTCGAAGGACGAGGGGGGCCTCAGCCCCGCAAACACTTCACAAACGAAAAACGGCGCGGTTTTCGCCGCGCCGTCCGAAACCTCACTCAGGCAGTCACCAGAGGCTTAGTTAGCCTGGATGTTGACAGCCTTCGGGCCCTTGCCCATGCGATCCGGCTCGGTGTCGAACGTGACCTGCTGGCCTTCGCGCAGCGACTGGATGCCAGAAGCCTGAAGAGCGGAGATATGGACGAAAACGTCCTTTGCGCCGCCGTCAGGAGTGATGAAACCAAAACCCTTGTCCTGGTTGAAGAATTTTACGGTGCCCTTGGTGGCCATGGGGGATAGTCCTTTACCCATCAGTCTTAATTAATCCGGAAAATCCGGACGGCTTTGCCTCCGCGCCATGCGAAAGCTAGTCGAGAAGTCACGTACGGGGAAAGAACGTCTGCGCGGGTCCTTTAGACCCAACCGCTGCCTGCCGTCAGCGGATCACCAAATCAGTCCAGTCACCGGCATGCAAATGCCCGAGCATGCATATGGGTGACAGGGTTTTGTGAAAAAGGCAAGAGGCGTTTTAACGGCAGGGTAGAATGACAGAAAAACCAATAGGTTGATAACTCCCAAATTCGATTGATCGACGAATCTATTATTTTCAAATCACATAATAAGCTTGCTTTCTATTAGTGCAGCATCGATCAAGAATCCGTCGCCGGGGACGACATCATTGTGTCCATCGTAAAAGTCGCTAGTCTGCGATTGCGCAACTTTTGATAATCGAACGTGCGGAGCTTACATGGTTCAATCGAATGATGACGACATGATGGGCCTCGCATTGGCCGAGGCAAAGACTGCTTTGGAACAAGGCGTATTCCCGGTAGGCGCGGTTCTATCCGCAGGAAGCCGAATTTTGGGGCGCTCGCATAAAACCATGGTTTCAAATCATTTGAACCATGCGGAAATGAACCTTTTTCACCAGGTGTTTAGAGGCGACTATATCTTCTCGCGAAACGACGACATTACGCTTTATACAACGCTGGAGCCTTGCATCATGTGTTTCGGCACTATGCTGCACTTGCCGATAACGCGCCTTGTATTCGCCATGCCAGATGCTTACGGCGGATGTGCTCACGTTAAGCTGGAAAATTCTCCACCCAGGCACCTTTCGAGAGCAGTAGAAATCGTCGGAGGCGTTCGCCGACAGGAGGCTAGCGCGCTCTTTGCCGCATTTCTCGATACGACGACTGAGGAATTTTGGTTGACGGGTGGAGCCTCACATTTTCAAGCCGCCGTTAGAGCCAATCGGTAGATATGCGGCACGGCTGGCAATGCGCATGAGAGTTCAAGTCGTTCGCGATCCTAGTTTTCCGCCAGCGTAAACACCGCGCAAGGTTCGGCAATCCCGCGCAGCTCATAGTCTCCCAGAGACAACAACGGCATCGTCGTTTCCGCCGCGACCGATCCTGAAACGAGGATATTGCGCCCGAGCGGCTTGCAGAGGCCCTCGAGGCGGCTGACGAGATTGACGGCGGGGCCGATGGCGGTGAAGTCCAGGCGGTCGGCGGCGCCGATATTGCCCCATAGCATGTCGCCGAAATGCAGGGCGGCGCCGAAGGGGAGCGGCGGCAGGCCCTGGTTTGCCCGTGTCGCGTCGAGATGGGCCATGCCGGCGCGGATGGCGGTGACGGCGCGCAATGCTGCCTCGCAGGCTTCCGTCGGTGTCACGGTGACGGGAAAGATCGCCAGCACTCCATCGCCAATGAATTTCAGCACTTCGCCGCCGAAGGCATGGACCGCGCCGGCGACGCGATCGAACCAAGCGTCGAGGGCCGCGATGATGACGGTCGGTTCCGTTGCTTCGGACAGGGCGGTGAAATCCCGGAGGTCGGCGCAGAGCAGTGCTGCGCGGATGGTCTCGCCGGTGCTGCGGCTGAGCGCGCCGGCCTGGACCCTGGCGGCGCTTCTGCGGCCGAGATAGGCTTCGAGCAGGGTTGATAGAGTGGCGCGGGCGGCCAAGCCCGCCAAGGGGGCTGCGGCAAAGCGCGTGACCTGACGCAAACTATCCGTTTCGGAAGAGCTGAAGGGTCTGGTGCCGGCCCAGGCCAGCAAGGAATTGCCGGGCGCAGTCCCGATCGTTTCCTCGCATGCCGGGCCGAGTTCGCCGAGCCAGTCTCGGCCGGCCTGCCCGAGCGCCGTGCCGGCGAAGCCGAGGGCCTCGACGACTGCGCCGGTCTCGGCGCGCCAGAGCCAGGTGTGCTGCGTGATGATCGGATGCGGCGCTGCAAGCGTCAGAGCGCCGCCGGCGAGAGGCAGCCCGGCGGCCAGCAGGTGTCCTCCCAGATCGGCCAGAAAGCGTTCGGGGCTGGGCGAGGTGCCGGCTTCGTCAACCAGCCAGGCAAGAGGGGCGGGCAAATCCATGCTGGGATCATGCCATGGCGGCTGCAGGCTGTCATCCTTGCCGGCGCAACCTTCCCGGTGGCGCATAGACCTTCATATGCCATGAGCAAGACTACTGTCGCCGATCGGTGATATCTTGTGAATATCAGGCCATCTAGCCCGATGGCGCCACGCTCGAGACATCGTCAGCTCTTGCGGTCGTGACCACGCATGGGGTCCGGGCCAGGATCCCGCCCGGCCGCCACTTCGGCCATGCGATCGAAATAATGCGCCCAGCCTTTTGCATGGGCTTCACATTGTTCGGATGTCGGCAGGCCGGTATGGGTGAGGCGGACCAAGGTTCCCTCCGGCTGTTCGATCAGGTCGATTTCCACCAGGCTCGACCCCGGAGGCACTTCTTCACTGCCTTCCCAGCCAAAACTATAGGCGAGGCGATGGACCGGCACGACCTCTCGGAAAGAGCCGCGCGCGACGCGGGCTCCGGTGACGTTGACGAGATAGATGCCGCCGGGTTGAGGCTCGGTCTGGGCTTCCGTACCCATCCAGCGCAGGATCTTCTCCGGATCGGTCAGCAGCGCGAATATGGCGGCAGGCGGCGCCGGGACGCGGGTCTCGCGGCGGACGACGAAGGGCTCTGGCATCGGTCTCTCTCCCGTGGTTGCTGTCGCTTTCCCACGGCACGGTCCGCGATCGAGCGTCTTCCGTCCCTCCGTGGGCCTCCTTATAGAATGATATGTAGGTGCTGATGCACGGCCAGCAAGATATCTCTCGATGCTCGCAGGCATTGCTTATCACAAATCGGCAGCTCAGACCGGCGGATTTTCGCCGGCGACATCAATCTTATCGCCCGGGTCGACCCGTCTTGCCCTTCGTCCGCCCCTTGCGCTGCTTCTCGTCCACCGGATCCTCGTAGGAGCCGACGCCGGGCTTGGCGCGGGTGATCGGCTTGTCCGGCATCTTGCCGGTCACCGGCTTCTCCGTGCGGCCGACAGTCATTTCGTCCAGCGTATTCTTGCGGAAAAGCGGTGTGCCGGCATCGCTGCCAGGCCCCATTTCATCGAGGTTCGGCTTGGCGAAATAGGAGCGTGATGCCTCGGGTTCGGGGGCGGCGCGCTTGCCCGACGCGCTGCGGCTTTCGAGGCTCCGGGCCTCCTCGCGGGCCATCGGATCGTCCATGGCTGCGAGCTCGACGGCCTTGAGGCGCTTGATCTCGTCGCGCAGTCTTGCTGCCTTTTCGAAGTCGAGGTCGGCGGCGGCATCGCGCATGGATTTTTCCAGGGCGTTGAGATGGGCCTGCAGGTTGTTGCCGACGAGGTGGCCGCCATCGGCGAAGCCCTTGCCGGAGGCGCCGCCGATATCGGCGCGCACATGGTCCCTTTCGTAGACGCTGTCGAGAATGTCGGAAATTTTCGCCTTCACCGATTCTGGCGTAATGCCGTGCTCGAGGTTGAAGGCCATCTGCTTCTCACGGCGGCGGCTGGTTTCGTCCATCGCCCGCTGCATCGAGCCGGTGACGGTATCGGCATAGAGAATGACCTTGCCGTCGACGTTACGCGCGGCACGGCCGATGGTCTGGACAAGCGATGTTTCCGAGCGCAGGAAGCCTTCCTTGTCGGCATCGAGGATGGCGACGAAGCCGCATTCGGGAATGTCGAGGCCTTCGCGCAAGAGGTTAATGCCGACGAGCACGTCGAAGGCGCCCAGGCGAAGATCGCGGATGATCTCGATGCGCTCCAGCGTGTCGATGTCGGAGTGCATATAGCGCACGCGCACGCCTTGTTCGTGCAAATATTCCGTCAGATCCTCGGCCATGCGCTTGGTGAGCACGGTGCAAAGCGTGCGATAACCCTTGGCGGCGGTCTCGCGGATCTCGCCGAGCACGTCGTCGACCTGCGTGCGGGCCGAGCGGACCTCGACCGGCGGGTCGATCAGGCCCGTGGGGCGGATGACCTGTTCAGCGAAGACGCCGCCGGATTGCTCCATTTCCCAGCTGCCGGGCGTTGCGGAAACCGCGATCGTGTCCGGGCGCATGGCATCCCACTCCTCGAAACGCAGCGGCCGGTTGTCCATGCAGGAGGGCAGGCGGAAGCCGTATTCGGCGAGCGTCGCCTTGCGCCGGAAGTCGCCGCGATACATGCCGCCGATCTGGCTGACAGAGACGTGGCTTTCGTCGATGAACAGCAGGGCATTGTCGGGAATATATTCGAACAAAGTCGGCGGCGGTTCGCCGGGATTGCGGCCAGTGAGATAACGCGAATAGTTCTCGATGCCGGCGCAAGAGCCAGTAGCCTCAAGCATTTCGACGTCATAGCGGGTGCGCTGCTCCAGTCGCTGCGCCTCAAGCAAGCGGCCTGCCTTCTCCAGCTCGGCGAGCCGGATTTTCAGCTCTTCCTTGATCGCCTTGATGGCGCCGTTCAGCGTGGGGCGCGGCGTGACGTAGTGCGAATTGGCGTAGATCTTCACCGATTTCAGGTCGCCGGTTTTCTGGCCGGTGAGCGGATCGAATTCGGTGATGGAATCGATCTCGTCGCCGAACATGGAGATACGCCAGGCAGCATCTTCCAAGTGGGCCGGGAAGATCTCGATCGTGTCGCCGCGAACGCGGAAGGAGCCGCGGATGAAATCCATGTCGCGGCGCTTGTATTGCTGCGCCACGAGGTCGGCGAGAAGCTGGCGCTGATCCAGCCGGTCGCCGACATTCATCTGGAAGGTCATCGCCGTATAGGTTTCGACCGAGCCGATACCGTAGATGCAGGAGACCGAGGCGACAATGATGCAATCGTCGCGTTCCAGCAGCGAGCGGGTCGCCGAGTGGCGCATGCGGTCGATCTGTTCGTTGATCGAGCTTTCCTTCTCGATGAAGGTATCCGAGCGGGGAACATAGGCTTCCGGCTGGTAATAATCGTAGTAGGAGACGAAATACTCGACCGCATTGTCCGGGAAGAAGTTCTTGAATTCGGAATAGAGCTGTGCTGCCAGCGTCTTGTTCGGCGCGAGAATGACGGCGGGGCGCTGCGTCGCCTCGATCACCTTGGCCATGGTGAAGGTCTTGCCGGAGCCGGTGACGCCGAGCAGTACCTGGCTGCGGTCGCCATTCTCCAATCCTTCGACGAGATCCCGGATTGCCGTCGGCTGGTCGCCGGCGGGCTGGTATTCCGAGGCCATGCGGATCTGGATGCCGCCTTCGGATTTCGCCGGCCGGGCAGGGCGGTGCGGCGTCCAGAGCTTGCCGTCCTTGAACAGCGGATTGCCGCTCTCGATCAGCTTCGACAGCGCCTCGACCGTTGCCGTCACGGCAGTACCGGCATTGACGGCGTTTTCCAACGATGTGTCCATGCCGGATACCGGGTTCAGGCCCGCGGCGGCACGCGTCTTCGGGTCTGTCGATCCGCCCATCGATGTACCGCGTCCAGACTTTGAAGCGGCGATTTCCACCTTCTTGCGATGCTTGCCGGCCTTCGAGGCAATCTCGCGTTGCGTCTCGATGCCGGACATTTCGGCATCGGCCTCGAGCTGCTTTACCCAGTCGGCGACGCTGCCGCTCAGCGGCGCGCCTTCAAACGGCGTCTGCGGCGCCTCTTCGAAACCGGACGGGGCGGAGGGTTTTTTCGGTGATCTGGCCATGCGGCGAATATGGCGATAGAACGCGTGGATGTGAAGAGGCAAAGGGTACAAAAGGGAAACGGAATGGTAGATTTTTCCGTTCGTCGGACATGTCAAATATGCTACAACCTGAGGGCGGCCGATGCGTTGTCGCTGATCTGAAAGTCCGCATAGCGCGATCCTCGCAGGCGCCGAATGAGGAGCAGGCCGCAACGTCGACATGCCCGGCCAGTGCCGGGTTCCCCCAGCTTCGACGGCATCCGGTATTGCCCGCCTCGCCGCCGCCATCCGGTCGGAGGATCATGATGACCGCATTGGATAGCTTACGCTCCTTGTCGCCCCAGCAACGAAACACCGTCATCGCGGCCTATCTGGGCTGGACGCTGGACGCTTTCGATTTCTTCATATTGGTTTTCGTTCTCAAGCATATAGCCGAGGAATTTCACACGGATGTCCCGGCGGTTGCCGTCGCCATCTTCCTTACTTTGGCCATGCGGCCGCTCGGCGCGCTGATCTTCGGCCTTGCCGCCGACCGTTACGGCCGGCGTGTCACACTGATGGTTGATGTGCTGCTCTATTCAGTCTTCGAGTTTCTGACCGGCTTTTCGACGGGCCTGACAATGTTTCTCGTCCTTCGGGCACTCTTCGGGGTGGCCATGGGCGGCGAATGGGGTGTCGGCGCATCATTGACGATGGAGACCATTCCCGAGGAGTCACGCGGTCTCGTCTCGGGCATCCTGCAGGCGGGCTATCCTTCCGGCTATCTGATTGCTTCGATCGTCTTTTTCCTGTTGTTTCCGATCATCGGCTGGCGCGGCATGTTCATCGTCGGCGCGGTGCCGGCGCTGCTGGTGCTCTATATCAGACGCAACGTGCAGGAATCGCCGGCCTTCGTGCAGCGGCAATCCAAGCCGCAGCGACCATTCCTCACCGTGCTGCGTGAAAACATTCCGTTGTTCATCTGGGCGGTGCTCTTGATGACGGCCTTCAACTTCTTCAGCCACGGCACGCAGGACCTCTATCCGACCTTCCTCGAAACCCAGAAGCAGTATGATTCCTATACGGTCGGGGCCATTGCCATCGTCTATAACATCGGCGCGATCGTCGGCGGTCTGTCCTTCGGCGCACTGTCCGAGCGTATCGGCAGGCGTCGCACCATCGTCATTGCTGCCCTCTTGGCCATCCCTGCCGCGCCGCTCTGGGTTTACGGGCAAGGGCCGGTCATGCTGGCGCTTGGCGCTTTCCTGATGCAGCTTTTCGTACAGGGCGCCTGGGGTATTGTGCCCGTGCATCTCAACGAATTGTCGCCGGACGAGGTGCGCGGCACATTCCCTGGATTTGCCTATCAGCTCGGCAATCTGCTGGCTTCGGGGAATGCTTCGATCCAGGCTGGATTGGCGAAGAGATGGGGTGGCGATTATGCCCTTGCGCTGCTGGCCGTGGCCTGCATTGTCGCCGTCGTCGTAGCTCTGTTTGCCGGCTTCGGTTTCGAAAAGAAGGGCGTCCGTTTCGGCGACAAAAGTGCCGACGAGGCGGATCGTGCCATGCAAACCTGAACCGTCTCGTTATCTTGCTCGATGGGGTCGGTGGCTTCGCCGGCCTCGCTTTTATTTGCCACAGATCTCCGAAATTTTCGTCTGCGCGAAGCCGCGAGCGAGATCCTGCAGCCCGCCGACGGAGGATATCAGCTCGCCGATCGGACCGTTGATGCCAAGATGCATGTCGGTGATATGGCATGCGCCGACATCGACCGTCATGGATGCGTCGAGCTCGCCTTTGATCGTTGCCTTCAGCACGCCATGTGACTTGCAGGCCATTTCGGCGTGAGCGTTGATCTGGACACCGCCGTTCGGGCCATCGCAGACATCGAGCGATTTGACCTCGAATTTTTCCTTGTGGTCGACACCCGGCAGCTTCTTGCAAGGGTCGACTTCGTTCACCGATTTTTCGATCTGCGGACCGAATTTGCCCTGCAGCAACGACCAGCATGTGCCTGGTGCGGCCTTGGCCGGCGTCGCCGCCATCGGTAGTGGCAGAGCGACAGCTGCTGCCAACAAGGTCAAGCGAAGTGACGACGGAAGTGCGGCATATTTCGGATTCACAGCGATCGAACCTCTCTGGAGAAGCAGCAGCAAGACATGGCCCGGCCCTGTGGCAATCTTTCATGCCTTTCGCCACCAAGGCAATCCCCGGTTTCCCAGGGGCATTGCCTCAATCCTTGACGACTTTTGTGTCGCAGAAACGGTCGTAGAAAGTCTGGCCGTGCCATACGATCAGCGGATAGAGCCACCAGATAGCAGCGAAGACGAACAGGAGCGGCGTCAGGACGCCGATCAGGCTAAGCATACCGCCGGCGGTAAAGAGGTTGGGGTCGCGAACCTGCTGGATCAGCTGCTCGATCGTGGGCATGGATGGCGGAAGAACGAGACTGATCAAACCGAGGATCGCCGGCAATATCACCGGCAGAAACTTGAATAGCTCGCGTTTTATGGCCAATCCCAAGGGAAGGGTCCCGTTATCGGTCGTTTTCACTCTTAGCGACAAGAGGCGCTTCCCAAGCGTGCGCCTGCCATTGGCCGATAGATAGGCAAATGCGAATGGCAGAATAAGAAGTGCGACGTTGGATGACGGCCTATCGGCTACGTCCGTATCGAGCGGATTTCCATTGTCATCGACCGGCAAGTACACACTATGCGTCCAGTTTGTCGTTCCCTGCTGCGAAGCGACCGATGAAACAAAGATCTTGTATCCCTTGCTGCCGAGCCAGGAAACTTGGCACAGCTTGTTGGTTCGGGTCTCGCCGGGCTGCAGCGGCCAATCGGTTTCTACCTTCGGAATGAGTGGCCCCGATGTGATCGCCTCGCATCGCTGATTGCGGAGATAAGGCAGCGCCACATCCCATGACGTCACGGCCGATATTGCGAGGAATATGATGATGAGAGCGATCCGGAAGATGATGATGTCGATCAAACATGCGCCAAGCCGGCGCCAGAAATGGCGCGGCGGCAAGGACGCCGTTTGATGATCCGAAGCAGCAAAACTCATGGGCCCCCACCTTCTGCGCGCTTTGCGGCAATGTGCGACATGATGTACTTCAAGTTGCAGGATATATCACTGTTTGCGGCGATTCGCTGGATGGTCGCGGATATGGCGCGGCCAAAAAAGGGGGGCTAGCGGCGGATTGGTCCGATCGTCTCAGATCGGGATGCTCTTTGCGTCGGAAGGCTGGTCTTGCTCGTCATCGGTCCCGCCTTGATGGCCCAGGTTCTTTGCCTTGCGGAACCATTCCAGCGCCTTGACCGGATCGACCGGCACGCCGTCGCCATCGCGATACATGATGCCGAGATTGTAGGCCGCGTCGGCATAGCGATGCCCGGCTGCTCTCTCGAACCAGAAGACGGCCTGCTTGCCATTCTTGGCGACGCCTTCGCCATCGCGGAACATGACGCCAAGATTGTATTCCGCCTCGACATCCTCTTGCCCGGCAGCCTTCAGGAACCAGGCGATCGCTTCTTTATCGTCCTGCTTTATCCCGTCGCCGTCGGCATACATCGCGCCGATATTGTACTTGGCATCGGCATCCCCCTGGTCGGCCGCCTTGCGGAACCAGGAGAGGGCTTGAGCCCCATCCTTGGCGACGCCGTCGCCATCGCGATACATGATACCGAGATTGTATTGCGCCGCGATCTTGCCCTGGTCGGCCGCCTTCAGATACCAGATGACCGCCTGGCTCTTGTCCTTGCCGGTGCCGTCGCCCTGATCGTACATGACGCCGACATTGTATTGCGCGTCCACATCTCCCTGTTCCGCCGCCTTGCGATACCAGATGAAGGCCTGCGCCTTGTCCTGCGAGATGCTTTCGCCCGTGTCGTACATGACACCGAGATTGTATTGCGCATTGGCATGGCCCTGCGCCGCCGCCTTGCCGTACCACAGGATGGCCTGGTTCTTGTCGACTGCGACGCCTTCGCCCTGGTCGTACATGGTGCCGACGTTGAACTGCGCCTCGGCATTTCCCTGTTCGGCCGCCTTCCTGTACCAGTGGAGGGCCTGCGCGAGATTTTTCTCGACGCCATCGCCCTCTTCATACATGTGGCCGAGCTTTATCTGCGCTGCGACATTTCCCTTGTTTGCCAGGGGGCGCAAATAGTCGACGGCCGATCTGAAATCTCCGCGATCATAGGTGTTCCGCCCGACGTCGGCATGGGCGGTTCCCACGGCCGCCAGCATGACGAGCAATCCTATGGCCCCCTTCTTCCAATTCACGATTTACCCCTCAGTCGATGATCCGTTCGTTATCGATATGCCGTTTTGCGGCCGCTAAGGCAGAAGCGCCATCAGCAGCTGAAAGACGACCCAGCCTGGCGTCTCTCCGGTGTCTTTGCCGGTGGTTCGCCCTTCGCCCAGCGGACCGAGATCCTTGATCGGACCTTCGCCGTTGGCTTCCATGTAGCTGAGGCCGTGCTGCGCTTCCTGCAATCCCTTCGCCGCCGCCTTGTTGAACCAGTCGGCAGCGATCCCGGCATCCTTGGGTACTCCGTATCCGTTATAATAGAGATATCCAAGGCCATATTCGGCGCGTGCGTCGCGTTGTCCCGCCGCTTTGCGAAAGAGCTTGGCCGCCTGACCATAATCCTTCGCAACGCCATCGCCGTGATAATAGAGATAGGCGAGGGCATATTGCCCTTGCGAATTATCCTGTTCTGCCGATTTCCGGTACCAAGCGACAGCCTGGGCGTCGTCCTGCTCCACACCATCGCCGTTGGCGAGGCTATAGCCGAGGCCGTATTGCGCGGCGGCATTGCCCTGTTTTGCGAATTCCACCCAGTATTTCAGGGCGATGGTGATGTTGGCCTGGCCCGGTGCGGGATCTTCTGCATAAGCAAACCAAGGCAACGAAAGAGCAAGCGCCAATCCCAATGCATAGCCCTTTGCTTTCAAGGCTCGGTCTCCCACCCACATCCGAAGGACACTCGATCCGAACAATATCGCGATGTCCTGGTCAAGAATTGTAGAGCATCGAAATGGCAGCCGTTTTACGCAGCGAAATGCCTGCCTATCCCGGGAGCACGTCGTAGAGACGGAAGATCCATGTGATCTGGTAGATCAGCCCAAGGATCACGAATGCCGCCTGGAAGCGTCGGTTGGCGGTGATCGCAGCGATGATGCAAAGGACGATATAGACGATGTTGCGGGTCGGATATTCCCAGCCGAGAGACTGAAAATAGGCTTCCCCTTTGAGCAAGGTGTCGATGAGGTCGACGGCGTAGGTGACGGCGAGCAGGCCGAAAAACCAGCCCCGGCGGGAAATGAAATACTCTTCGAAGCCGCCATATTCGTCGATGGAGGGCGGATTGAGCAGCACGCAGAGGAAATAGAAGAGGCAGCAGAAACAGATCAGGAAAAGATAAACGGCGAAGGTGATGACTTGCACCGACTGCAGCCGATATTCCCACCACCAGAAATGGATGATGTAGAGGAACATCGACAGCACCCAGCCGATGTGGACGAAGTAGATCCTGTTCTTGCCGGGCGCCTGCACGAAACCGGCAAGTCGCGTCAGAAGCTGGGCGAGCGAAAGGCCGATCACCATGCTCATGACCGTCCGTATGTAGACGTAAACCTCCGGCGCGTGTGCCGAACCCATGATGTCAGCTCTCCATGGGTATGGGCTTGGGGGCGCCGTTCTCGTCGAGAGCGACCATGATGAAGGTCGCCGCAGTGACTTTTTCCATCTGGTTGTAGCGTGAGCGGTGCGCCCATGCTTCGACGCTCAGGGTGATCGAGGTGCGGCCGACGCGCTCGATGTCGGTGAAGACGCTCAGCGTGTCGCCGATCTTGACCGGCAGCTCGAAAGCCATTTCCTTCACCGCAGCCGTCACCACGCGGCCGCGCGCGCGCTCGGCAGCGCGAATACCGCTTGCCAAGTCCATCTGCGCCATGACCCAGCCGCCGAAGATATCGCCCGCAGGATTGGCGTCGGCAGGCATCGCCAGCGTGCGCAATGTCAGCTCGCCTTTCGGTTTGATGCTGTCATTCATTCGTTCGCTCCTATCGCCAAATACTGATTCCGGTATCCAGCCTATGCAATCCGGTTCCGATGGGAAAGACCGCACTGCTGCTTCGCACATCGGACTTTCGCGAAATTTCGGCCTGCAGGCACACTTTATCAGGCTGACTAAACTTCCTTGGATGTGTCCCAATTCACCACGGTAAGCATTCGTTCACTGTTCCCGTTTAGGCTTTGTAAGTGTTACCGACCGTGGCTGGGGCAACGGATCAGGACTATGGCCTATTTATCCATTGTACGACGTGCTCTGTTGCCGTTGCTGTTGTCGTCGGCGCTGGTCGCCTGCACGGCAGACAGCCTCGTGCCGCCGTCAAGTGTCGACAGCTCCTCGCGCGTCGGCTCGATCAAGCCGCACCGCAGCGTGTCGCAAAGGCAATTCGCCTATCCGGGCGCGCAGGACCCCGTCGTTTCCACGTCAAGCAATTACAGCAGCGGTAAACGCTCCACCGGAACGGACGAAGCGGTGACGACGACGGATGTCGAAGCAGGCTTGGCGCAGCAATCGAACATTCCGTCCCAGGGCGTCAACATGGATGCCGAGCTCGGTGTCGGGCCTGCCGAGGAGGCGCAATCCGCATCCGTCGTCGGATTGGTGCAGGAGGAAGAACAAAATATCGCCGAGGGTCAAACCGATCAGCCCGTGGTCGACGGTATTGGTTCGGACGCGCCGGTCCAGACCAATCGCTCCGTCCTTCAGAGATCGGCCATACAGGCAGAACTCAATCAGTCGCCGATGCCGCGACGGCAGCCGGGAACTCAGCTTGCCATGCTTCCGCGCGTCGACAATCCCATGCCGCGCCTCGACCGGCAGTTCGAGGCGCCGCAATCGCCTCCGGGCATGATGCCGCCTTCCGAAATCGCCTGCCGGCAGGAACTGCGCCGCATGGGCGTCATCTATACCGACAAGCCGGCTATTTCGAACGGACCCGCGTGCCAGGTGCCCTATCCTGTGTCGTTGAGCGGGCTCTCCGGCAATATCGCCGTCCGTCCGGCCGTCACCTTGAATTGCCAGGTCACTCTGGCCTTTGCGAAATGGGTGAAGAACGAATTGGCGCCGGCGGCGCGCACCCGCTACTGGTCCGGCATCGGCACGATCGTCCCGCTCGGCGGCTATTCCTGCCGGCGGATGAACAATAGCCGGCAACGTTATAATCCGATGTCGGAACATGCGCATGGCAATGCAATCGATGTCGGTACTTTCGTGCTGAAGAACGGTCATGTGATCGACGTGCGGAAGAAAGGCCTGTTCTCTTTCCGAGAGGGTGGATTGCTGAAAGCCGTTCGCTCCGATAGCTGCCGCTATTTCGATACGGTGCTTGGGCCAGGCAGCAATCCGGAGCACTGGAACCATTTCCACTTCGACCTCAGGGATCGCAAGGGCGGCCGGCGTTATTGCAGCCTTTGATTGGCATTTTGCCGGAGACACATCTGCACTTGCCGAAAGCGAAAGTTGATTTACCTAGCTTTGGAAACGCGGTTAAGTGCGGCGACGGAGAGCAGCGAGGGTTTCATGGAAGACGTACCGAGACGAAAGAGAAGCCTGGGAAGAGCGCTTGTCGCGGCTTTGATTGCCATCGTTGTCGTCATCGGCGGGCGTTGGTACGTCTATGTCGCTTATGCCGATGATCCCTTCGATGAGGTTGGCATCGGCCTGAACTCGATGATGCCAGGCCCTATTAGGGACAAGGGCTGCGCGATGCTGAAGGCGCGCTTCGAGCAGAAAACGCTGCCGCCGGCCGGTTGCGGCGTGAACGGCCGCTGGTAGCCGTCGTTTTGTCGGTTGCAAGCCGTTAAAAAGAAAAAGCCGGCAGAGCCGGCTTGAGTGGTGCATGACAACGACGGGGTATCCCTGCCTGCTCCAGAAAAAAACTTCATGTAGCAATGAGGCACGCAATATGAATGCGAGGGCAATAAATCGTCGAGTACGATAGGCGCTGACGATGTCGCCAAGAGGCGTTGGGCGGAGTTGCGACAAACGTTGCTCACCTAAGGATGTATATGCCCGACTAAGGTCACGATTTGATGACAGCTTATTTGTCTTAAGCGAACGCTGTGTTTAGGCCCTGTGGGATGGTAAAAGCCTGAAACCGACTATATAGCGGGCAAACGCCGACAAACTCATCACAGCTTAAGGCCGGACTTGCCCGCATCATGGCTCCGATCATTTCTATCCGCAGTCTTACCAAAACCTATAGTAATGGGTTCCAGGCACTGAAAGGTGTCGATCTTGATATCGAACAAGGAGAAATCCTTGCTTTGCTCGGGCCGAACGGTGCGGGCAAGACGACGCTGATCTCCATCGTCTGCGGGATTGCCAATCCGAGCAGCGGCTCGGTGACGGTCGGCGGCAATGACGTGGTGCGCGATTTTCGCGCCACGCGCAGCATGATCGGCCTCGTGCCGCAGGAGCTGACGACTGATCAGTTCGAAACCGTATGGAACACGGTGAGCTTTTCGCGCGGCCTGCACGGCAAGAAGCCGAATCCTGCGCATATAGAGAAGGTGCTGCGCGATCTCTCGCTGTGGGACAAGAAGGATAATATGCTTCGTCAGCTTTCGGGCGGTATGAAGCGTCGCGTCCTAATCGCCAAGGCTTTGTCGCACGAGCCGGAGATCCTCTTCCTCGACGAGCCGACCGCGGGCGTGGATGTCACGCTGCGCAAGGACATGTGGCACGTCGTCGAGCGCCTGCGGGCTTCCGGCGTCACCATTATCCTGACGACGCACTATATCGAAGAAGCCGAAGAGATCGCCGATCGCGTCGGCGTCATCAATGGCGGCCGGCTGTTGTTGGTGGAAGACAAGAAGGTGCTGATGGCCAAGCTCGGCCGCAAGCAGCTCATCCTCGATCTGAACGAACCGCTTGAGGAAGTTCCCAACCGCCTTGACGGCAACGGGCTTTCGCTCGGCCCGAACGGACTGACGCTGATCTATGATTTCGACGCCCACAATGAACAATCCAGCATTGCGGCGCTGCTGTCGAAGCTGGCTGCAGAGGGAATTCACTTCAAGGATCTCTCGACGCGCCAGAGCTCACTCGAGGATATTTTCGTATCGCTGGTAGGAGCAGGCAAATGAACTTCGAGGCGATCAAATCCATCTATATGTTCGAGATGGCCCGCACGCGCCGCACCTTGCTGCAGAGCGTCGTCTCGCCGGTCATTTCCACCTCGCTCTACTTCATCGTCTTCGGCGCCGCGATCGGATCGCGCATCAATCTCGTCGAAGGCGTTTCCTATGGAGCCTTCATCACGCCCGGCCTGATCATGCTGACGCTACTTGGCCAGTGCATCAGCAACGGCTCCTTCGGCATCTACTTTCCAAAGTTCACCGGCACGATCTATGAGGTGCTGTCGGCGCCCGTCGCCATGACCGAAATCGTACTCGGTTATGTGGGGGCAGCGGCGACCAAGGGCATGTTGATCGGTTTGATCATCCTCATGACGGCAAGCTTCTTCGTTGAGATCAGGATTGAGCATCCCTTCATGATGATCCTGTTCTTCGTCTTAACGGCCGTGACCTTTAGCCTGTTCGGTTTCATGATCGGCATATGGGCGGGGAATTTCGAGCAGCTGAACCTCATCCCGATGCTGGTCGTGCCGCCGCTGACCTTCCTTGGCGGCAGCTTCTATTCGATCAACATGCTGCCGCCCTTCTGGCAGGCGGTCAGCCATCTCAATCCGGTCCTCTACCTCGTTAGCGGCTTCCGCTGGAGCTTCTACGGCATTGCCGACGTCAATCCGGTGCTGAGCCTTACCATTATCACGCTCTTTCTGGCCGCTTGCCTGGCCACTCTCGGGTGGATCTTCAAGACGGGCTATCGGCTGAGGAACTGATGGTGGAATTGCCGGCACAGATCGAGATCAGGCCGGCTACGATCGACGATGCTGCCGATATTGCCAGGCTGCATCGAGCGGTCTGGTGCGAAACCTATCGCGATCTCGCGCCGGCCAATGTCTATCATACGCTCGACGAAGATTTTCGCCGGGCGCGGTGGAGCGATATGCTTGCTAATCCGCGCCGGCATCAAGGTGCGCTGCTCGCGGAGCAGGAAAACCGGCTTGTCGGCATCGGCGCGATCGGTGCGCCATCGGAATCGGCTTTCGAGGGACGAGGGGAAATACGTTCGCTCTACATCGACCCTTCAGTGAAGCGGCGGGGGCTCGGGCGTCGCCTCATGCGGGAGTTGGCGGCGCAGCTTGCCGCCTTTGGCTATTCCGGTGCGGCGCTTGGCGTCGTGGCCGGTAATGAACCGGCGATCGCTTTCTACCGGTCGCTCGGAGGCCGGATGATCGGCCGATATACCGACCCTGGGCCGATCTGGCGTTCCGACAATCTGATTTTCGTCTGGGACGATCTCTCGTTGCTGAGCTGATCTCCCGAGCTGCTTTCCTTAAAGGTCACCCAGCGACGACCTTTTTGCGCGGGGCGATGGTCATGGCCATGACGCCGGCCACGACGCAGACCAGGCCGATGGCTGCCATCGAGGATACGGGTTCGCCCAAGAAGATGACGCCGATGCCGACCCCGATTGGAACGCGCAAGTAGGCCTGCGAGGTGGTGGCCACGGAACCGAGGGTCTGGATAAGCCGGAAATAGATGCTGAAGGCAAGGGCGGTCGAGATGACCGACAGGCCGAGAAGCGACAGGATCGAGGCCGCGGACGGAGCGAGCTGCCAGGGATGTTCGAAGACCACGCTGGCAGGGACCAGGAGAGCCGCCCCGCATAGCAGGGAGCCGGCCGCAGGCATCATCGGATCCAACCCTTTGAAGTTGCGCCCGAACAATGCGGCGCTCGCATAGCAGATGGACGCGGCGACGACGGCGAGCTGTGCAGGCAGCTGCCGGCCTACCCCGTGCAGGGCATCAAAACCGATGATCAGGCAAATACCCGCCATGCCTGCGATCACGCCGAAGAGTTTGCGGCCGGTCAGCCGTTCGGTGCGCAGAAGGATTGCGGCAATCAGGAATGCGAAGATTGGTGTGGTGGAATTCAATATGGTCGCCAGGCCGGCGTCGAGGGTCTGTTCGGCCCAGGCGATCAGCGTGAAGGGAATGGCGCTATTGAGGCAGGATTGAATGAGAAAACGCCGCCATGTGGCAGCATCCTTCGGTAGGCTGAGGCCGCGCCAGCGAATAACGGCGAGCAGGACGAGGCCGGCGATCAAGGTGCGGGCGGCAATCAGCGTGATCGGCGGGATGGTCGTCACGCCGACGCGGATAAAGCTGTAGGACGCGCCCCAGCAGGTCGCGAGCGTCAGAAGCAGCAGCAGTTCTGTGGTTATATTCGTCTTAGCGGGCGCCATGGGTGTCTCTCTTTCCAAGCCGTTCAGATATGTCGTCTTTTAGAGTGAAGAGACAGCTGAATGCTTCGATCCCCGCCGAACTATTGATTTCTACCCTTTGCCGCTCAATCCCGAAGCCGCAGCTCGTCGGTCTGCATCTGCATGGATCCCAGGGTCTCGAGGAAGCTCATGCCGAGCAGGCTCTGGTCCAGCTTGCCGGCTTCCGCCACGCTTGCCTTGACGTCGCGCCGCTTGATAGGCCCAATCGAGACCGAGCCAAGCTCGACGGGAGCAGCACTTGCGCGGCCGTTCGCGGTCATTACGCTCATGGAGTAGGTAAGGTTTTCCGGAATGATGCCGACGCGAGCGGCATCTTCTTGCGATAGCGCAATGGTGCTGGCACCGGTGTCGATGAGCATGTCGATCGGCTGCCCGTTGATCTTGACCACTGCTTCGAAATGCCCGCTGGAGCGCTTGTGGAGGATCACCTCCTGGCCGCCTTCGCTGGTGGTGACGACCACGGCGTGGCCGGGAATCAGGCCGGCGAAGAGGCGATTTCCGACGCGCTCTGCGTCGTAGCGATAGATATAGGCCGTCGCCAGGGCCACGATGACCACAAACCAGATCAGCAGATTGCGCAGCGACTGGCTGACGGTATGGCGACTGCCCCAGACAGCGGCACTCATCATCAGGGCGATCGGCAAGAGATAGACGATCCGAGCAAAGTCGTCATTGTGCATGCCGAAGGTCGTGCCGGTGTTGCTGTTGAAGACGAGCAGGGCGAGGCCGATGCCGAGAATGGCGAGAACGATGTTCAGGCGGTTCATACGGCGCTGCGCTCCCGTATCGGCTGAGGCCGGCGAGCTTCCTCCTGCGACTGGCGCTCGAGCCTTGCCAGGCGCGCCGGAAGAAGCTCCATGATCTCCAGACGTTCGTCGTCGCCATAGCTCATCCATGCGCCGATTTCCGCAGCCGTGCGGCCGCAGCCGAGGCAATAACCGGTGTTCGCGTCGAGAGAACAGACAAGGATGCAGGGTGTTAGCATGAGATCATATATCGAGGCTTCAAACGCACATGGCAAGGGTACAGAGCGAGGCGATCTCGCAAATCTGCTGCGTCGCTCCGATGGTGTCACCGGTATGGCCGGACAGTCTTCGGCGCACATGCCTGTTCAACAAAAACGTCGCGATGGCGACGACCAGAAGGCAGGAGATAAGCGCGGGAATGCCGAGGCTCGGCCAGATCAATAGCGCGGCAAGGCCAAGCGTCGTGATCAGCGCCAGCTGCATGGCGTCGCCATCCGGCTGGCCGGCAGAAGCCGCGACTCCGTCCGGTTTTGCCGAAGGGAGCACATGCCAATGCCATACCATTGCTCCGCGGCTGAGTACGGCCGCGGCGAGAAGTGCGATGGCTGCGCCCGACGGCGTGGCGTGACGGGCAATGGCGGCCAACGCCGCTGCACGCAGCCCAAAGGACAGGATCAGCGCGGCCGCGCCATAGGTGCCGATGCGGCTGTCCTTCATGATGGACAGGATGCGATCGCGATCCGTACCGCCGCCCAGTCCATCGGCGGTGTCGCTGAGACCGTCTTCGTGCAAAGCCCCCGTCGTGATCGTTTGCACCGTGAGAGCGAGAAGCGCTGCCATCAGCGGATCGGCATGCAAAGCAAGCAGTAAGCCGAAGGCAGCGGCGGCGGGGAACACGACCAGCAGGCCGGCCAAGGGAAAGGCCCTTGAAACCGACGCGAGCTTGCCGTCATAAGCTGCAAAGAAGGATGTCGAAACGGGGATGCGGCTTAGGAAAGCGACGGCGCGCGCGGTGTCGCGCATATATTCCCGCATTTCTTCCGCTCCCTGCTATTTGCACGGCTGCATCGAACGCTTTTGGAGTTGTTCGCGCCGTTTCCTAAGACTAATAGAGTCGCACGCAAAGAACCTGATTTGAGACCAAAAGACAAGGAACGGCATTCATGAGCGTAACCGGCTTGCCATTCGACGATTTCCGCACGCTGCTGCGCGACCTTCCAGGCCCGGATGCACGCGCGCTCGTGGCAGCGCGCGAGCGCGACGCGCAGCTCACCAAACCGCCAGGCGCGCTCGGCCGTCTCGAGGAGATCGCCTTCTGGCTGGCCGCCTGGACCGGCCGCCCGCCTGCCGTGACCCGGCCGCTGGTCGCGATTTTCGCCGGCAATCATGGCGTCACCAAGCAGGGGATTACGCCGTTCCCGCCTTCCGTCACGCAGCAGATGGTGGAGAATTTCGCTGCCGGCGGCGCGGCGATCAACCAGATCTGCGTCGCTTACGACCTCGGCCTCAAGATCTTCGATCTGGCGCTCGATTTTCCGACCGCCGATATCACCGAGGAGCCGGCGCTCAGCGAACGCGATTGCGCTGCCACCATGGCCTTCGGTATGGAAGCGATTGCCGGCGGCACGGATCTGCTCTGCGTCGGCGAGATGGGTATCGGCAATACCACGATCGCCGCCGCCATCCATTATGCGCTTTACGGCGGCAAGGCGGAGGACTGGGTCGGTCCCGGAACCGGCTCTGAGGGTGAGATGCTGAAGCGCAAGATCGCCGCCGTCGAGAAGGCGGTCGCGCTGCACCGTGATCATCTTTCCGATCCGCTCGAAATCCTGCGTCGCCTCGGTGGCCGTGAGATCGCCGCTATGGCTGGCGCTATTCTTGCGGCGCGCATGGAACGCATCCCTGTCATCATCGACGGCTATGTCGCGACGGCCGCAGCCTCTATTCTCAAGGCTGCCAATCCGTCGGCGCTCGATCATTGCCTGATCGGCCATGTCTCCGGCGAGCCGGGGCATCTGAAGTCGATCGAAAAGCTCGGCAAGACGCCGCTTCTGGCGCTCGGCATGCGGCTCGGCGAAGGCACAGGTGCTGCGCTCGCAGCCGGGATCGTCAAGGCGGCCGCTGCCTGTCATTCCGGTATGGCGACCTTCGAAAGTGCAGGCGTCGCCAACAAGCATTGATGGGATCTTGCGGCGAGATGCTCGAAGGGTATTTCGCCGCCGATTTTCCTGTGGAACTATCGGTTCGCGTCATAAATCTGTAATGAATTCTGAGGGTGCTCGGAAGTGTCGCCTTGCCTCGGCGAGAGCGAGGCGGTATTCGCAAGGCGCCTAAATCGCAATCGGAACATTACGGGCGGAGCGGGAATGGCTGAGTTTTCGAAACCTGCAGTGACCAAGGAAACCGGAATCCGGCATTTCTTCGCCGCTGCCAGCTATTCGTGGGGCGGTTTTCAGCGGCTGCTTCAGGAAGCTGCCTTCCGTCAGGAGCTTCTGTTCGCGGGAATTTCGCTGATCCTGCTGATTGTCGTGGGCGCAAGTGTCGGCGAGATCATTATCGCCGTGGTGCTTTTCCTGGGCGTTTTCGCCGTAGAGGCAATGAATACGGCCGTCGAAGAGGTTATCGACCGGATATCTCCAGAGATTTCCAACGTCGGCAAGCATGCCAAGGATCTCGGCTCCTTCGCGGTGCTCTGCATGCTGGTCGCCTCCGGTCTTTATCTGCTTTACGTCATCGGCAGCCATTTGCTTTTCCGCTAGGCCGCGGAATCTGAACTTCAGGCGAAGCTCTTCTTGCGCCGCCCGGCAAGCGGAGCGTCTTCCACCGCCGGCAGGCTTTGCAGCACCCGCTTGGCCGGCAGGATCGCTATGACCTCGGTGCCTTCCCGCAGCCTGGATTTCAGCAGGAACTGACCATCATGCTTGGCAAGAATGGCTTGCACGATCGGCAGACCAAGGCCAGTGCCTTGCTCAGCACTCTTGATGGCGATCGAGCCCTGACCGAAGGCGGAGAGCACCACCGGAATTTCCTCTTCGGGAATGCCAGGCCCATTGTCCTTGATCGCCACATACTCCCCGCCGCCCGCCGTCCAGCCGACCTTGACGGTGATCTCGCCGCCCTGCGGCGTGAACTTCACGGCATTCGACAGCAGATTGAGGATGACCTGCCGCATGGACTTTTCATCGGCCCAGACGGACGGGAGCTGCGGCTCGATCTGCGAGGAGATGGAAATATTCTTGGCGCGGGCGCGTAGCTGCACCATGCCGATGCAGTCTTCCGTAATATCGAGCAGAGAGATGGCTTCCTCGTTCAGCTCATATTTGCCGGCTTCGATGCGCGACAGGTCGAGGATTTCGTTGATCAGGTTGAGCAGGTGCTGCCCGGATCGATGGATATCGGTGGTGTATTCCCGGTAGGTCGGATTGTTCAGCGGTCCCATGACTTCGGCCGACATGACCTCGGAGAAGCCGAGAATAGCGTTCAGCGGCGTCCTGAGCTCATGCGACATGGAGGCCAGGAATCGCGACTTGGCGAGGTTTGCCTCTTCCGCGCGCCGGCGCGCCTCGTCGGACATGGAGTTTGCGACCTCGAGTTCCGCGATCAGGTCGTCCTTCTCCGATTGGAAGGAGAGGATCTTCAGATTGGATTGAAACATCCTGTTGGTGATGAAGGTGAAGAAGATCACGGCAACCGAGACGGCGGCGGTCAGCGCAATGTCCGAGGGTTTTCGGGTCAGGATCGCGGTCACGACCAGCACCACGGTTGCCGGCGCAAACGCGAAAGGCACGGCGCGCGGCAGCATGAAGCTTGCCATAGCCGTGATGCAGATCGCCACCAGCAAGGTCGTGCCCTTGTACAGGCTGAAACTGTCTCCGCCGCAAGTCGAGCAGTTCTGCATCGCGAACATTGCCCAGCAGAGGCCCGTCAGCAGCTGCCCCAGCAACAGGATCTGCCGCCACTTCCTGGCACTTTCAAGTGTCATTTCCTGCTTCTTGGCGCGTCTGCCGAGCAGCATGTTGACGGCGTGCGCCGTCAGGATCGGAATGGTCCACAGGAAGATCCCCGCGTCGCGGGTCAGGTACACCCCGAGCGCGGCGACGACGACGACAAAGATCGGGACGATAGCAGCGCCCTGCAGCAGCGTGTCGATGTGCATGGCCATGAGTTCGCTGTCGAAATTGCTGCTGTGCCCCGTCTGCAGGCGCTCGCGCGTCTCCCGCACGGCCTTCGACACAGCCCGGTTGTGGTGGCTGCGCGATCGGTCGACGATGTTTTTATCTGTCGATGTGCTGACGCCGGTTCTCATGGTTTCGTTGAAACTTGGTCTGCGTGAGATTACAGACTAGCTGCCAAATCTTAAGAAGATGCTGCGCTGAAATGATTTGTTTGCCATCTTCGCCAAGGATTTGTTGTTAAAGGAGGCAGGAACGTGATGCGGTCAGGCCGCCTTTTTCGAGACGGCGCGGCCACATTTGCTTTGCTCGCCATTCTCGCTTTGCTCGCGTTGAAAATGAATAATCGGCCGGAACTCGTTCACACAGGCGACTTTTATGTTATCGACGGTGATACGCTTTCCTCTGACGGAGACCGTCTGCGATTGAAGGGCATCGATGCGCCGGAATATCGGCAACGGTGTCGGCGCGATGGCGCCGATTGGGCATGCGGCGAAGAAGCGCGCAAGGCTCTCGCCACAATCGTTAAGACCGGCAAGCCGGAATGCCGCGGGCAGGAGAGGGATCGCTATGGTCGCCTCCTGGTGACTTGCGTGGTTGGCGATGTCGATATTAATGCCGCGATGGTTCGCAAAGGCATGGCGCTTTCCTATGGCGGCTATGCCGCCGAAGAGCGGGCGGCACGGCAAGCGAAGGCGGGCGTATGGGCTGGCGATTTCGAACGGCCCGGCGATTACCGGCGCGAGGAGCGAATGCAACAATCCGCAGCGGATGATCCGATGAAGGGTCTGATAGACTATATAAGGCAGCTCGTCGGCTGGGGCTCGCATGATGAATGAAGCAGAATTGCAGAAGCTGAGCCAGGCGATTGCCGCCTGCCGCGTCTGTCGGGATAAGCCGGCCAAGGGTGAGGCGTATCGGCTGCCGCACGAGCCGCGGCCGGTTGCCACTCTTTCCTCGACTGCGCGCATCCTGATTGCCGGGCAGGCGCCGGGCCTGCGCGTTCACGAGAGCGGCCTGCCGTTCAACGACGCTTCCGGTGATCGCCTGCGGCAGTGGCTGAACGTCGATCGCGAGAGTTTCTACAACCCCGATCATTTTGCCATTCTGCCGATGGGCTTCTGTTTCCCGGGCTATGATGCGGCCGGCAGCGACTTGCCGCCACGCAAGGAATGCGCGCCGTTGTGGCGCCGGAGAGCCATGGAGGCAATGCCGCAGATCGAGCTGATCCTGACCATCGGTCAATATGCCCAGACATGGCATATGGGCACTGAGCGGATGGCGTCCATGACCGAGACGGTCGCCGAATGGCGGCGCTATCTCCTGACCAACCGTTCGCCGGCCATACTGCCGTTACCGCACCCAAGCTGGCGCAATAGCGGCTGGCTGAAGCGCCATCCCTGGTTTGAGGAGGAACTGCTTCCCGTATTACAAGAACGTGTGAGATTCCTGGTTTCCTGAAAAAAGTTTCTTTTCTCGTCCCTGAAATAGGCTATAGAGAGAATATAATTCGAAGGGATGCTTAAAATGGACCGCCTTGATCGCAAAATTCTGCGCCTGTTGCAGGAGGACTCCACTCTGGCCGTGGCCGACCTTGCCAAGAAGGTCGGATTGTCGACGACACCCTGCTGGCGCCGCATCCAGAAGATGGAAGAGGATGGCGTCATTCGCCGTCGCGTGGCTCTTCTTGACCCTGAAAAGGTCAACACGAAGGTTACCGTTTTCGTTTCCATCCGCACCAACAGCCACTCCATCGAATGGCTGAAGCGCTTCTCCGAAGTCATCGCCGATTTTCCGGAAGTGGTCGAGTTCTATCGCATGAGCGGTGACGTCGACTATCTGCTGCGCGTCGTCGTTCCCGATATCGCCGCCTATGACGCCTTCTACAAGCGCATGATCGCCAAGATCGAAATCCGCGACGTCTCCTCCGCTTTTGCTATGGAGCAGATCAAGTATTCGACGGAACTGCCGCTCGATTACATGCTGCTTGAGAATGCCAAGTCCAACGAGGATTGATCTAGACTGAGCGCCGCTGTCTTGAGGCGCTCAGCCGATGTCGCCAATTGGGGCGGTCTTCCTATTTCCTGTCCAGGCGCGCGAGCAGCGAGGAGGTATCCCAGCGATTGCCTCCCATCGCCTGGACATCGCCGTAGAACTGGTCGACGAGCGCCGTCAGCGGTAATTTGGCTTGGTTACGGCGGGCTTCCTCAAGGACGATGCCGAGATCCTTGCGCATCCAATCGACGGCGAAGCCGAAATCGTACTTGCCGGCATTCATGGTCTTGTGGCGGTTTTCCATCTGCCATGAGCCGGCGGCACCCTTGGAAATGACGTCCACGACCTTTTCGATATCGAGCCCGGCCTGCTTGCCGAAATGAATGCCTTCGGCCAAGCCCTGCACGATGCCGGCGATGCAGATCTGGTTGATCATCTTGGTCAGCTGCCCCGCGCCGGCCGACCCCATCAGGCCAACCATGCGGGCATAAGCGTCGATGACGGGACGGGCCTTCTCGAACGCGGCTTCGTGGCCGCCGCACATCACAGTCAGCACGCCGTTTTCGGCGCCAGCCTGCCCGCCGGAAACCGGCGCGTCGATGAACTCCACGCCCTTTTCCTTGGCTGCCGCATAGAGCTCGCGGGCAACTTCGGCGCTGGCGGTCGTATTGTCGATGAGGACTGCGCCCGCCTTCATGCTTGAAAAGACGCCGTTTTCACCTGTAGTCACCGAGCGCAGGTCATCATCATTGCCGACGCAGGTGAAGACGAAGTCGGCGTCTTCGGCGGCTTTGGCCGGGGTAGGGGCGAATTTGCCGTCATATTGCTTGGCCCATGCCTCGGCTTTGGCGATGGTGCGGTTGTAGACGGTAACGTCATGCCCGCCCTTGACCTTGAGATGCCCTGCCATCGGGTAACCCATTACGCCCATGCCAATGAACGCGACCTTTGCCATTCTTATAACTCCCTGTCCGAATTCGACTCGAAGGCTTAGCGGAAAGCCCGAAGGGACGGAAGGCCGATCTATCGGGCAACTTGTCACCGTAGCACAGCATTTGAAATCACATTTCTGATTTTTCCATTTTCGGGAATTAAATTTCGATTTGTGCCCAAAACTTCATAATATCCTTTGTCGATATAATCTATGGATTTGCGATCCTTAGCTATCGACAACGAGCCGATGGCCGCGGAAGCGCCAGGGCCTCATGAAAAGGGATCCTCGATGATTTCGCGCAGACAGACACTCGGCCTCCTCGGCGCCACGGCGGCCGCCTTTGCTTTGCCTTCGATCCGGTCGGCGCGAGCGGCCGCAGCAACGACGCTTCGGATCGGCTGGCAGAAGAACGGTGTGCTGGCGCTCGCCAAACGCAAGGGCGCGCTGGAAAGGCGGCTTTCCGATCGCGGGATCTCGGTCGAATGGTCGGAGTTCACCTCAGGTCCGCCGCTGCTCGAAGCGCTTGGTGCGGGCGCTCTCGATTTCGGCGCTACCGGTGACGTGCCGCCGCTCTTTGCACAGGCCGCCAACGGCAACCTGCTCTATGTCGGCCTCTACACCGGCAGTCCCGAAAGCTCGGCCATTCTGGTTCGCAAGGATTCGCCGATCCAGACGCTCGCCGATCTCAAGGGCAAGAAAGTCGCTTTCAAGCGCGGTTCCAGCGCCCACAACGTCACGGTTAAGGCGCTGCGCAAAGGAGGGCTCACGGTCAACGACATTCAGGCACTGGATCTTGCGCCGCCGGATGCTTCAGCAGCGTTCAAGACCGGCGCGATCGACGCCTGGTCGATCTGGGATCCGTATCTCGCCATCGCCGAGGCAGACCCGGATACCCGCATCCTGACGACAGCGCGTGGGATCGTCGACTCCTTCAGCTACTTCCTCGCCAACACTGATTTCACCAAGGATAACCCGCAGGTCGTCGCCGACATCCTTGATGAGCTTGCCAAGGTCGGCGCAGCGGCACAGTCCCATCTGGATGAAAGCGTTGCAGCGCTAGCCGAAATTACCGGCGTTCCGGCAGCGGTGACCCGAGTGACACTGACGCGTCCCGGCGCCGATCTCGGCGGTGTCTCGACCATCACGGATGCCGCAATTGCCTATCAGCAGGGCTTGGCCGATGAATTCTACAATCTCGGGATCGTGCCGAAGAAACTGACCGTCACGGATATCGTCTGGCGACCGAAGGCGAGCTGAGGAGCGGCCACTGCCGCTGCGGCAACCCACATCCGAAACACTACGGATGTGGGTCGCTTCAGCAAAAATATTCCGTCCAATGCCTGGCAATAGAAAATCTGCATTGTCGATATAATCCATAGTCTATGTCACTATCCAGATCGAACATCGGGAAGTGGCTTCCGATCACGCGCATCCAGAAGGCAGGAAAACGTCATGACCGCGACCGCAAAACCCATCGATTTTCTCTGGTTCATTCCGACTTCCGGCGACGGCACCTATCTCGGCACCTCCGATCTCAATCGGGGGCCGGAGATCGGATACCTCCAGCAGATCGCGCAGGCGGTCGATCGCCTTGGCTATTCCGGCGTATTGCTGCCGACGGGCGTCTCCTGCGAGGAATCCTTCGTTACCGCAGCTGCTCTTTCCGCCCATACGCAGAAGTTGAAGTTCCTCGTCGCGATCCGCCCGGGTACGGCGTCGCCAGCCTACTATGCGCGTCTCGCCTCGACGCTCGATCGTGTCTCGAATGGCCGCGTTCTGCTCAACATCGTCGTTGGCGGCAGCCCGGCCGAGCTGGCGGGCGACGGCATTCATCTGGAACATGACGAGCGCTATGCCCATGCCGATGAATTTTTCCACGTCTGGGAGGAGTTGCTGGAGACGGGCTCGTCCACCTTCGAAGGCAAGTATATCAAGGCGATCAATGCGCGGCTGGGCCTGCCGCCGGTACAGGCGCCGCGGCCGCCGCTCTATTTCGGTGGCTCTTCCGATGCCGGTATCGACTTCTCCGTCGGTCGCGTCGACAAATATCTGACCTGGGGTGAGCCGCCGGCGCAGGTGGCTGAAAAGATCGAGAAGGTGCGGGCTGCGGCCGCCAAGCGCGGACGCGAGGTGAGCTTCGGCATCCGCCTGCACTTTATCGTTCGCGAGACGGACGAAGAGGCATGGGCCGCCGCTGAGAAGCTGATTTCCAAGCTCGATGACGAGACGATCCGCGAGGCGCAGGAGCAATTCGTCACGCAGTCGGACTCCGTGGGGCAGAAGCGCATGGCGGCTTTGCATGGCGGTCGTCGCGACAAGCTCGAAGTGTCGCCGAACCTCTGGGCCGGTGTCGGACTGGTTCGCGCCGGTGCCGGCACGGCACTTGTGGGGTCGCCGAAAACGGTGGCGGCAAGGCTACGCGAATATCAGGAGCTCGGCATCGAAACCGTGATCGGCTCCGGCTATCCGCATCTGGAGGAAGCCTATCGTGTCGCTGAGCTTCTGTTCCCCGAACTCGGCTTGAGCCGCGAGGAACAGCGCGCGGGATTCCGCAACGAGTTCGGCGCCAAACAGATCTTTGCGGGCGGCAGCCACGGCGGCAATCTGAAGGTGGTTTCCGGCTCGTAACGCCACCTTTGAAGGGAGATCCCCATGACGGCATTCGACACGTCTTTCGTACGCGTGGGTTCGGAACGCCGCACGCGCCCGGCCAGGGCCGCACGGCAGGCCATCTCGTTTCAGAGGTTTCTGCCCTTCCTGCTGCCAATCGTCGTCATCGCGGCATGGCAGCTCGGATCGTCGTTCGGATGGATCTCCACCCGCATCATGCCGTCGCCGGCGGCAGTCGTGGTCGCTTTCTGGCAGACCACGATCTCGGGGCAGCTGCCGAACAACATCCTCGTCAGCGCCGGTCGCGCGTTTGCGGGCTTGCTGGTCGGCGGCTCGATCGGCTTCCTGTTCGGTATAGCCAACGGCGTATCCAGGCTTTCGGAGCAATTGACCGATACGACGCTGCAAATGCTGCGCACCATCCCGCACCTCGCCATGGTGCCGCTCGTCATTCTCTGGTTCGGGATCGGCGAGGAATCGAAGCTGTTCCTGACGGCACTTGGCGTGCTCTTCCCGATCTACCTCAACACCTATCACGGTGTGCGCAATGTCGACCGCGGACTGATCGAAATGGGACGGGTCTATGGTATGAGCAACTGGACGCTGTTCCGGAAGGTCATCTTTCCCGGCGCCTTGCCATCCATTCTCGTCGGACTGCGCTTTGCCCTCGGCATCATGTGGCTGACGCTCATCGTTGCTGAATCGATCGCGGCGTCGTCAGGCATCGGTTACATGGCCAACAATGCCCGTGAATTCGGCATGACCGATGTCGTCGTCCTGACGCTGGTCATCTACGCCATTCTCGGCAAGCTCGCCGATGTGGTTGCGCGGACGATCGAGCGCAGGGCGTTGCGCTGGAACCCGGCCTATCAGAATTGAGGAACCTGCCATGAGCGTCAACGTACTCGATCGCCCACGGGCTGAAGCTGAACATGCGGCTCCGCAGGCCGCGGCCATCCATATCAAGGGGCTGGAGAAGAGCTTCGGAAACAACCGCGTTCTGCGTGGCATCGATCTCGATATTCCCGCCGGCCAGTTCGTTGCCGTCATCGGCAAGAGCGGCTGCGGCAAGAGTACGCTACTGCGCATCCTGATGGGACTGGAAGAGCCGAGCGCTGGGCATCTGCGCTTCGAAGCGACCGATGGCAGCGAGGCGCAACCCAACACGCGCATCGTCTTTCAGGAGCCGCGGCTGCTGCCCTGGCTTTCCGTGGCAGACAATGCCGCCGTCGGTCTGGGCGAGGGCGTGCCGCAGGATGTGTTGCGGAAGGAGACTGCGTCCGTTCTTTCCGAGGTGCAGCTTGCCGAAAAGGCAGGCGAATGGCCTTCCAGCCTTTCCGGCGGACAGAAGCAGCGCGTGGCACTCGCCCGCGCACTCGTCAGCAAGCCCGGTATCCTTGCGCTCGATGAGCCGCTCGGTGCGCTGGATGCCCTGACGCGCGTCAGCATGCAGGAGCTGCTAAACCTCGTCTGGCGCGAGCTCGGCTTTACCGCGGTGCTGGTTACGCACGACGTCAGCGAAGCGGTGCATCTGGCCGATCGGGTCGTGGTGCTGGACGAGGGTAGGATCGTGCTCGATCTCGCCATTCCTCATGCGCATCCGCGCCGCCACGGCAATCCGGCGCTCGCCGAACTCGAAGGGCGGCTTTTGGCTGCCATCCTTGGCGAGATTCGGGGCTAATTCGCTCTCGTATCGTCCGCCTCGACAAAGAGTCTTAGATTGTCGAAGCCGATTTCCGTGCCCATTAACCGCGAACCATTGTCGCCATAGCCGTCGAGGAACACGACCTGTTCGACGAAGGTCATCTTCGTACCGCCGGGTTCCGGTTCAAAGCTGACCGTCGCCAGCGACACGGAAATTCTGATGTCGTCGAGCATCATGTCGAAAGCATAGATGAAGCGCTCGTTCGGGACGACGTCGACATAGCGGGCCTGATAGGCGTGCACGACGCCGTTGGTCGAGGCGGTCCGATTGCTTTCGCTGCCGCCGGTGCGGAAATCGAGCTGGAAATCCAGCTGCGTCCAGTCACCACTGCAGGCAAACCATCGCTGTTTCTGCTCGGGGATTGCCCAGGCATTGAAGACCCGCGGCAGCGGCGCCTTGAAGTGGCGCTCGATGGTGATGGTCGTATGGTCTGTCGATCTTTCGTTCATTCGCCCGTCGTCTCCGTCGATGTATCTGCCAGAAATATGTCGAGCCGGTCGAAGGTCCTGTTCCAGGATGCCTTGCGTTCGGCAATCCATCGCTCCACGGATGCCAGCGCCTCCTTGCGAAGATGATAGGTTCGCACCCGGCCGGCTTTTTCCGAGAGAACGAGCCCGCTGGTTTCCAGCACCTGCAGATGTTTCATCACGGTCGGCAGCGCCATGTCCAGGGGCTGGGCCAGTTCCGTGACGGAAGCAGGCCCTAGCCCGAGCCGGTCGATCATGCCGCGCCGGCTTTGGTCGGACAGGGCATGGAACATGCGGTCGAGCGCTTGCGCGTCTTCAAGCATTCGGCTTTTCCGGCCGGAGCGGCGACGGCAATTTCTCGCTATAGGGATACATGTGGAAATAAGGCATGGCTTCCTTAAGGACGCGGGCAAAGGACGGACGGTCGAGGAGGCGCTGATAATAGGCCTTCAGCCGGGTATGCCCCTCTCCAAAGGGAACGACGGTTTCGGCATAGAAAAGCGCAGGTGCAGCGGCACAGTCTGCCATGGTCAGGCTGTTGCCGGTGATCCAGGTTTTCCCATCCAGCTGCTTTTCGATCATCCCATAGGCGGTGCGCAGCAGTGCCTGGGCTTCGGAAACGCCTTGCGGGCTTCGATCCCCGTCTGCCCGGCGGACGTCCGCGACTATTCTTTGCATCGGGTCCTGAACATATTGATCGAAGAATCGATCCCAAAGCCGGACGCACAGAGCATCCGACGGATCTGTTGGCAATAGCGGCGCTGCTCCGGTATAGTGCCGGTCGAGATATTCGATGATGATGCTGGTTTCAGGCACGGTGCTGTCGAGCGCTTCGTCGCGAAGCACCGGGAACTTGGCGAGCGGCCAGAGGCGCACCAATGAGGCGCGTGATTCCTCATTGCCGAGATCGATGATCCGGCTCTCGAACGGCGTGCCGTTTTCATAAAGCGCCATCAGCACCTTGTGGCAGAAGGAGGCGAGCGGATGCTGGTAGAGAGTGAGGGACATGCGACGACCTTTCCAAGTCCAAGGTTCGAGCTGAAACTTATCTGAATGGCTAAGTATCAGCTCGATCGCCGCGGAGCAAGAAAATAGTTATCCATTTGGATAACTATTTTCCACTTGATGTCGATGGTCTCAGTCTGTGCGGCGGCGGGCGATGATCAGATGGCCCGGCGTCGGCTGGCCATCCTGCATGCGGACGTTGATGTCGGTGATTTCGATGAGCTCGAAGCCGGTCGCCGTCAGCCGTTCGCGCACATAGGCCTCGGAATGGGCGAAACGCTGATGCGGGCCGACCATATATGGGCGTCCGGCCATTGTCGCTTCCGGCAGGGTCTCGGAAGAGAAGATGAAGAGGCCGCCCGCTGTCATGTTTTCGGCTGCGCCGAAGAACAGGGGTTCCAGCGCACCGAGATAGGGCAGGACATCGGTAGCGGTAATCAGATCGAAGGCATCCTCATCGTTGTCGTCGAGGAAGTCCTCGACCTCGGCGACGAAGAGGGTCTCGTAAACGTCCTTCTCGTGGGCTACTTCGACCATGTTTTCCGAGATATCGATGCCGGTGATGTCATCGACGATGTCGCGCAGGGTGCTCCCGGTCAGGCCCGTACCGCAGCCGAGATCGAGCATGCGCTTGAACGGTCCCAGGCCAAGTGTCTGCAGGCGCTGGCGAACGAGGACGGGAACGTGATAGCCGAGCTGTTCGACGAGCACATCCTCGAAAACCTCGGCGTGCTGATCGAACAGCGTCTCGACATAGGCATCCGGTGCTTTCACCGGTATCTCGCCGCGCCCCATCGAGGCGATGCGCACGGCAGCGCCGCCATGGTCTTCCGGATCGAGAGCCAAAACCTCTTCGTAGGCTTTGACCGCGGCGTCGATATCGCCCGCCTTCTCCAGTGCCAATGCCCGGTTGTAGGCTTCCGCCAGCGCGTCTTCGTCGATCTTCTTCTTTGCCATGGATGCCGGCCCTTCCTTTTGTCACGCAGGCATTAAGGCGCTTGATCAGCTTTTGCAATGCTTGCCTTGCAGGTGCAGAATATCGCTTTCGGTAAAGGCGAATTGAGGACGCTATCCGAATAAAAAACAAGGGAGGAACAACCATGGATACCGAACTGACCGCACCGAACCCAACAAACAGCCCAGTTGAGCGCGGTCGTCCCTCCATGCCGTCGTCATCGGCTGAAGTCACCAACACATTGACCCATTACTACCGGGGCGAACTGGCGAGGATGACAAGCTGGCGCGATCGCATCGACCGGACGTCGAACTGGGCGATCACGGTGGTTGCGGCTCTGCTTTCCGTGTCGCTATCGACGCCCTCGTCTCATCACGGCGTGCTGCTCTTCGGCATGATGCTGATCACGCTGCTACTGATGATCGAAGCGCGGCGATATCGCTTCTTCGATGTCTACCGCTCGCGCGTGCGGCAGCTGGAGCGGAACTATTTTGCGCAAATCCTGGCGCCGCAAGCCGAACTCAACAATGATTGGGCGCTGGCGATTGCGTCCAGTCTGCGCGCTCCGCGGCTGCTGCTCAGTTATGCCGAAGCGGCGCAGCGGCGCTTGCGGCGCAATTATTGCTGGATGTATGCGATCCTGCTGCTGGCGTGGGTCCTGAAGATTTCGACGCCAAGACTTCAGACTGATCCCGCCGCGCAAGAGATGGCGCATTCATGGAGCTACATCACCGACAATGCAGCACTCGGGCCGATCCCCGGCGTAGTTGTCATCGTTCTTGTCGCGGTTTTCTACGCTGCTGTTGTCTATGGCACGCTCCATCGCGGGTCGGATGAAGGGGACTTTGTCCATGGCGAAGCGCATGTCTGACGGCGGCAGCGTCGCCGTAAGAGAAACGCCGCACATTCGGCCTGATTGCCTCAGTGCAGGATGAATTCGCCTTTCACGGCCCGCCACTCGGTTGCCGATATGAGCTTGCGGTGAACGTAGTGTACCGAATGCAGCGGTCCGTCCAGCTTCTCCTGCCAGAATTTCAGGAAGCCGCGCATTTCGGGGAAGTTCGGGGCAAGGTCATAGTCCTGCCAGATATAGGTCTGGAGAAATTGCGGATGGTCGGGCAGGTGATAGAGGATCTGCGCCGTCGTCAACCCATAGCCTTGCAACTGCTTTTGCATGTCGTCGTGCATGAGCTTTCTCTTTCCGTTCCCATTCTTGTTCGTGACTCATGGTCACTAAGATATGGAAACAGCTCAAGGTAAACTCAAGCTTTACAAAAGTGTCGCAAAGGGAATTTCAATTAAATAATCAATGCGTTAGCAGCGATATCAAGCGAGTGCTGCCAATAAAGGCGGCTTGCGCCGCCTTTATCCGATCAGCGCTTGAGGTGGCGCGTCAGCCGGCCTTCCATCCAAGCCCAGCCGTTTCTCATGAACTCGACGATCACCAGATAGAAGATCGCTGCCCAGAGATAGATCTGGTAGTCGTAAGTCCGCGAAAACGCGTAGCGTGTTTCGCCCATGAGGTCATAGACCGTGATGATGGAAACCGTCGCCGAACTTTTTATCAGCAGGATGATTTCATTGCCGTAGGGGCGCAGGGCAACGATGAGCGCCTGGGGAATGATGATCTTGCGGAAGGCGATCCATGTATGGAAGCCGAGGGCGTTGGCCGCTTCGCTCTGGCCCTTCGGCACGCTCTGGATGGCAGCTCGAACGATTTCCGCCTGATAAGCGGCCGTATTGAGCGTCATGGCGAAGACGCCGCAATAGAATGGGTCCTTGAAGAACCACCACATGCCGATGTCCTCGAAGAACCAGCGGAAACTCGGGAACCCGTAGTAAACCATGAATATCTGCGCCAGGAGCGGCGTGCCGCGGAACAGATAGACATAGCAATAGGTCAGCGTGCTCAGGATCTTGTTGCTCGACATGCGGGCGAAGGCCAGCGGTAGCGACAGGATCGCGCCGAGCACAAAGGATATGGTGACCAGCTTGACGGTGATCCAGAGACCGTTGCGAAGCCTGGGTCCATATGTCACGACCTTATCGAGATCCCAGCCGAACACGATCATCGCCAGCAGCGAAATGCCGAGAACGGCCCATAAGCCTAGAAAGAAATAGCCAGCGATGCGGGCCTTGGATAGCTTTCTTGCCGTTTGCGGCGGAGCCGGCTGCGCCGCGATCAGAATTTCGGCATGGCTCATCGACGGACCTCCGCTTGCTTGGCCCATCGGTCGAGATAGAAGAGACCGATCGACGAAATGACGGCCAAGGTCAGATAGAACAGGCAGGCGATCGAATAGAAGGTGAAGGGCGCCTTGGTGACGCGCACGGCGATCCCCGTCTGCCTGATGATGTCTGCAAGACCGATGATCGACACGTAGGATGTGTCCTTCAACAGGTTCATCCAGAGGTTTCCGAGATTTGGCAGCGAGATGCGGACGAGCTGCGGCACAATGATCAGCCGCATGGTGCGTGCGCGATGGAAGCCCAAGGCATCGCCTGCCTCATACTGGCCTTTCGGAATAGCCTTGAAAGCAGATACCAGCACTTCCGAGCAATAGGCCGAAAAGACGATTGCCAGCGCGACCATGCCCGCAGCGAAGGCATTGATCTCGATGGGACCGTTATAGCCGAATTTGGCAAGCAGCGTTTGCAGCAGGATCTGCAGGCCGTAGTAAATGATGAAGAGCGTCAGCAGCTCCGGCAGGCCGCGGAAAATCGTGGTGAAGACGCCGGCGGCAAGCCGCAGCGACCTCTCTTCCGATTGCTGAGCAAGTGCGACGAAGAAACCGATGACGATCCCGAGTGGCAGCGTCGCGAGAGAGACGGCGATGGTAATCTTCAGGCCACCGGCCAGCTCATCTCCCCAGCCCGCATCGCCACAGGCGAGCATCGTGTGCGGGCTGAACATGGTAAACACGGTGAATAGTCCGGCCGGACCACACAACGGGTCGAAAATCGTACTCAACCAGGTCCACAAGGAACCGACGGCGGAAAACAATCCGCTCATGCTGTATTTCCCCTAGCGGCTTTTGCCGCGTTTCTGCTTATATTCTTCTCGTTGTCAAACAAAAACGGCGGAAGAGCAAGCTTCCGCCGTCGTCTTTTCCCAAGGAATCGACGGGCGATCAGCCGCCGTAAACGTCGAAATCGAAGTACTTGTCCTGAATCTTCTTATAGGTGCCGTCCGCACGGATCGCATCGATGGCCGCGTTGAGCTTGTCACGGAGAGCCGTGTCGCCCTTTCGGATGGCAATGCCTGCGCCAGCACCGTTGATGACCGGGTCGTTCTTCAGCGTGCCGAGCATCTTGCAGCAGCTGCCGGCGTCCGACTTTACCCATTCTGACAGGACGACGACGTCGTCGATGGCGGCATCGATACGGCCATTGCCGAGGTCGAGCTTGTATTCGTCAGCTGAGGGATAGAGCTTCAACTGCGCGTCCTTCAGGTGGGCGGAAGCGTAATTGGCATGCGTCGTGGAGGACTGGGCACCGATCGACTTGCCCTTCAGACCTTCGTTGGTGGCCTCCTTGATGGTGGAGTCCTTCGGCACGGCGATCGCCGGCGGCGTGTTGTAGATCTTGTTGGTGAAGTCGACGATCTTCTGGCGTTCCGGTGTGATCGACATGGACGAGATGATGGCGTCGAACTTCTTGGCCTGCAGGGCCGGAATGATGCCGTCGAAATCCTGGTTCACGAAGGTGCACTTGACCTTCATATGATCGCAAAGCGCGTTGGTTATATCGATGTCGAAGCCGACGAACTTGCCGCCTGCTTCCAGCGATTCGAAGGGCGGGTAGGTCGCGTCGGTGCCGAACACGATCGAATCGCCGTCGGCAAGCGCGGCGCCAGCGAAGAGTGACATCGCGGCGAAGGATGCGGCGGCAAAAAGACGAGTGGAGATGCGCATATTGGTCCTCTCTGGTGGTGGCCGGCAGCTCATTATTATTTCTTGGCAGACGGCTCGAGTGGAGCGGGTCGGTGGCCCGCCTTGCGCCGATATTCGTACTTTTTTTCCGGAAAATGCAACTGGAATCACGAAGGCAATCGCCATTGCGCAATTCCGCTGCAATGGAAACGCGCCAAAGGGAAATCTGAACGAAAGCCATCCGCTACGTTCAGCCGAGGTTAATTGCTGCAACCTAATAGTTCGGAACCTAATAGCGGCTTGCCGTGATTCAGCCTCATGAGAACCGAAAATTGGCCGGGATCGTGAGGCATCGCCTTGCCCGTTGAGATTCGCAATTCGGCGGACAAAGATCATAAGAGGAGATCCCATATGGGAAAGCGATCCAGACTATTTGCCAGCGCCGCATTTCCGCTGCTGTCCCTATCGCTCGCGTTCGAGCCGGCAGCCGCTGCAGCGTTGAGCGGGCAGGCCATCACGCCATTGAGTAATGGCATCGCCGGAACGAAGGGTGTCGCTGGAAGCTTCGAAGTGGCTCAGCAGGAGGCACCGGCCGCCCAGCCGGACGAAGAGCAGCTCAAGCACAAGAAGCCCGCCGAGGGTGAGCAGGGCCAGAAGCACGAAGGCCAGAAGTCTCAGGGCGGTGCAGAGCCGCAGCACAAGCAGGCCGAGCCCGAAGCGGCGCCGCAGCCAAAGCCGCAGAAGCAGCAGCAACCGGAAGCCCAGCCGCCGAAGGCCGAGCATCAGCAGCCCGCAGAGCAGGAGCAGCCGAAGCCGCAGAAGCAGCAGCCGGCCGCAGAGGCTCCGCCCGAGCCGAAGAAGCAGCATCAGCAGCCGGCCGAAGAGCCGCAGGCCCAGCCTGAAGCCAAGCCGCAGCCGAAGGCCGTCGCTCCCGAGGCCCAGCCCGAGGCGCCGCAACCCAAGCAGAAGGGCAAGCAGCCTGCGGAAGCACCGCAGCCCAAGGTAGAACAGCAGCAGCCTGCCGCTGAAACGCAGCCGGAGGCAAAGCCTGAACCCAAGGCCAAGCCCGAGCCGAAGGCACAACAGCCCGCGCAGGCTCCGAAGGAAGCTCCTGTCCAGAAGGAAGCTCCGGCGACCGCCGCGCCGCAAACTCAGCAGGAGCCGGCGAAGCAGGCCCAACCTGACCAGAATGCCCATCCGAAGAAGCAGGCTCAGCCGGAGGCTCCGGCGCAACAGCCGGCCGAACAGCCGCAGACGCCTGCCGCTCAGCCGCCCAAGGGGCAAAAGACTCAGCAGCCCGCGACGCAGGCACAACCTGAAGCCCAGCCTGGAACTCAGGTGGCACCCGGCACCGAGCAGGGACAGAAGCCCGGCGACAAGACGCATGGCAAGCAGCCGCAGACGCAGCAGCAGGGCGAACAGCCTGCCGCCAATCCACAGCAGCCGGCCCAGAAGGGCGAGCCGCAGGCACAGCCCGCTCAGCCCGGAAATCAGGCAGCCACCCCGCAGCCTGGCAAGCCGCCCGCCAATGGGGCAGTGGCGCCCGCTCAAGGCAGTGCAACGCCTCCAGCGGCCAATGGCAGCGGCCAGCAGGCCGGCGAAATTCAGGTGCCTCCGGCAGAACAGGTTTCGCCGCAGGAGCTGGAACGCCGCAAGAAGATCGCGGAAAATCCGGCTTCGGCAAATGGTCCTGTCATCCTGCCGGTTGAGAACGGCAGCGCCGTGCTCGACAGCCAGAAGGATTCCGTCCGTCGCGGAGAACATCTGAATGGCGGCCAGAACCCGGTCGCTCCTGGTGCACAAGGTGGTCGCGGGCAGGCCGGTCAAGTTCAGAGCGGCCAGGCGCAAACCAACCCGGCCCAGCAGCCGCCACCGGCTTACACCAAGCCGCCGACCTCCGATGCCGAGGCACAACGCGCCGCCGCCGGCGCCCAGGCGCAACCGCCCGTCAAGATCGAGGCCGTGACCAGCGAGCAGGGCCGCCGGATAGACCGCCGTCCGGATTTCGCCCCGCCGCAGGGCACGTCTATCCAGACCATCATCAATCAGGACAATCGCACCCTCGTGAATGTCGACAACACCTATGTCGTTCGCCATGACGATACCGACCGCTTCGTTCGCGGCGGCGAGCGGCCTACCTACGAGCAGCTGCCACGGGATCGCTACCGCGAGACCATCGACCAGCCGAACGGCGATCAGATCATCACCATCCGCAACCGCTATGGTGACATCATCCAGCGCTCGCGTGTCGATGCCCGAGGTCGGGAATATGTGCTGTTCTATTCGCCTGAGCTCGAAGACCGGCCGGATCATGACGACTATTTCCGCGATCCGGGCGACGACCTGCCGCCGATGCGCCTGCTCATTCCGCTGAGCCAGTACATCATCGACACGGCGTCCAACCGCAATGCGAACTACTACGACTTCCTGCGGGAGCCGCCGGTCGAGCCGGTCGAGCGAATCTATTCGGTCAACGAAGTGCGTTATTCGGCCCGTATTCGTGACAAGATCCGCCGTATCGACCTCGATACGATCACCTTCGCAACGGGCAGCGCCGACATTCCGATGTCGCAGGCCAGCACGCTGCGCGGTGTCGCAGACGGCATGTCGAAGGTCATCCAGCGCGATCAGACCGAGACCTTCCTTATCGAAGGCCATACGGATGCCGTGGGTTCGGCACAGAGCAATCTGATCCTGTCGGACCGCCGCGCGGAATCGGTCGCCAACGTGCTGACCGATGTCTACGGCATCCCGGCCGAAAACCTGGTAACTCAGGGCTATGGCGAGCAGTATCTCAAGGTGAATACGACGGGACCGTCGCAGGAAAATCGCCGCGTCACCATCCGGCGCATCACGCCGCTGGTCCGTCCGGTCGCATCGAAGCAGTAAGCGTCTGCTGACACATGAAAAGGGGCCGCCGGGAAACTGGCGGCCTTTTATTTTGCCGGCTCGCCGAGTTCCGTGGTCGCGGCGATGAAATCGGCGATTGCAATCGTGTCATCGAGATCGAAGACGGCAAGCGAACCGGCCGCTTCGACGGCATGGTCGGCGGCGATGGCGACGATATGCGGGTCGTGTGGGGCGAGCGGCTCGCGTTGGGCCGCTTCCAGGCGACGAGCCTCGATCTTCGGGATAGGCTCGCGTTTGTAGCCCTCGATCAGTACGAGGTCGCAAGGGGCTAGGCGCGCCAATATTTCCTCAAAACTCGGTTCGGGTGCGCCGCGCAATTCGTGCATGATGGCATAGCGCGTGCCGGAAACGATGGTAACCTCATACGCTCCGGCCTCGCGATGACGGAAGCTGTCGGCGCCGACCTTGTCGATATCGAAATCATGATGCGCATGCTTGATCGTCGAAATGCAATAGCCGCGCCGCGTGAACTCGGTGACCAGACGCACCGCAAGTCCGGTCTTACCTGAATTCTTCCAGCCGGCAATGCCGAAGATCTTCGGTCGGGATATCGTCATGACATGTCTTCCAGTGCTGCAAGCCAATTCTGGGCGTCGATAAGATCGTCGGGCGTATTGACGTTGAAAAAAGGATCGAGAGGGCCGATCGGGGTCTGGACGGCGGGAAACTCCACGCGCTGGACCGTATGGCGTGCGAGGAAATCCCTGACCCGCCGCTTTGGGTCGGTGAGGATCCATGTTTCGAGATCGCCGGCGGCGGAAACAGGCCAGAGACCGAAAACGGGATGGTCTCGATTGAACGATGCAGCGATTGCGATTTCATCGCTGGCACCGATGGCTTCGGCCAGCCGCACGAGAAGATCGTCTGGGAAAAAGGGGCTGTCTATCGGCACCGTGGCGACATGCGAGGCCTGCGGATAGTGCTGTGCCGCATACTGGATGGCCGCGAGCACACCGGCGAGCGGGCCGAGCTTGCCGGCGATCCCATCGGGGACCAGCGTCAGGCCCTTTGGATCTGGCCAATCCGCATCGGCGTTGAGCGCTACCGGCCTTACCTGCGTTTTAGCGATGCGTGCAGCGATACGGACAAAGAGGCTCTGGCCACCGAGGGTCGCGAAAGCCTTGTTCGCCCCCATGCGGCTTGATCGGCCGCCTGCAAGCAGGACGACGGGAATATCGTCGGCATTGGCAATGGCGCCCGACATGGCAGCGACCTCAAGCGGGAACGCGCTGGTCAGCCTGCCGCGCAATGAGCTCGGCAGCGCGACGTTTGTGTTCCCGGTAGAATGTATAGATTCCAGAGACGATGACAATCGCGGCGCCGAAGATGGACCAGCCGTCCGGCATTTCACCGAAGACGATCAGGCCCAGCAGGGCGGACCAGATGAGGCTCAGATAGCGGAACGGCGCGACGAAGGAGATCTCGCCCGTGCGCATTGACGATATCACGGTCTGATAGCCGATCAGCACGAGAATGGAGGCAAGCAGAAGCTGGAGCAGCGATATCATGGCTACCGGCTGCCAGCCGCCGAAGGGAACGATGCAAAGGCCTCCGAAAACGGATATGGAAATTGCGGTGCATACGGTCACCATCAGCGACGGCACGTCCTTGTCGATACAGCGCGTCGCCAGGTCGCGGGCGGCGGTCGCGAACATGCAGGCGATGACGAGGAGAGCGGCCGTATTGAAACCCGCAGGGCCGGGCCGGATGATGATGAGCACGCCGACGAAGCCGACGACAATCGCCGTCCACCGCCGCCATCCTACAGGTTCCTTCAGAAAGATCATCGCGCCAAGCGTCACCGCGAGCGGCACGGCTTGCTGGATGGCCGAGGCATTGGCGAGGGGCATCATCCCGAGGGCGGTAATGTAGGTTGCTGCCGCTATCGCTTCGCAGGCGATGCGCAGCGCGATCATCGGTTGCAAGGCGACCCTCCACGAGCGCAAGGCACCCATCCTGCGCGCGACGAGATAGACGAAAAAGGTCGTGAACAAGCCGCGGATGAAGATGATTTGGCCCGCATTCATGGAAGCGATGACCGTCTTGGACAGTGCGTCGCTACTGGAAAAGCTGGCCATGGATACGGCCATGAAGAGCGCGCCCTGCATATTCCTGGTCATTCGCATGAGAAAAATGAGTCCCCTAATATATCCATCCGGATTAGCGCCGTTTGACGCAAATTGGAATCATTTGTCCTTCGGCTGCGGCTAAATTCGATTGTGCACTGCGGTAGAGTCGTCGCGCGGGAGGTGCTCTTCTCGCGCAATAGTCGTAAAATGATCCGTAGGTTGTAGATTTTTCCCGATATGGCCGCTTTTAGGCGGGCGATTAATTCTTATTCAATCTTATTTCTCGAGGCTACTTACGGTTTTGCATGAGGCAGAAGCCCTACCGCAGCGCAGCAGGAATGACGATCCCGCTTTCGCTGGAGATTTTTATAATCCAGTTGAGGCGCCGCATGTTTTTCATTGATCGACTTTTGCAAGGCCGCAGGATTGTCACCAAGGTTCTCATTTTCGTTGTGCCGCTGGTGGTTCTCATCGCCGGCGTTGGCCTGGTCGGCTATCACACGGCCAATATCCTGAACGGTCATATGACCGTGACGCGGGCCACGATTGAAAATATCAGCGATTTCGAAAACCTGCAGGCTGCTCTCTTGGAATTCACAGCGGCTCCTTCCGACGATACGCGTCAGGCGCTGAGCGGCAAGATCGATGCGCAGGAGCAGGGCGTGCATCGGCTGAGCGGGCTGCTGAGCGACGATCAGCGCGCCAAGATCGTGCCGGTCAGCGAGCTTGCGGCCAAGATGCGCACTCAGCAGGCAACGCTCTGGTCCATCCGGCAGAAGCAGGACAGCGATGTCGAGGCGATCCGCAAGTCCGTGCAGGGCGTCGAAGTCGCCGCCAAGGCAGCGGGCAAGCAGATCGATATCATCCGCAAGGATTTCAACGACAAGGAAACCTTCGCCAAGGAGCTGCTCTATGATGCAGCGGCCTATAAGGGGCTGTCGGAGAAGATGAGCAATCTGCGCATTCAGGTGCAGATGGCCGCCGATTCCACCGAAGAAATTTCGGACGCGCGCACTTACGCCGATGCCATTCTGAAGCAGGTGACGGTTTCCAAGGCGCTGGTTTCCAAGCGCGGCGCCAGCCTCGTTGCGAATGCCTCCGATGCCGCCGACAAACTCGATGCGGTATTGAAGGGCTCCGGCACGCCCGACCAGAAGGTCGAGGCCATGGGTCCGATCCTGCAGAGCTTCGTGAAGATCGAAGGCGAGATGACGCTGCAGTCGGCCAAGAACAGCGATACTGCCGCCGATCGTTTCGTCAGCCTGGACAAGATCATCGCCGGTCAGAAAGAGCTTCTGGATCGCGTCGACGAGGTGCTTGGCATCGTCGATCGCCTGACGCTGCATGCATCGCGCATGGAGACGGTTCGCGATGCGGTTTCGCGCGACCCTGTGATGACGGATCTAAGGGATCTGAAGGCTGCGGCGACCAAGATTTCCGGGTTGGGGCAGACCAACGCCACCATGCGTGATTTTGCCGCTCATGTGCAGCCGTTGATCGATAGCCTCACCAATGGATCGGCGGATCTGCTGCAGACCTCGATCGACTGGAAGACGACACGTATCCAGTCCAACAGTCTGCTGGCTGATGCCATGACCTCGCTGCGCAGCTTCGTCGCCCAGGCGCAGGAGCTTGGCAAGGAAGACAGCGAGCGTTCCGCCAACGTTTCCGTGATCGCGATGATCCTCGGCACCTTGCTTGCCATCGTTGGCGGCCTGATGCTGGTGGAAACCCTGCGCGCACCGCTGAAGCGCGTCACCGAGATCATGACGCGGCTTGCAAGCGGCGATCTGGAAGTGGCGATCGACGGACGCAACCGTGGCGACGAGATCGGCGATATGGTCCGTTCGGTTAGCGTCTTCCGTGATGCGGCGCTTGAAAACGTGCGGCTGGAGCGGGAGGCGGAGAGTGCGCGAGCGCTTTCAGCGGAAGAGGCTTCGCGTCGGGCTGCCGAGCGCGCCCGCATCGAGGCCGAGCAGAAGCAGGCCCTCAACGCGCTGGCCGATGTTCTGGCCAAGCTTGCCGACGGCAATCTGGAAGAAAGCATGCGCGAAGACCTGTCTGCGGACTTCGTCGAAATGGCCTTCACCTACAATCACGCCATCGAAGCTCTGCGCGAGACGCTGACGGACGTTCGCTATACCGCCGAAGAAATCAAAGGCGGCACCGGCAATCTTGCCATGTCGGCCGACGATCTGGCGCGGCGCACCGAACAGCAGGCGGCGGCGCTCGAGGAAAGCTCGCGGGCGCTGCATCGCCTCAGCGACGTGGTGCGGTCGACCGCCGATCGCGCGCGGCAAACGGCAAGCTCCGTCAATGAAACGCAGGCCTATGCGACGCAGTCGGGTGAGGTGGTCGCCAAGGCTGTGGGCGCCATGAGCGAGATCAATCGTTCCTCCGAGAAGATCGCCACGATCATCGGCGTCATCGACGAAATCGCCTTCCAGACCAATCTTCTCGCGCTGAACGCCGGCGTCGAGGCTGCCCGCGCCGGCGAGGCGGGCCGTGGCTTTGCCGTAGTGGCCCAGGAAGTTCGCGAGCTGGCGCAGCGCTGCGCCAATGCGGCGAAGGAAATCAAGGGCCTGATTTCTGCAAGCTCGGCGCAGGTGCAGAACGGTGTTCATCTGGTCGAGCAGACCGGTGCGGCACTGGCTGAGATCATCAGCCACGTCACCGGCGTCCAGAAGCTCGTCGCTGATATTTCGTCTGCGACCACGGAGCAGTCGACCGGTATTGAGGAAGTGACGCGCGCCGTCGCCGAAGTCGAGCTGATTACCCAGCGCAACGCGGCCATGGTCGAGGAAAACAACGCCGAAATCCATGGTCTGCGCCAGCGCGTCGACATGCTATCCGAGAAGATCGATCGCTTCCGGACTGGCGAAGGCGAAGTGGGCTATGAAGACTACAATGGTCCTGACGCACGCTATCGTGCTGCATAAGCCGGCAGATCGATAGAGAGACCTATGCAACAGAAATGCGCCGGGCCAATGGTCCGGCGCTTTTCAATTGGGTGTGCTCATCGCGTCTGACGACGTTCGCTCGGACTATCTGTCCAGCTGGAGTGTTTCGCCATCGGCGGGGATCAGCAGGCGCGAGGGATCGATACCTGCCGCATTCGCCGCCTGGCGAAGGTCCTGCCGCGTAATCGTGGCGTGGTCGAGCGCTTCCATGTGGGTTGCGATGACGATTGCATGCGGCGCGAGGCGGCTGACTGCGACGGTCTGCTCCGCATCCATGACGATGAGATCGCCATCCCAGCGCGCGCCGCAGGAGTGGGTGACGATGATATCCGGGGGAACCTGTTGGATCGTCTCGGCAACGGGCGGATAAAACACGGTATCGCCTGCCCAATAGACGGTGGGCTCGCCGGCTGCCTCCAGCGTGAAGCCGATGACCCGTCCCATTTTCTCGACAACCTGCCCGAGGCCATGGCTGCCTTGCCGCGGTGTGATCGTCAAGCCATTCCAGGTGGTCGCTTCATATAGGGGCGTGACGCCGGTGAAACCGGCATCTCGAATGCTTCCTTCATCGCCGGGTTGGCAGAGGATCGGCAGCGATTTCGGGACCCGCTCCTTCGCCACCGAATCGAAGTGATCGGTATGCAGATGCGAGACGATCACCAGATCGACGCCTTGGAGGATATCGTCGATCGAGCGCGGCAATTCTGTCATCGGATTGGGAGAGCGACCGGTGAACGAGGGAAGGCTGTGGCGCGGCGCGAAATGGGGATCGATCAGCAGCACATGGCCGCCATAGTTGATCTTCAGCGTCGCATTGCGAAGGAGCTCAAGCCGCATTGATTTTCTCGATGTTGGCTAGCCGCCGGTGACGCTCATATGGCGCGCGACTGCGGGGCGGTTATGGGTGCGATCGATGATGAAGTCGTGGCCCTTCGGCTTGCGGGTGATGGCTTCATCGATTGCAGCGTGAAGGAGCGCATCGTCTTCCGTAGCGCGCAGCGCCGTGCGCAGGTCGGCCGCGTCGTTCTGACCGAGACACATGTAGAGCGTGCCGGTACAGGTGAGCCGCACGCGATTGCAGCTCTCGCAGAAATTATGGGTCATCGGCGTGATGAAGCCGAGCCGTCCGCCGGTTTCGGCAACTTCAACATAGCGGGCAGGGCCGCCGGTCTGATAGGCGGTATCGGTTAGCGTAAACTGACGCTCGAGATCGGCGCGCAACTGCGAGAGCGGCAGGTACTGGTCGGTACGATCTTCCTCGATCTCGCCCATCGGCATCGTCTCGATGACGGTCAGGTCCATGCCCCGGCCGTGAGCAAAACGCATCAGGTCGGGAATTTCCGTCTCGTTGAAGTCCTTCAAGGCCACGGCATTGAGCTTGATCTTCAAGCCGGCCTTCTGCGCTGCGTCGATACCTTCCATCACCTTGGTGAAATCGCCCCAGCGGGTGATGGTGCGGAACTTATCTGGATCGAGCGTATCAAGCGAGACGTTGATGCGCCGCACACCGCAATCGTAGAGTTCGTCGGCATAGCGGGCAAGCTGCGAGCCGTTTGTCGTCAGCGTCAGTTCATCGAGCGCGCCGTCCTGCACCTGCTTGCCGAGCTCGCGAACCAGAAACATGATGTTCTTGCGCACCAGAGGTTCGCCACCGGTCAACCTGATCTTGCGAACGCCCTTGGTTATGAAGGCGGAACAGAGCCGGTTGAGCTCTTCGAGCGTCAGCAGATCCTTCTTCGGCAGGAAGGTCATGTGCTCGGCCATGCAGTATGTGCAGCGGAAGTCGCAGCGATCAGTGACTGAAACACGCAAATAGGTAACGGCGCGCCCGAAAGGGTCCATCATGGGGCCTGCATCCGACCGAAGCTGCGATGCGTTGCCTATGTTGCCGACGATGCTGTTCACTCATGCCTCCATATACTGCTAATGTGGGCATAGGCGATTGTTGCGTCAAGGAAAATGCTTTTCGAATACACTTGCGTGTGAACGAGCAGCGGCATAATTCTCGGAAAGACACTGAAAGGCATGGGAAAACCGATGAGCGACGTTTGGCCGACCGAATTGCGGGTATCGAAGGACCGCCATCACCTCATAGTGACATTCGACAATGGCGCAAGCTTCGATTTGCCGGCGGAAATGCTGCGGGTGCTATCGCCTTCGGCCGAGGTGCAGGGGCATGGACCGGGCCAGAAGGTTACCGTGCCGGGCAAGCGCAATGTAGGCATCATGTCGATGACGCCCACTGGCAACTACGCTGTGCGCATCGGGTTCGACGACATGCATGATACGGGCATTTTCACATGGTCCTATCTGCGCGAACTCGGCGAGAAGGGCGGTGCGCTTTTCGCGGCTTATGAAGCCGAATTGAAGGAAAAGGGTCTCAGTCGCGACCCGAGCGGAAGGCCGCACTAGCACAATCGCCATCAACGGAAAGAAGGGCGCAGGCATGATCCTTGGGGGTAGGGAAAACTGGCTTCGCGCCAAGGGCAGCAAGAACGAGAGCAAGGTCTCTTTCGTCGAGCTGTTTTTCGATCTCGTCTTCGTTTTCTCGATTTCGCAGCTTGCCCATACCCTAGCGGAACATTTCACGCCATTGGGCGGGCTGGAAGCCATCATGCTGATTTTCGCGGTATGGTGGGTTTGGGTCTTTACCGCCTGGGTGACGAACTGGCTGGACCCGGATCGAATGCCCGTGCGCATCATGCTGTTCACGCTGATGTTTGCCGGGCTCATTCTCTCCGCCTCGATCCCCGAAGCTTTTGGCGAGAAGGGGATCTATTTCGCCGGCGCCTATGTCTTCATGCAGGTCGGCCGGTCGTTGTTCACCGTCTACGCGCTCAAGAACGCCAGCAAGGCCAATCATCGCAATTTCCTGCGTATCACCAGCTGGCTTGTCTTTTCCGCCATCTTCTGGATCGCAGGGGCGCTGATGGAAGGCGAGACGCGGGTCATGTTTTGGCTGATCGCCCTCGTGATCGAGTATTCGGCGCCTGCGCTCGGCTTCCGCGTGCCCGGCCTTGGCAAGTCGACGACGGCGGACTGGAACGTCTCGGGCGCGCATCTCGCGGAACGCTGCGCGCTGTTCATCATCATCTGCCTTGGCGAAGCCGTTCTGCAGGCCGGCAAGACCTTTGCCGAGCAGCCGGTGACGCCGCTGATCGTCGCCGTGTTCATCACTGCTTTCGTCGGCACGGTCGCTCTCTGGTGGATCTATTTCCAGTTCGGCCACGAACGGGCCGTCCACCGTATCGAGCATGACGACACGCCGGGAAGCCTGGCACGACAGGCGTTCACCTATGCTCACATTCCGATTCTCGCCGGCATCATGCTGAGCGTCGTCGGTGACGAGTTCCTGTTTGCCCATCCGCACGGCGCCGCAGATATGCGTACTGCAGCGGCTCTTCTCGGTGGCCCGGCGGTCTTCCTGCTAGGAAACCTCTGGTTCAAGGGTGTGACTACTGGCCGGCCGCCGCTGTCGCATATGGTGGGTCTTGGCGGGCTGGCGCTGCTGCTCCTCACATTGCCGATGGTCGTGGTCTACCAGCTCGGCATTCTCGCCACAGCAGTGCTGGTCGTCGTAGCGATATGGGAGTTCGCGTCACTGTCGCGGGTTGTCCCATCGTCGCGCTCGACGGGCGGTCACTGATCGCCCACCGTCTCCAGCGGCTCGCGTTCGTCCTGCATCAACAGTGTAACGACCCGCTCCATGTGTGCGGTCATGATTTCACACTCTTCGACTGGCGCATGTGACATCATGCGGTCGATGAGGGCGGTCTGAATGGTCATGGCTTCTTCCGTGACGCGGCGGCCCTCCGCCGTCAGATAGAGGCGCAGCACACGCTTGTCCTGCTTGTCTCCGCGGCGTTCGATCAGCCCGCGCTTTTCCATCTGCGGTAAAAGCATGCTCATATTTGAGCGGCCGACCAGCAGCTTGCGGGCGAGTTCCTGCTGCGAGATGCCTTCGAAGCGAAACAGGTTGACCAGAATGTCGAGGTGCGGCGGCTTGATGTCGAGATGTGCCAATGCCCGCGCCAGCGATTGCTGCATCAACTGGCAGGCGCGCGCCACGGCGATCCAGCTTCGAAAACGCGGATGGTCCCAAGGAAGGGATTGATTTTTGTTCATCGTTGTACTTTATTGTTCATAGTTGAACATTTTTCTTGGATTCCCACTATGCCATCCTTTGCACTCAAGGTCACCCGGTCGGGATTGTCCGGTCTCGGCAGGTTTTCACCGAAGCTCGCCGGCAAGGTCGCATTCAGGCTGTTCTGCCTTACGCCCTCACGCAGACCGCGCGGTTCCAAGGCGAAAACCGCTCATAGGGAGGGCCGAGAGCGGCTGGTCGTGGCAGAGGAGTTCATTCTGCCTTTCCCGGGCGGCCGCGCCATGGCCTATCGTTTCAACGGCGGAGCCAAGGGGCCGCGCAAGCGCTACCTCGTTGTGCATGGCTGGGGCTCCAGCAGCGAATACATGTCGGAGCTGACGGCTTTCCTTGCAAGTACCGGAGCGGAAGTGATTTCGCTCGATCTTCCGGGGCATGGCCGCTCGGCAGGTCGCTTTCTCAATGTGCACCTCGCCATATCGGCCATATCGGCCGCGTCCATACGCTTCGGCGCCTTCGACGCCGCGATCGGGCATTCTTTTGGCGGCGCGTGCCTGGCACTGGCCTCCGCGGGTTTCCTGCCTCGTATAGATGCTATCGAGACGAAGAAGCTGGTGCTCATCGGAGCGCCGAGCGCCATGCGATGGCTGTTCAGGGATTTCGGTCGCTTCATGAGACTTCGCCCGCAGGTGCAGACGGAACTGGAGGCGGAAGTCGGGCGGATTACGGGCAGGGCGCTTACCGCCTATGACGAACCACACGGCGTACTCGATCCAAGCCGGCCCGTGCTGGTCATCCATGCCGAGGACGACAAGGAGGTGAGTGCCGATCACGCCCGCGCCTATGCCGCCCAAGGAGAGCATGTTCGCCTCTTCTGGGCCAATGGCTTCGGGCACCGGCGCATCGTCAGCGCTGCTCCCGTGTTCGAGGCGATCGACGGCTTCCTTTCGGAAGTGGTCAAAACGGAAAAATCTCTCGAAAGCGACGATGGGACAGTGCTATCCATTTACCGGACCCCGGTTCGGCGCTCCTCGTAGCAAGGCGCGCGCTGCACCGGATTTTTTGGCAGATCACCGCGGAAAAGAATGCGAGGCAGCATGGGTATCGTTACGTCCGTCGAGGAGTTGAGAGCGCTTTATGGCGGCGTTGGCGAGGCATCGATCACCAAGGTAACGCAGGTACTGACGCCGCCTTACCGACGGATGATCGAAGCTTCGCCCTTCATGGCGCTGGCAACCGTCGGGCCGGAAGGGCTGGATTGTTCGCCGCGCGGTGACCTTGGCGGCGTCGTCCGTGTAGAGGACGAGCGGACGCTTCTTCTTCCGGATTGGCGAGGCAACAATCGCGTCGATTCCCTCGAGAACATTGTGCGCGACCCGCGGGTGGCGATGATGTTCCTGGTTCCTGGGTCGAACACGACGATGCGGCTCAACGGCCGCGCCGTCATCTCCATCGAGCCAGGCCTGCTCGAGAGCTTCGCGATGGATGGCAAACATCCGCGCTGCGTCGTCGTGATCACGATCGATGAGGTTTATTTCCAGTGCGCGCGGGCGGTGATGCGGGCGGAGCTCTGGAATGCGGAGCGCTTCGCCGATCCCGCGAGCCTGCCGAGCCCTGGCGTGATGCTCAAGGCGGCAAAGGGCGACTTCGATCAGGAAACCTACGATCGGGAATGGCCGGCGCGGGCGGCGAAGACACTCTGGTAAACAAAACCGCCGGGCTGCCTGGGAAAGCTGCGCCGGCGGTTGGTTGGCTTCACTTTTAGTTCTTGTAAATGAGCCAACTTTTCGTGAAGTCCTTCTGCATGCCGTCCTGATAGACATTGCAGCAGTTGCGACCGGCGTTCTTGGCGCAATAGAGCGCGAGGTCTGCCTTGTTGTAGAGTTCGCCGGAATTGGCCGCTTCCGAAGCCATGCAGATTCCGAGCGATATGGTGATCGGACCGTAATCGACCTTCGTCCGGGAATTCTTGAAGGGCGTCGTTTCCAGCGCGCGGCGGATGCGCTCGCACATCGTCATGGCTTCTTCCGCCGTAGTGCCTTCCACGATCAAAGCAAATTCCTCGCCGCCGACACGAGCGACGAAGACTTCCCGCCGGACATTGGCGCGAATGACTGAGGCTACGGTCGCAAGGATCTTGTCGCCGACCGGGTGACCGTAGGTGTCGTTGATCCTTTTGAAATGATCGACATCGGCCAGAACGAGCGCCGTCGTCGGGCGGGTCAGCTGGTTGTCGAAAATCGAGATCAGCCGATCCTCGAACGCGCGGCGATTGGAGAGCCGCGTCAGGGCATCCGTGTTGGCTATGCGCTTATATTCGTCCAGCTCCTTGCGCACCTGATCCATTTCCTGGCTGCGCTGGGCGACGTTCTCAACGACCTTTTCGCCCTGGGCCATCGTATCGCCGGTGGCGGCAGTCAGTATGTCTATGGCGCTGCGCAGCAGATCTGCGCCGTTGTGGTTCCTCGAGGTGATGCGCTCGCAGGTCTCGCCGAGAAGCCGGTTGTAGCTATCGAGTGTCAGCTGCTCCTGTTTCAACGCGCGCAGAACGGCATCCAGTTCGACAGACAGGCGGGCGTGAGCGTCGTCGAAAATGCGGCCCGCATGGCGTGGAAAGTATTTGGCGCCGATATCGTCCAATTCTTCCTGCGTCGCGCTGTTGCCAAGAGCTGCCAATTCACGGGTTAGCGCGGGATTGGAGCCGATATAGGCTTCATAGAAAAGTTCGTAATTCCGCGGAATCGGTGCGACCCCCATGGATCGCATGGCGTAGGTAATCTGCCCTGCCACGTCGGGAATTTGCGCCTTGGGCGCAATCGCCGTACTCATCGGTGAGCTCCGTACATGTATTGGTTAATTCCTATTTTTACTTATGCAGAGATTCTTTGAAAAAATATTAAGGAGATGGTTATGAAAAATCCCCCGTCACTACAGCTTTATTCAAAAATAAATAGAATTGAAACTGGTTTTACAGAAGAGGGCGCTATTGGCGCCCTCTTTGGATGGAACATATAGATACGGCTAGTCTTTATCCCAGATTGAGCTCTTGGAAGAAGTCATTGCCCTTGTCGTCGATGACGATGAAGGCAGGGAAATCTTCGACCTTGATCTTCCAGACGGCTTCCATGCCAAGTTCTGGATATTCCAATACTTCGACCTTCTTGATGCAGTCCTGAGCAAGCCGGGCTGCCGGGCCGCCGATCGAGCCGAGATAGAAGCCGCCATGGGTCTTGCAGGCTTCGCGCACGGCGCGCGAGCGATTGCCCTTCGCCAGCATGACCATGGAGCCGCCGAACAACTGGAACTGGTCGACATAGCTGTCCATACGGCCTGCCGTCGTCGGGCCGAAGGAACCGGAGGCGTAGCCGGCCGGCGTCTTTGCCGGGCCGGCATAGTAGACCGGATGGTTCTTCAGATATTCCGGCATGCCTTCGCCCTTTTCCAGGCGTTCGCGGATCTTGGCATGCGCTAGGTCGCGCGCGACGATGATGGTGCCGGTGAGCGACAGGCGCGTCTTGACCGGATGCTGCGACAGCTCGGCCAGGATGTCGGCCATCGGCCGGTTGAGATCGATGCGAACCATCGATTCGGAGAGTTTCGCCTCGTCGATCTCAGGCATGTACTTGGACGGATCGGTCTCGAGCTGCTCGATGAAGATGCCGTCGCGGGTGATCTTGCCCTTGGCCTGGCGGTCGGCAGAGCAGGAGACGCCAAGACCGATCGGCAGCGAGGCACCATGACGGGGCAGGCGGATAACCCGGACATCGTGGCAGAAATATTTGCCGCCGAACTGCGCGCCGACGCCAAGGCCCTGTGTGAGCTTGTGGATTTCCTTCTCCATTTCGATATCCCGGAAGGCATGCCCGCTTTCGGAGCCCTCCGTGGGAAGACAGTCGAGATATCGCGTCGAGGCGAGCTTGACCGTCTTGAGGTTCATCTCGGCCGAGGTGCCACCGATGACGATGGCGAGATGATAGGGGGGACAGGCTGCGGTGCCGAGCGTAAGGATCTTCTCCTTGAGGAAATCGATCATGCGGTCGTGCGTGAGCAGCGATGGCGTGCCCTGATAGAGGAAGGTCTTGTTGGCCGAGCCGCCGCCCTTGGCGACAAAGAGGAATTCGTAGGCGTCGGTGCCTTCCTCGTAAATGTCGATCTGGGCCGGGAGGTTGTTCTTGGTGTTCTTTTCTTCGAACATCTTGATCGGCGCAAGCTGCGAGTAGCGCAGGTTCTTCTTCTCGTAGGCGTCGAGCACGCCTTTGGCCATCGCACCGCTGTCGCCGCCTTCGGTCCAGACGCGGCGGCCCTTCTTGGCCATGATGATGGCGGTACCGGTGTCCTGACACATCGGAAGCACGCCGCCGGCGGCGATATTGGCGTTCTTCAGTAGATCGTAGGCGACGAAGCGATCGTTGTCGGTGGCTTCCGGATCTTCCAGAATCGAGGCGAGCTGCTTCAGATGGCCGGGGCGCAGCAGATGATTGATGTCGGCGAAAGCCGTCTCAGCGAGCAGGCGAATGCCCTCAGGATCGACGGTCAGGATTTCCTGGCCCTTGAAGGTGTCGACGGAAACATAGTCGCCCGAAATCTTGCGATAGGGGGTCTTGTCGTCGCCGAGGGGAAATAGATCGTCAGCCATATGGGGAACCTTTCAAGCCGGATGGCGGAGGAAAATGTTTGGAGGTGGTCTAAATCCGGCTCGCGCCAAATGCAATCGGCTGCAAAGCGCCTCGCGATTTCGATAGGTAGATTGTCAATGCGGCGTAGACGATCGGTGTCGAAATTGCCGACTTCAAAGACGGGTGGGAAAGGCGCAAATAGATCTCAACACGGGCAGGGCAGACAAGCTCGCTGTCCTGAAGACTAAAGGCCCGAAGCCAAGGGATTGAGATCATGGATATCTCCCACAATCACCACCACATTTCGCCGCTGGCTATCGCGGCGCTCGTTGCCGCTGTCGGCCTATTTGCTGTGGTCCACGGCGGCTACTTGAAGCACGCCTTTCACAAGGAAATTCTTGCCAGCATCGATCCCGCGACCGTCATCACGGCCACAGACATGGTTTCGCGGATGCCGGAGAGAAGGGCTGTGCTCCCAAGGCAAGACAAGGCGGAGACAGCAAGCGTTCGCTAGCCTTGGCTGAACAGACAGGCATCCCGCCAATATTCGGAGATGCCTGCCCGTATTAACGAGTCTCTGCTTTGGCTTACTTCGGGCCGATCATTGTTTCCGGACGGACGATGGCGTCATATTCTTCCGAGGATACCAATCCGCTCGCCAGAGCTTCTTCCTTCAGCGTCGTCCCGTTCTTGTGGGCCGTCTTGGCGATCTTGGCGGCATTGTCGTAGCCGATCTTCGGCGCCAGTGCGGTTACCAGCATCAGAGAGCGCTCGAGGCCGGCCTTGATGTTGTCCTCGCGGGCCTCGATACCGGCGACGCAGTTGTCTGTGAAGGAGACGGCAGCATCGCCGAGCAACTGTACCGACTGCAGGAAATTATAGGCCATCATCGGATTATAGACGTTGAGCTCGAAATGACCTTGGCTACCGGCAAAGGTCAGGGCGGCATTGTTGCCGAAAATATGGATGCAGACCTGCGTCAGCGCCTCGCACTGGGTCGGATTGACCTTGCCCGGCATGATCGACGAGCCCGGCTCGTTTTCCGGCAGCGCCAGCTCCCCGAGACCGGAGCGTGGGCCAGAGCCGAGCAGGCGGATATCGTTGGCGATCTTGAAGAGTGCGGCGGCGGCGGCATTGATCGCGCCATGGCTGAAGACCATGGAATCATGGGCAGCCAGCGCTTCGAACTTGTTCGGGGCCGTGACGAAGGGCAGGCCGGTGATCTTGGCGATCTCGTCCGCGACCTTCTCGGCAAAGCCGATCGGCGCATTGAGGCCGGTTCCGACTGCGGTGCCGCCCTGGGCGAGTTCGCAAAGGCCCGGCAACGTCAGTTCGATGCGCTTGATCGAGGAGGCGACCTGCGCGGCATAGCCGGAAAATTCCTGGCCGAGCGTCAGCGGCGTGGCGTCCTGTGTATGGGTGCGGCCGATCTTGATGATATGAGCGAAGTCCGCGACCTTCTTTTCCAGCGCTGCGTGCAGGTGCCGCAGGGCCGGCAGCAGATGATGGACAATCTGCTCGGCGCAGGCGATGTGCATGGCCGTCGGATAGGTGTCGTTCGACGACTGGCTCATGTTGACGTGATCGTTCGGGTGCACCGGCTTCTTCGAGCCCATGATGCCGCCGAGCATCTCGATTGCGCGGTTCGAGATCACTTCATTGGCGTTCATGTTGGACTGCGTGCCTGAGCCGGTCTGCCAGACCACCAGCGGGAAGTGGTCGTTGAGCTTGCCGTCGATGACTTCCTGCGCCGCTTCGACGATTGTCTTGCCGAGCGCGGGGTCGAGTTGGCCGAGCTCCATGTTGGCGCGGGCGGCTGCCTGCTTGACGATGCCGAGGGCGCGGACGACCGATAGCGGCTGCTTTTCCCAGCCGATTTTGAAGTTGCCGAGCGAACGTTGCGCCTGCGCGCCCCAATATCGGTCGCTGGCGACTTCGATCGGGCCAAAGGTATCGGTTTCGGTGCGGGTGGAAGTCATGTTCCTGATCCTGCTTTCTATGGAAATAGATAGCAGCCATATAGGCCCGAACGGTGCTTATGAAAACACCGAAGCGCATTTACGTGATTGGAATAATCATGTTTTTAGTGCGCTTTGCCGAGCGTGCTCTTTTTAACACGCTCCTCATATATTCGTGAACGCGAAATTTTCATCCGCGTAAAAACTTTGGGCGATTTCAATAAAAGATTAACCAATAATTTCATAATTTTGTGTGAATTGAATCGCTGAGAACGTCTCTGCTTCGTAACGTGAAGTTGAGGCATTGAACAAAAGGCGGGGTCTCGCTGTTTTTATAGTAGTGAGTATACGATGTTTTCGACATCGCGGCCCAACCGAAGCAGCACCGTCTGGCTCGAACCTACCGCACGATACAGGGACTGATTAGAGAATGAAACTTGCAGCCAAAGCCACAGCATCCGTCCTGGCTCTTTCCTGTTGCCTTTCCTCCATCGGCGCGACGTCGGCGAGCGCGATGACCCTCATGGATTTCATCCGTGGCGGTCAAGGACGTCAGCAAAGCACGCAGGTTTCGGCTCCTGTTCCGAACAACCCGGCGCAGACGATGCTGAACCCGAACCAGCCAGGGCAGCCCAAGCAGGCGTTGCCGACCGTCAGTGCGCCGAAATACTATACCTATAAGGCCGACTCGATGCGTCTGGTGTCGACGGTGCATTTTGCCGATCCGGTGGTGACCGGCGCCGTTGCCGATGCGTCGCCGACGCCGAGCGCAGTCGATACCGAGATCTCGCAGCGCCGCTATCTGGCGGATGCACGCGTGATGGCGACCAATGACGTCGCCAAGGCGATCGAGACCTATTATGCCGATCAGAGCAAGCCGATCCTCTGGGTTGCCGATCACGCCGTCAACGAGAAGGCGAAGGCGGCCATGGCAGTTCTTGCCGATGCGGGCTCTGTCGGTCTCGACCCGGCGGATTATGCGGTGACGCTACCGAATGCGGATGCGACCGGCGCCGATCCTGTGATGCGCGATCGCGCCCTCATGCAATTCGAGCTGGCGCTTTCCACCAAGGTGCTGATGTTCGTCCAGGATACGGTCCGTGGCCGCATCGACCCGAACAAGCTCTCCGGCTATCACGATTTCAAGCGCAAGGACGTCAACCTGACCGCCGCGCTCGACGTGCTGCGTGCGAGCCCCGATGTTGCCGCCTATATCAACAGCCGCAACCCGTCCAACCAGCAATTCACGCTGCTTAAGGCCGAGCTTGCGAAGCTGCGTGCCGAATCCGGCTCCGATGGTACCCATATTTCGGTTTCCCTGACGGGTACGCTGAAGCCGGGCGGCAGCTCGCCGGAAATGGCCAACATCGTCAAGGCGATTGAGCACCGTGGCTCCGATGCGCTGAAGAAAGCACATGCCGATCTCTTCGCCGCTTATCTGGGCACGCCGGACTACACCCCCGAACTCGTGTCGCTGGTTGAGGACTTCCAGCGGGAGAAGGGTCTGACGGCTGACGGCGTCATTGGCGCGTCCTCGGTTCGCGCCATGGTCGGCGAGAATAATGACGTGAAGATCCAGAAGCTGATCATTGCGATGGAGCAGCTGCGTTGGCTGCCGGTCGAGCTCGGATCGCGCTACGTTTTCATCAATCAGCCGGCGTTCATGGTTTACTACTACAACAACAACCAGGAACAGCTGTCGATGCGGGTTGTCGTCGGCAGCAAGCAGCACCAGACTTTCTTCTTCGAAAACCAGGTGCAGACGGTCGAGTTCAATCCGTTCTGGGGCGTTCCGCAGTCGATCATCATCAACGAGATGCTGCCGAAGCTGCGTGCCGACCCGAACTATCTGGATCGCATGGGCTATCAGGTCGAAGTCGGCGGTCATGCCGTCGCGTCCTCCAGCGTCGACTGGTATGGCTCGACTAAGAGCATCTCCGTGCGCCAGCCGCCGAGCAGCGACAATGCTCTGGGAGAGCTGAAGATCCTCTTCCCGAACTCGCATGCGATCTACATGCACGACACGCCGCAGAAGAGCTTCTTCAAGAAGGATATGCGTGCGCTTAGCCATGGCTGCGTCCGCCTTGCCGATCCGCGCGCAATGGCTGCGGCCGTGTTGAACACGACGCCTGACGATATCGCCAAGCAAATTGCAGCCGGCCAAAACAAGGCTGTCGCCGTGCCGCAGAAGTTCCCGATCTACATCGCTTACTTCACCGCATGGCCGAACAAGGACGGCGTGGTTCAGTATTTCAACGATGTTTACGATCGTGACGCTGCCACGCAGCGGGCGCTGGATGCCACCTCGAAGTCGCGCACCGCGCAGATCTGAGTTTCGCATAGTGGACAAACAACAAAGGGCGGCCCGTTGCAGCCTGTGTGGAAACGTTTGGAGGCTCCGGTTTGACCGGGGCCTCTTTTGGTTTCTGGGTCTATGCGGGTTTTGATGTTATGTTTATGGTGCGCCTGATGTTGTAGGCGAGCACCGAGAGGGCCATTTCGGTTCTGGTGCCCTTGAGGTTTCTGGTCAGGAAACGTCCGCCTGCCATCATCCGTTTGATGGTGCCGAACGGATGTTCTGCGGG
>NZ_JARWKZ010000034.1:0-68095 GCF_050577975.1 Rhizobium sp. BR 315 | reverse complement strand
GGCGTGGCCACCTTCTATGCTGCGGATATCTGGCCGGGCCTGCTGCTGTGGCTGGCTGCCTCGGCCAGCTTTGTCGCGGCGCATGCGCTCCTGTGGACGAAGGAGGTTGGCCTTCGTCCGGGCCGCTACGTCCTGGCGGCCGTACTGATGGTGGTTCCCCCTTTCGGCATTACCGGCTGGGCGCATCCCATCACGGCCGCAGGCGTGTTGTTTCCGGGATGGGGATGGTGGGGACTGGCCGTCACGACAGCCGGCTTGGCGGGCCTCGTTTCCCGCCTCTGCCCAACTGTCGCCATGGGCCTTATAGGCTTCTGGCTTTGGTCCGCCGCTTCGTGGACGGACCCGAAGCTACCGGAAGCCTGGCGGGGCGTCGATCTCGAATTGGGTGCGTCGGTCGGGCGGGACACCAGCATGGCCCGCCACCGTGATCTAATTGCAACGGTGCTTGAACGAGGGACCGACGGTGTTCGAACCGTCATCCTTCCTGAAAGTACGTTGGGCTTCTGGACGCCGACGGTCGAACGGCTTTGGATCCGCGCGCTATCAGGGCATGACACGACCGTTCTCGCGGGCGCGGCAGTCGTTAACGCGGCCGGATACGACAATGTGGTGGTTGCAATCTCCGCAGATAGCAGTCGGATCCTCTACCGGGAACGGATGCCGGTTCCGGGCTCGATGTGGCAGCCCTGGCAGCCGCTCTTCGGCGGCAACGCCGGAGCGCAAGCGCACATCTTTGCAAATCCTGTCGTCGCGCTCGGCTCCGGGCGGGTGGCGGTGCTGATCTGCTACGAGCAACTGCTCGTCTGGCCGGTCTTGCAATCGATGCTCGGCAGTCCGGACGTGATCGTTGCGGTCGGCAACGGCTGGTGGACCAAAGGCACGTCCATTGTCGCCATCCAGCGCGCCAGCACCGCCGCCTGGGCAAAGCTGTTTTCCAGGCCAGTCGTTTTTTCTTTCAACACCTGATGCCGAGGAGGTCCCATGCTCGACGCCGCCCTTATCAAAGACTGCGCCGACCCTTCACTGAAACCCGCGATCGTCGAGCAGTTCGTCGCGGCGGCGGGCTCTGCCGATCCCCTTGCGGTGACCGTGCGCTCGGGAGGGCGGTTGATCCTGGTGCCCAAGGCCAGATCACCCGACGAGGCGATGGACATCGTGCGCCAATATGCCGGCAACGCTGTCGTTCGTGTCGGTCTGACGCAGTTTCCAGCCGGTGTGGGCGTCAAGGACCTGGCCGATCTCAAAACGGATTTGGTCGATGCTTGCCAGAACCTGCGCAAGGGAACGGCGATGTTCGCCAAGGTCCTGCGCATTGTTGCCAAATGGTACGGCGATCCGAAGAGCGATGACGTCTTCCGCCAGATTTTCGAGGATGCGCTCTATGCGTGGAAAGCCGGCGAGTTCGAGGGCGTCGGTGTGTTTCAAGCGCAGGATCCAGGAGCCTCCATCGAATTGCCTCGGCAAAGCGAAGCGCGGTCCGTCGATGAACCGCCAGCCACCGCGACCACTCCCGAGATGCGGACGAAGGTGAATGAGGTTATTGGCCAAGCCGGAATTCGGATCGATCTTTCGAGGATCGGAGGCAAATAAGCACTCGAGTTTCTTACGTCGGAAACGGCGCGACGGATGGAACATCCCCGGCATGCATAATCATCCTCGTCGAAAAGTTGAAGGGCAATTCCAAAGTGCCAACGCCACAGGCGAAAAAGGGTACCGCGGAACGTTCGCCGGATGGCATGACCTTTTATGGCCGCATAGCAATTCCTCCAGAGCCTGTCGGACATTCGGGGTTGAGGACGCGCTGAGCATTGCGTCCTTGTTTGCCTTGTTTTCGGTTCCCAGCCCTGTACCCGTCATCTCAGTGGCTCAATTTTTGTCTCAGGCCGACGTTTCAGCAGTTCAGACGCCTCAACACCTAAGACCGTCGCCAGGCGATCGACAACGTCGATGCTTGCATTATAGACACTGCGCTCCAAAGAACTGATATAAGTTCGATCGATGCCTGCCTCAAACGCGAGCTCTTCTTGCGACAGGCCTTTGGCTTGACGCGCGGCTTTCAGATTCCGTGCAAACACCTCTCGAATCTCCATGCTGGAGAGAGCAGCGGCTTGCAGAGTATTTCTCCACGGAGTATTCTCTACAGCCGTATTCCGGATATGGAATGTTCATACGAATCAGGGTGATTAGGCGTTCACTGATGCCCTCTTCTTGCGAGCAATGAATTGTCGAGTTTGTAGCCACCCATCTTACTGAAGGATGGGATCTATTCTGCAAAGCGTATACGCTACCGGAAGGTCTCGATCCTTGCCGGGTCGCAAACGAGGTAAGAGGAGAAGCGGATGGACAACGAGGTCTCATTCGAGACAAGCGGCAAAAGAGAGTCTCGTTATAAAGCGATGCGAGAAGCCGATTTGAAAGCGTTAGCAATTTCTGCGATCCGCGAGCACCGCCGACTTCTAGCCGCGGATGAAGCTGTCTACGAAACGTGGACTCTTGCAACCGCCAACGCCTCGACTTCCAGGGACGTGCTCAAGAGCCTGCAAGATGAGTATCTCGATCGTCAAAAGAAGTCAGAAGCGCAGCAGGAAGAACTCTCGGAAATCGTCGATGCGCTTGGTTATGTTCCCGATGTGCCCTCCGAAAACAACGAATGATGGTTAAACCAAACCGCGGTCMTTCGCGATTGCCACGAGCTGAGGGATCGTCGCGGCATTCAGCTTTTTGCGTGCGCGATCGAAATGGTGTTGCACTGTTCGTTGGGTAATTCCCATTAAAATGGCAATCTCCCAAGCCTTTTTACCCTTTGCCGCCCACGTAAGACACATCGCTTCCTTTGGTGAAAGCAGCCGGCTGGGTGCGACGATCGTCGACGCAGCTATGATCTTCAGGCGATAGTGAATTGCCAACACCGCCTGAAGCGGGTTTAGTTGCTTTTGACATTTTGAAATATCAGCTTTATGCCCCGAGGACGCGAATGTCAGCATAATGATCGAGCCGAAACTGCCTTGAACGGGAACCGTCACCCCACTGCGAATGCCATGTTCTACCGCTTCATCCCGAAAACGATTGAACTCAGAGCTCCCACGAGACGGCCAGTCATCGATCGCCCAGGAAAACATCTCCATCCGGCGTTTGGCTTCCGTAACGACCGGATCCACCCGAGAATATTGGTTGCTTAGGTAAATTTTCTGCCATTTCTCGGGATAGGAACTGAGCGCGCGGGCGCTAAGGCCTTCCGTTTGCAGATATGCAAAGAATTGAAATCCGCACGAATGAACGAACCCTTTGAGCCCGCGTTTGATCATCCGTTCATCGTATGAGGCTTCAACCATGTCAATGAGAGCGCTTAAGGCTGGATCCACAGACCTGTCTCCTTTCTGTTGTACGTGAAGGCGCCCCCGCTCCTTCGGAAGTGATACAGATCTGCGCTCACCCGCGCAAACGTCTATTCACCTCTATTTCGCAATCAAACCTTCTGACCAAGAGATGAAGTTAAACAAAGATCTCTTCTGATGCTGTATCACTGACTGCTGTACGTAGAGGGGAAGACGATATCCTGATCGACCAAGACATTGAACTCGTATCCCGGCCGGATTTGGATTGTCGGCTGAACGTTCAAGTTTTTCGAGATCGTCTGCTCGGCAACGCGACCGAAGGTGTCCGCAAAATTCCGTCTGGCGGCATCGGAGGCCGTGTCCTGGGTGGCAAGCGTCGTGCTTTCGGGCATCGACATGTCGATGCCGGTTCCGAGTATCGCGACAAGTGCTGCCGAACTCCACGTGCGCCAGAGATGCCGATCGACCTTATCCTTGAACCCGCCATAACCTGCCCCATCGGTCCCAGCCATGCCGCCGATTTGCAGCGTCGAGCCATTCGGGAAGATCAGATCGGTCCAGACGACGAGCACGCGGTCCTGGCCAAAGGAAACCTTGGAATCGTAACGGCCGAACAACTTGGCTCCCTGCGGGATCAGGAGCCGGTAGCCGGTGGCGCTATCATAGACATTCTGGCTGATCTGCCCGATGATCCGGCCMGGAAGGTCTGAGTTGAGACCTGTGATCAACGTGGCTGGAATGACCGAGCCGCGCTTCAGCTCATACGGCGACATCTGCGGCACGACCTTATTCGGCAAATAGCCAAGATCCTTGATGTCCTGATTGAAGAAATCCTCCTTCGAACTTTGGGCATTCGGGTCGACGTTCTGGGCCGTCAGCCCGGATTTCGATGCGGCGGTGTAGAGATCAGAAGCATTGTTGGCTGTCGTCGTCGCAGTCTGACGACCGGCGTCTGTGGAACTTTTAGCGGCCTTCTCGACATCAGAAATATCCACCTTCAAAGGCGAGTCCAAAGCGGTTGCCCGCGCCTGCAGGTGAGCCATCCGCTGGCGCTGAGCTTCACGGATATATTGTTCATCCTGCTCCCGCTTTAGGCGGGCTCGCCATTCCTCCTCTGATTCGAGCTGCGGGCCTCTTTCTTGCCGTTCCGTAGGCCGGCGGTCTATAACAGGTGCTCCCTTCTCCACCTTCTGCTCGACGGTGGGTGTTGGCTGGAGCACTTCGCGCTCACCTGGCTCGCCGATGATGCCGTCACTGATGCCGCGCTTGAGCTGGTCACCGAAGTTCGTCGCCGGTGTATTCAAGTTGCTGTCGATATCGTAGCTCCAGTTGAAGGGAAGTCCTCGCCACGATAGGCCGATCACGACCACGCCGAAGAATAGCGCGATGAGGACGGTTGCGGTAATAATTGGCAGCCGATTGAGGCGGCGCATTCCTTTCGGATCGTCGGCTTGCTTTGAAGGGCCGAGCTGGAGCGATTGGATCATACCTTTCCCCTCAATTACGCTGCATGATGGAGAGCGGACTTGCCGGCGTCGCACCGGCGGCCGTTGCTTTGTATGCGCGGCCAAGGGTAATGGACGGTGTTGACAGCCGCGCGAGCACCTGATCTTGAGTGCCATCGATCGCGTAAGTGAGCTCGACCGGTTTCACGTCCTTTCCAACTTTGCCGTCGGTTAGAACGGTGTAGCCAGAGCCCTTGAGGGCCGCCTCGAGTGCCGCCGCAAACTCCKATGTGTCCCTTTCCATCTTGATTGTCGTCGACCTCACGGGACTGATCTGCTCGGCGAGCCGGCTTGCCATGTCGGCGGCGATGGCACTTGCGGCGGGCCCGGAGACCGGCGCGGCGTTTGACCTGGCGTCAGACCCATCCCCAGCAGTTTGGCATGCGGTGAGAAAGCCGCTGATGATGATGACGAGAAGCTTGTGCATAGCTTAGCCTCCTCGCCGAATKGTAATCTTCTGCTGGCGCCAGCCGACGCCGGAGACGAGGATCGCCTCGTCGACGGCATAATCGACGATCATCAAGTCGTTCTTCATTCGGTAATTGACGATGCGGCTCTGGCCGCCGTGGATCACGACCAGCACCGGTGCATCCTGACCTGAGATCGACTTCGAAAACTGGATGTAGGTTTTCACGCCATCCGAATAGACCCGCGTCGGCTTCCAAGGTGCCGAGCCACTCACGGAATATGAGAAGTTCAGTTTGTCGGGTGCCGCCCCGGGAATGCCGCCGGTCTCGAGCCGGGAATTGATGTCGGCGAGCTTGGTCGAGACGTCCTCCKGATATTCGAAGCCGACGCGTGCCATGTACTGGCTCGGATGTGACTTGAGCTGGATGTAATAGGTGCGTCGCGACGTCGTGACCACCATCGAGGTGACAAGACCTACTTCCGACGGCTTGACGATCAGATGGATCGCTTGGCCGCCGATTGCACCGGAGGTGGCAGGCTCCACCTTCCAGCGAACAGTATCTCCAACGAGAACATCGCGGACGATCTCGCCGCTCTGGAGTTCGATATCGCAGACCTGCAAGGGCGAGCAGACAACGGACGGCTGGGTTTCGCCGAAGAGAAAGGTGACCTTGCCATCGGAGCCTGCCGTCACCAGTCCGGGCGCGACGCGCCATTTCCTGGAAATGGTCGTGCCATTCACCTCATTTGCCGTCATGGTCTGCGCCTCAGCGCCGCCCACAAAGACGAGTCCCGCCAAGCAGCCGGTGGCTGCAATTAGTGCTGTTCTGTGCATGTCAAATCCCCTGCCCTCAAAGCTGTGCCGTCCAGTCAAAATCCCTAACGTAGAGGCCGATCGGATTGAGGCGGATGGTCGCCTCGTCCTGCGGCGCGGTAAGCGCAACCGTCGCGATTCCGCGGAACCGGCGCGTCCCGGTTTCCTTGCCCTTCCGGTCCCGTTCGTATTCGGTCCAGTCGATCTGATAAGTCTGATTGGAGAGCGCCACTATGTTGTTGACCTCGATGGCGATCGTCGACGACTTCGCCTTTTCGAACGGCGAATTGCTGCGGAACCAGTCATTGATCTTCTGGGTCGAGGGATCGGAAGCTCGCAGAAGCGCATAGGTTCGATCGATATATTGCTTTTGCACTACGGCATCCGGTGTGACGCTGCGGAAGCTCGTTACGAAGTTGCCAAGCGTGGCGCGCACCACCCGCACATCCGCGTATTCGATCTGCTCGGGGAACCCTGAGGTGACCGAGGTGCCGAGCTTGTCGACCTGGACGATATAAGGCACCAGCTTCACCTGCGTGCTTAGGTATATCGCGTACCCGAAGCCGATCACGGCCATGGTCAGACCCAGTATGCCGACGATGCGCCATGCGGCCGCGGCCTGCACATAGGAGCCGTATCGCTCATTCCATTCCTGGCGCGCGGCAAGATACGGGTTTTCGGGAGCGCGTTTCGCTGCCATCGATCGATCACTTTCTGATTGCTATTAGTCTTTAAGTTCGGGAAGTGGCTTTGGTCCGCTGTGCCCACTGCGCGCCTGATCCAGCTTGGCGTTAGCAAGGCCTAGGATAGACCCGGCGTAGGCACCGGGAGAGCCGATGGCCTTCTCCTTGGTAGCCGAGCCCGCCGCTTTTCCTGCCGAGCCGATCCCTGCGCCGAAACCCCGCAGCATTGCGCCTGCGACGGATGACCCCGCGGCGCGCGCGGTTTGAGCCGCCGCAAATCCCGCCCCGGCAGCGCCCGCCGCGAGGAACCCTGCTCCTGTCGCAAACGATGCGGCCTGACCACCGTGCCTTATTGCCTCCATTCCGCCCGAGACGGACGCGCCCTGAACAACACCCTGCATGATGTTCGGGACGTAGATGGCGATAATGAAGACCACGACAGCGATACCAGCGATCGCAAGCGCAGTCTGGAACTGGTCGCCAATGTCGGGCTGGTCTGCCAACCCGATCAGCACCTCTGATCCGATACGCGAGATCATGACGAGCGCCATGAGTTTCATTCCGACCGAGAAGGCGTAGACCAAATATCGGACCGCGAAATCCTTTGTATAGGACGAGCCGCCAAGCCCCAGCATGATCATACCGGCAAGAAGGCCGATATACATCTCAACCATGACCGACACGAAAATCGCGGCGACAAGCGAGAATGAGATGACGACGACGACCATTGCAAAAGCAGCCGAGATCGCCAACGCGTTGTCCTCAAAAAGACCGAACTGTATCTTTTCCGACATCTTCGTTGCGACGGCGAGTCCAGCATTGAAGACGTCTGCTGGGGAGGCCGTGCCGCCTCCAGCCCCAATCTCAAACAAACTATCCACCACTGCCTTCGCAAAGGCCGGCCCCTGTCCCAAAACGAAGGCAAAAAAGCCGACGAATATGATCCGCCGGACAAGCTCGGCAAACCAGCTGTCTAGCGAAGCTGCCTGCAATGCGAGCCAGACGGCGGCGATGCCAATCTCGATTGTCGCGAGGATCCAGAACAAGGATTTCGCCGCATCCATGACAGTAGTTTCCCACCCCTTTGCGGCCGTGGTGATCTGGCTCTGTAATGAGGTCAGCACTGAACCTTCTTGGGCGACTGCCGGCTGTGCTGCCAGCATGCAGAAGGTGGCAATCACCATCGCGGTGCGGAGCCGCCGAAGACATATTGTTGTCATGTGCTTACCACTCGACTTTCATCTTTTCGCCGCCGGAGGTGGAAGGGGCAGTCCCGCTGAAGAATTTCTCACGCCGCGCCTGCGCAAGGTCCTTGTCGGTCTGTTCGGTCTGGAGCCAGGTGCCCATCATCGTCATTTGCTGCGAGACGAGGCCGCGAAGCTTCTGAATCTGGGCGACCTGTTGCGCGGCGATCTCATGCCCGACCTGCAGGGCTTTCATCTGCCCGTCGGCGGTCTCGGACATGGACCGCAGCGAGGACATCGTGCCTTCCTCGCTATCGAATTGCTCGGCCGTCAGACTCGCCGCCTTCAGCGTGCTGGCGATCGTGTCCCGGTTCGTATCGGACCAGGACTGATAGGTGGTAGAAAACGACGAATTGTCTGGCAGGTTGGTTTTAAGGCTTGAGTAGCTCTGAAAACGTTGTTGCAACACATCATCCGCATTGCCCATGGAAAACGAGATGCTCTGGCCCTGGTCGACGATGCTGCGCAGCTGGTTGAGATCGCTTTCGACCTGCCCCCACATATGCGACGGAAGCGTCGCCGTGTTCTGGAGGAGGTTTTGGTAGATATTCAGCTGCGTTTCGATCTGTTGTGCGAGCTGGCTGATCTGGGTGAGCTGGTTCTGGATCTGCTCGCCGGACTTCCCGACCAAAGCGACCAGCTCGCCATTATTGAGGACCTGCGTCCACTCGGTGGCGGCACCCGTGGCAGTTCCAGCATTTGCGGGCACGACAGTGCCGGCCATCAATGCGACAGCCGCCAGGCCAGTGAGCAATTTATTCGAGGTTGAGCAGCGCTGCGGCATCCTGAACTCCTCTCGTTCGTAGCCAGTGGATCGGCCAGTCGCGGCCGTGTTTGGAACTGAGCGTGCGGATGCGCTTCAGGTCTTCCTTGCCGGATGCGCCAACGAAACTGAGCGCCACGGGGCCGAGCGACATGTCGAAGAGCCGCCTGCCTTCGGACGTTGCGACGTAATATTCTCGCTTAGGAATCGCATTCGAAACGATCTCGATCTGTCTCTCGTTGAAGCCAATCCGCTCATAGAACTCGCGGGTCCMAGGCTCACTTGCGGCGCCGTTCGGCAGGCAAATTTTCGTGGGGCAGGATTCCTTCAACACGTCGATGATGCCGGAACGCTCAGCATCGGAAATGGATTGCGTGGCCAATACCACCGCGCAGTTCGCCTTGCGCAGCACCTTCAGCCACTCTCGGATCTTGCTCCTGAAGACCGGATGGCCGAGCATCAGCCAGGCTTCGTCTAGGACGATGAGGCTCGGTGAGCCATCGAGGCGCTTTTCGATGCGGCGGAACAGATAGGTGAGAACAGGTACGAGGTTCCGCTCGCCCATGTTCATCAACTCTTCGATCTCAAAGGTCTGGAATGAGCCAAGCAACAGTCCGTCTTTCTCAGCATCGAGAAGCTGGCCCATGGGACCATCGACGGTGTAGTGATGGAGCGCGTCCTTGATCTCGCGCATCTGTACGCCGCTTACAAAGTCCGAGAGAGATCGGCCCGCTGCACTGGCCATCAAGCCAATCTGGCGAGAGACCGCATTGCGGTGGTCCGGGGTGATGGTCACGCCCTGCAGCGCGATCAACATCTCGATCCATTCCGCGGCCCATGCGCGATCACTGTCGCTGGAGAGGTCCGACAGCGGGCAGAAGGCCAGCGCCTTCGCCTCTTCTTGAGCGTCGCCACCGATCTCATAGTGATCACCTCCGGTGGCAAGGGTCAGCGGAAGGAGAGAGTTCCCCTTGTCAAAGGCGAAGATCTGGGCGCGTTCATAGCGCCGGAACTGCGCGGCGATTAGTGCAAGCAGCGTCGACTTGCCCGAACCGGTCGGCCCAAAAATGAGTGTGTGACCGACGTCGTCGACATGTAGGTTCAGCCGGAACGGCGTCGACCCGCTCGCCACCTGCATCAGTGGCGGTGAATTCGGCGGGTAGAACGGGCACGGCGCGACAGGGGAGCCCGACCAGACAGAGTTGAGCGGAATGAGATCGGCAAGGTTGCTGGTATTGATCAGCGGTTCGCGGATGTTGCAATACCAATTGCCCGGTAGGCTGCCGAGGTAGGCATCGGTGGCGTTGAGCGTTTMGATGCGCGCCCCGAAGCCCTCCGCCTGAATAAGTCTGCGGATGGACTCTGCCTTTTCCTGCAGTCCTTCACGATCGTGATCGAAGAGAACGATGACGGGCGTGTAATAGCCGTATGCGACCAACTGCGACGAAGCCTGGGCGATAGCCTCTTCTGTCTCGGCGACCATGTTCATGGCGTCCTGATCAAGCGAACGGCTCTGCGTCTGAAAAAGCTGGTCGAAGAATGGGCGCACCTTCTGCTGCCATTTCTTGCGGGTCCGCTCCAGTTTTTGTCTGGCCTCCTGCGCGTCGAGAAAAATGAAGCGCGACGACCAGCGGTAGGTTAGCGGCATGAGATCGAGGCTGTTGAGGATCCCCGGCCAGCTCTCGGCCGGCAGGCCGTCGATCGCGACGACACCGAGGAAGCGGCTTTCAACCTTTGAGGTCAGCCCATGTTCAAGCTCGGCGGTCGCGATCCAGTCGAGAAACATGGGCACATCCGGCAGCCGGATCGGATGGTTGTCACCAGTGATGCAGAAGCGAACGAATTGGAGCAGTTCGTCGTAGCGGGCAACCCGCGCCCCTCCCCTCTCGAGAGCCTCCCGCGTTTCCATGCGACGGATCGAAAGCGTATTGGCGAAATACTGCTCGATCTCGCGGACCGCGTTCTTGAAAATGAACAGCACCGTGTCGGCATAGGTCTTCTTGCGGCTCACCTCGTCCGAGTAGATGTATTTGCTGAGCGCCGTTTTTTTGGATTCGAGCGGCCGATAGGTCAGGATCAGCGCGTGTTTACTCTCGAAATGCCCCTGTTCGCGGGCGAAATGCGCCCGCCGCTCGGCGTCGATCGCGCGAGTTACAGGATCGGGAAAGTGACAACGATTATCCGACGGATAGTCGAATGTCGGGATGCGAACTGCCTCGACCTGGATCATCCAGCCGCTCCCGAGCCGCGAGAGGATTGTATTGATATGGCGCGACAGTTCGTTGCGATCGAGGGCCGTGGCGCTCTCTGAATCTGGTCCCGCAAAATACCAGGCGGCCATCAGGCTTCCGTCTTTCAACAGGAGAACACCATTGTCGACGAGGCCGGCATAGGGGACGAGATCAGCAAAGGATGGGTCGGGGGCCCGGAAGCGTTTGAGAGCGACCATGCGTTCCTCTCAATACCGGCGCCACGGCGAGGAGGTCGCCTTGTAGTAATGCTTGTACGAGATATGGCGGACATAGACCTGTCGCATGAGCGGATCGGCCTTTGCCATCATTCTCAAGAGCCCGACGATGACAATCCAGACGCCAACGCCGAAGAGCGCCGAATAGATCGTAAGAACGACGAAGATGAGGATGACTGCGGCCAAGCCGGTGATCAGCACCAGTTCCCGGTCCGCGCCCACCAGAAGGTTCGGGCGCGACAGCGCGCGGTGGATGCGGTTCCGCTGCAGACCGGACGCGGACTCAGCCATTTGTCACTCCTGCGCCTTGGAAGCCGTCCGAGGCGACCAGCTCCCTCGTCAGGCCAATTGAAGCTCCAGTCGCGCCGAACAGGCCCACAATGGTCGTGGCACCGAGCAGAATGCCGGCGACGAGAACCACGTATACAAGTCGCCGCGCGAAGTCGTTCAACTCCCCACCAAATATGAGCATGCCGCCGGCTATGGCGACAGCCGCAAGTGCGATGTATCCTGCGACAGGTCCGGTGATCGACTCTTGAATCTGCTGCAGTGGTCCTTCCCAGGGCAGTCCGCCACCGCCCGAACTGGCGAGTGCCGGATCAAGCGAAGCGAGAACTGTCGTTAGGACAGAGAATGTGACCTTGGCGAGCGAAGGCTTACGCGACATGACGGGCCTCCTCTTCCTCATCGAGTTGGTCTGAACCGATCTGGTATTGGCCCTCCGCGAACCGTTCGATGTGGATGACGTCTCGAACCCGTCGCCCGCGCGGTGTCCGTTCAATGGAGATGATGAGGTCGACTGCCTCACCGATAACCTCGTGCATCGGCTGCTGGCTTGCTTCTGCGGTCAATTGTTCAAAGCGGCGGAGGGCCGACATGGCGGTGTTCGAGTGAATTGTCGCAACGCCTCCGGGATGACCGGTGTTCCACGCCTTCAGCAGAGTCAACGCGGCACCGTCGCGGACTTCGCCGACGACAATCCTGTCGGGGCGCAGTCGCATCGTGCTCTTCAGCAATCGTGACATATCAACGGTATCGCTGGTATGCAGAAGAACGGCGTTCTCGGCCGAACAATGAATTTCGGCGGTATCTTCGAGGATCACCAAACGGTCTTCGGGGGCGAATTTGACGATCTCATCGATCAACGCGTTCGCAAGCGTCGTTTTGCCAGAACCGGCGCCCCCGGATACGATGATGTTTCGCCTTTTGGAAATCGCCTTTCGGATCATTAAGGCGTGGCATCCCGTCAGCGCGCCTGACCGCACATATTCTTCCAGCGGAATTAGGCGTGGGGCACGGCGGCGGATCGTAAAGGCTGGCTTGGCGACCGCTGGTGGTAAAAGGCCTTCGAAGCGGTGCCCACCTATCGGGAGCTCGCCGGAGATGATCGGTTGCTTCGTGTCTACCTGGGACTGAAGGAAATGCGCCACAATTCCGATCACCGTTTCCGCGGCGACGGGGGACATTTCGCCGGCCGCCGCAACGCCGTGAGCGAGGCGCTCAATAAAGAGCTTTCCGTCCGGATTGAGCATTATTTCGATCACATCCACGTCTTCCAATGCGGCGCACAGCTTATGGCCGAGCGCGTCTTGAAGTTTGCAGACAAGCCGGTGGTGAGAGCGGAGCTGGTTCATGGATTTCTCCTTTTCCGCTGCCCATCTGGGGAGATGAATTCAGAACGGTAACTGGATGGACGAAGCCTCAGGAATGTCTCGGCGTTCACCGGTAAGGTGCCCGCGACGGCAATTGTCTTGCCAATGTTCTTTGGTTCGCCCAATCGCGATAGGTGCCACCCAACGCGTGCAAGGATCCGCTCGAATCGAAGATCGGTCACCGTGACGAGCTCCGTGTACCCATTTGCGATGCACCATTCGATGATGCCTGCGAACATGGTCAAAGTGGCCTCGTGGACGAGGCCTCCTCCGCGAAGATCGACCAAGGTTGTGTCCACGCAAAAACGGGAGCTTTCGATCATACTTGGATGGGCGTTTAGGTGTCCATGCGTTAGCAGTGACGAAAAGACATGGGTCACCATCGTCGGACCCATGGCCGGCAGGAGTCTAGCGCATCCTGCCACACGAGCGCTGTCCGATACGGCGAGTATGTAAGTCGGCTGGAGAGCGTCGAAGACGTCCGCTTCCCGGCCGTCAAGAACACCGACCTCCCAACCCAACCGATTTGAAAACACTTGAGCTCGAAGTCGATGATGTGCTTCGAGAAGGTGCTGTGCAGGAAGCCCATGTCTGGTCGATATCGCAACAACCTTCATACTGATCTCCGTCGCTTAAATTTATCGACAAAGATCAGCACGGATTAGAATGGCTGGGCAGTTGTAGAATCCTACAAGGTATTTTGGTGAGTCGCGCGCGGTTTTGGGCGACAACGCGCTGATCTGATCTCGCGTGTTATTCCCTTAGTTGTAGGAATCACCAGTGAACAAATATGCAACGAACGTTGTGACTCGGAGCGGTAACAGATTGGATTTGCAAGGGAAATACAGATGGCGGCGTTAACCATAGGTCAAGGGGCGTCCCGGCTATTAACAGTTTATTAGCCGCATTTTCCTTGCCGGCCCGCGAGAATCGGACATAATAACGGTTCAGTGGCAATATCGGGCCGAAAACCGTTATCTGAAAGATTTCTGACAATGAACGCTAATTCGATGGCTTCGCTTAAGATGCCGATGCACTTTGAAGATCAAATCCTAGAACAGGGTGATTTGATCTCGAAAAAGCTGCACCTACTTAGCGTACAACGATTCCCGCCCAACGCGAAAAAGACATTGCGAAGCTTCTCGCTGGCGGAGGTCGCGACCTATGTCGGCGTATCGCAGAGCACATTGAAAAAGCTGCATCTGGACGGAAAGGGCCCCTCCCCTCAAACATCGTCCTCCGGTCGTCGCTCCTACACCGCCGAACAGATGTTGGAACTGCGTCAATATCTGGATACGCACGGTCGATCCGACAACCGCATGTATGTTCCCCACCGGCGCGGCGGTGAAAAGCTGCAGGTGCTTGCTGTAGTCAACTTCAAAGGGGGCTCGGGGAAAACCACGACCGCCGCGCATTTAGCGCAGTACCTGGCATTGACGGGGCATCGCGTCCTTGCCGTAGACCTCGACCCTCAAGCATCCCTTTCGTCTCTGCACGGCTTCCAACCGGAGCTCGATCAGATCGCGTCCATCTATGATGCCATTCGCTATGATGGTGCGAGAAAGCCGATCTCGGAGATCATCCAGACCACTAATTTTCCTGGATTGGACATTGTCCCTGCAAACCTCGATTTGCAGGAGTATGAATATGACACGCCGCTTGCGATGTCTGATAAGTCTTCTAATGAAGGCAAAACGTTTTTCACCCGCATATCGCGGGCTTTGGCTGAGGTCGACGATCGTTATGATGTCGTCGTCGTCGACTGTCCACCGCAGCTCGGATATTTGACGCTGACCGCACTGACCGCAGCTACAAGTGTTCTGATAACAATCCATCCGCAGATGCTCGACGTGATGTCGATGGGTCAGTTCCTTCTGATGCTTGGTGGAATCCTAAAGCCGATCCGTGCCGCTGGTGCGGAAGTGAACCTCTCCTGGTACAGATACTTGATTACGCGCTACGAGCCGACCGATGTTCCGCAAGCCCAGATGGTCGGCTTTATGTCCACGATGTTCAACGAGTTCATACTAAAGAACCAGATGGTGAAGTCGACGGCGGTTTCAGATGCCGGAATTACCAAGCAAACTCTGTACGAAGTCGATCGGGCATCCATGAATAGAGGCACGTATGACCGTGCGATGGAATCGTTGGATGCAGTGAATGCTGAAATTGCCGGCCTCGTTCACGAGTCATGGGGACGTCGATTTGTCAGCTGACAAAAACGAACGTTTTATGCGGAAAAACAAGCAGCTAACGGCTGCTCGGAGCAAATGAGATGGCACGGAAAAATCTGCTCGAGGGACTTGCTGACCTGCATGAAGATAGCGGCACGGCACCTGCATATCCAATGCGAGGCGCAGGCAAATCTCTCGTGCGTTCGCTGGACGAGCTGGCAAAGCAGGCTGACAAATATCTCGAAGGCGAGGCAATTATCGAACTTGATCCGGCACAAATTGAAGGCTCCTTCGTAAAGGATCGGATATCAGACGACGACGGCGAGTATCAAGATCTGCTAGAGGCAATTAGGGTACGTGGGCAGGATACGCCTATTCTCGTGCGGCCCCATACAAAGGTCGATGGTCTTTATCAGGTTGTCTTCGGCCACAGACGGGTAAGGGCAGCAAGGGACCTCGGCAGAAAAGTCCGGGCTATTGTCAAGGCAATCGACGACCGTTCCCATGTCATTGCTCAAGGGCAGGAAAATTCCGCGCGCGCGAATCTCTCTTTTATCGAAAGGGCGTTATTTGCCAAGCGCCTGGATGATCTTGGTTACGGCCGAGAGGTGATTTCCTTGGCATTGTCCGCGAATGCGGCTTCGGTCTCGAAGATGATGACGGTGGCAGAGCGCATCTCGGCTAACGTCATAGAAAAAATCGGGTCGGCTCCCGGTGTGGGCCGAGAGCGCTGGATAGAGCTTTCACTTCTAGTCGGAAAATTCGCCAATAGCGGCAAAGTGTCAGAAGTTTTGAGCACGGACGGCTTCGACGCATTGCCGTCCGATGAACGCTTTTCATCTCTGTACAAGGCGCTCAACAGAACAGCGCGGCCCGTGAGGAAGGCGGAGGTTTCGACTCAAAAGGCGAAGTGGCAGCCCCGGGACAAGGCAGTGCAGGCCGAAATCAAGAATACGGGCAAAGCTTTCTCGCTCTCGATGAAGGCGAAGAATGCTGGCCGTTTCGGAGAATATCTTTCCCGCAATTTGGATGCGCTCTACGAGCAATTCCTGAAGGAGGGAAGCAAAGGAGACTGAAGCCGCAAAAGAAAAAGGCCCCCAAACGACCAAGTCGTGGAAGCCCTTCTCGTATTCCCTAAGCAAGATTGAGAATCGCATTTCCACGAATCCCTGTCAAGAGTCGTAACCGTCGATTTGGCGGGCGGATCTCTTTTGCCTCAATTAAGGTGAGAGAAAAAATGCAGATTGGAAGTGTGACGACGCCCTTCGGGCGGCGGCCGATATCGCTTGCCCAGGTAAGAGGGCAAATGAAAACGGCTGAGATGCGGCCAGGTAAGACGGCCGACAAATGGAAGATCTTTCGCGATGCCTCGGAGGCGAGGGCAGTGCTCGGCATTCAGGACCGCGCCCTTGCCGTTCYTGATGCGCTCTTGACCTTCTATCCCGACAATGAGCTTTCGGAAGAGCGCGGCCTGGTGGTGTTCCCATCAAATGAACAGCTTTCCGTTCGAGCGCATGGTATTGCTGGCACGACATTGCKCCGCCACCTTGCTGCACTCGTCGATGCTGGACTGATCCAGCGCAAAGACAGTGCTAATGGCAAACGATACGCCCGAAAGGACAATGGCGGCCAGATCGAAGATGCGTTCGGCTTCAGCCTCGCGCCGCTGCTTGCTCGCGCCGAAGAGCTTGCGCAGCTCGCACAGCAGATAGCAGCCGAGCGCCGGCACTTCCGCAGCGCCAAGGAAGCACTGACGATCTGCCGTCGTGACGTTCGTAAGCTGCTGACGGCTGCGATAGAAGAGGGCGCTTCTGGCGATTGGGAAAAGCTGGAGGGCTACTACGTGCAGCTGCTCGCAGGCATCCCCCGCTCCCCAACCCTCAAAGATATTGAATCCGTCCTCGACGAAATGCGAATGTTGCGTGAAGAGATCATCAACCAACTGGAATTTCAGGAAGATTCTCAAAAAACAGATACCAATGATGTCCAAATTGGACGTCACATACAGAATTCAAAACCCGAATCCAGCAATGAATTTGAACCTCGCTCTGAAACAGAGCAGGGGGCGAAATCGAACCCAGACATTGGGCGAATGCGAGAGCCGATAAAGGCTTTTCCACTGGGAATGGTCTTGCAGGCCTGCCCTGAGATTTCGAATTACGGGCCGGGCGGGGCGGTCGGGAGTTGGCGCGATCTCATGTCAGCCGCGGTGGTCGTGCGATCGATGCTGGCCGTCAGTCCGAGTGCCTACCAGAATGCCTGTGAGGCACTCGGTGCCGAGAATGCTGCGGCCGTGATGGCCTGCATCCTCGAAAGGGCAGGGCACATCAACAATGCGGGCGGTTATTTGCGTGACCTCACCCGCAAGGCAGAACGCGGAGAGTTTTCACTTGGGCCGATGTTGATGGCGCTGATGCGAACGAATGGTTCGCCAGGCCGGAGAGCATCATGAGCTGCAAAAAGCTGATGCTGTTTGGAGACCGCAGCAAGGTGAGATCCTGGCTTGTGGTCTCCCGAGTATCGCCGATAAGCTATCAATCTAAAGTGGGGTCGCTGAAAACAGCATATTCGAAGGGCCGTAACCTCGGATGCAAAGAGCTGTGTAGCCTTCTGAACGAAATCATCCGGACATCCGCGCCGGCGGAACAACGGCGCTGGAGACGCTGCTTTCGGCCGCGGGGTTCGCGGAGTGGTTTATTGATCGCAAGTTACGATCGGCTGCTTGTCGGCTGTCAGTTGTTAAGCCTGTACGGCGATCCACCGTTTTGTCGACATCCCTACATTTGCACGCGCGAACCCAAAGATATCCAGCGTCGACAGCTCTTTTTACCGCAACTCGGACAACAGCCGAAGAACTCGTGTTCGAAATTCATCAATGCGACCGTACGTGCCGATAACATCATGAGTCTTGCTATTGCACCAAGATGGGGTTTGAGGGCTATGCTAGTCTCATAGACGTTCCGCTTCTGGATGTGACACCCTTCGACCGGGCCAAGAAGTTGGGCGCTGCGCCTTTGGCACAGGCCGAGATCTCGCAATTTAAGAGCAGGTGGCCCCGAGGCGCTTTTGAGCCCGTTGCCGCCGCTCCGGTCAATTGGCCTCAGAGCGGTCTGACGTTTTCCGCCTTTAACTTGCCGGTCTTCCGATCCTGACCGAGATCGTAGGAAACGGACTGTCCCTCTCTGAGATAATCGCCATATTGCAGGGCGGTGACATGCACGAAAACGTCGCCTCCTCCGCTTTCCGGCGTGATGAAACCAAAGCCTTTATCGGCGTTGAAGAACTTAACCTTGCCAGTTGGCATAACAATCCTCGTGTCTTCGCAGTTTAGGCAGCAAACTAACGACCAGCCACAGCAAGAATCAAGCCAGTCTGCTTCCGCCGAGTGATGTCGCGCTCTTTGGATAGAGTGGACGAAAGGCCGTGCCCCAGCCGTTGTTTCTATCACTCTGGCTCCGGCAGGTTTAAGGTGTAACGCGTATGTCGGCGTTCACCGCTGCGGTTCATTGCCCCCTTCTCCACCATATCATGAAGGTCTCGAGTCGCCGTTGCCCGGGAAGCCCCTGTGATCGAGATGTAATTTTCCGCGCTCAGGCCACCTTTGAAGCCTTCAATCCCTTCGCGGAACATGCGGGAGATCGCCTTGGCGATTGTTGAACTGGTCGCGGAACCGTTCATAGAACTTTGCCTTGCGGATATAAAACGCAACGCGCGTGAGAGTCGTCTGCTGCGCATCGAGAATGGTTTGCAAGAAGTAGAGTAGATGAGCCTTTCGATTATATCGAGCTTACGCTGATTTGTTTCGAGCTCTCCGTAATAAGCCTTGCGGCTCCTTTTGATCGTATATGCAAGCGAGATCAGGCTCGGTTGCCCGATGTTTTGCGCGAGCGACTTTTGAGGGCCGAACAAGCAGCCCAGCAGGTCGCCGCGCTGAAGAAAGATCGTGACGAGCCGGCATACCATCATGCGGGTTCGAGACGAGAAACCACCTCGGTCGTTGGCAGAAGGAACAATGATGACCGGCTACACCATTGAACCGGACGGGCGTCAGGTGGAGGAGGAAATCCACCTTGGCGGGGTTGGCCGAACAGGTCGTGGCAAGCACGGATTGGAAGGAGATCTCCGCCGGGAAAGGAAGCTCGCGGGGCAAAAAGCGCGGGCGCTCCCTTATGAATCAGCTAGTCAAGGACGAACTAACCCGAAGCGATGTGCCTCGTCCAACAGCGCCCTAACGGAAGAGGGCTGCCACCTCCTGCCACCACGCGCCGGCCGTTCCCCCATCTGATCCAGTTGCGCGGCAATGTCGCGCAGCGACAAACTGGGGTCGGCGATGGTGATCGCGGCGACCAACTTCATCAAATGATCTTCGGGCGCGCGGCGCGGTGAGCGGGCCAGCAGCTCTGGCTCTGCAAGCTTCTCACGAACCATCCGATGCACCGCGCGGCGTAATCGTTGGACCGTCCAGTGATGACCGCGACGGTTAAGGACGCGCACGACGTTGTCCCAACTATGCTGTGGCCTGAGCTGCCTCACGGTCGGCAGCCAGGTCTGTGCCGACGAAATCAGTTCGTCGAGATAAAGTTTCTCGCGTGCTTTCGACACCGCCTTGATCGCCTCCGGTCGGCGCTCGCGCAGACCGGGATTTCCGGGAAGCTTCCCTCTGGCTTTCGCAGCCTTGATGCCAGCTTTGGTTCGTTCGGCGATCAGGGCGCGCTCAAGCTGGGCGACGGCGCCGAGCACCTGCAAGGAAAACATTCCCTGCGGCGTGGACGTATCGATCGGATCGCGCAGCGAGCGGAAATGAACTCCGCGCTTTTCGAGGTCTTCAATCACGTGAAGCAGATGGCTGACTGATCGGGCCAAGCGATCGAGACGAACGACGACTAGCACGTCGCCAGAGGTGAGATCCTTCAGCACTTTGGTGAGCACCGGTCTTGTGCGGGATAACCCGGATCCGTGCTCCTGATGAATGCGATCGCAGCCGGCGGCGCGCAACTCATCGACCTGGGCATCGTTGAGCTGATCGTCAGTCGAAACCCGGGCGTATCCGATCAGCCGGGGCCGCGGAGAGGGGGAGCTGGCGATTGCAACCTGGGGCATTCGTTCTGGCTCTTTTTTGATGGCCTTTGTACAGATAATGAATGCATGAGAAAATGGGGATTTGCAAGCGTGTTTTATGACAAAAATGGGAGGCGATAGAGAGCGTTCTATGACGTGAGGCAGGCATCGACCCATCGCCGCCCGAGAACGCACGTCAGCGGGCATCTATGGCGAAAACGCAGGGAAATCGGCTATTTCGGAAGAGGTCGCTCCGGCTCCGGCTTTTTGATGAGGTTCTGACGCCGAGAGGCGGTCGGGGAGGGGAAGAGCTCGACCGGTTCAGCACGCGTTATTTCCGCTCAATCAGGCAGAATTTCCAGCGACCCAAAATGAAAAGCCCTCAAGGGGCCCGGATTTGCGGCTTTTCCGCCAATTCTCACGGACAAATACGCTATCTCTTGCCGCCAAAAACCATCACCTATCGATACGCAGTACTTATCGGAAGTGATTGCCCATCCACGGCGCCGTCCCGAGTGACGGAAGCAATGGCTTAAATAGCTTCTGTTCTGGAAAAGAACAACGTTAATTCATATGGGTAACGAGATGGAAACGGCCAACATTCCCGGATAAAAGGGGTACGTGGGTGTCGCTTTTAGCTAAGAATTTCATTGATATGCAGATGGTAGGGAGGGGAGGTTCCGGGCGTGGGGAGTTGTGTAGCCTCGATGGTTTCTGGAACGATCAGATTTTGTACCGCCTCTGACCAGATAAGTATTGCTCTATCGGGATCACAAGGCCTCCTAAGTGGCGCGGCAGGGCGTAACGAGGCGAGATAAGACGCCACGTTGCGCCCGTTTGCGCGCCAATTATACCAGTGATTTCGGCGCTTAAACGGCCGCATTTCGACGTTTTTGGCGCCCTCCCTCTGCATGTCGCGGGCTATGGCTTTGGCCACCTCGCGGTCGCTGAAAGTGAGGCCGATCGGCTTTCCGTTCTGATAAATTTCATGCATGTCAGGTCCTTTCTAAGGGCGGAATGCCCGACGCGTGGAAAATATAAGATGAGTTACATTTGTCGCCGTCCCTGATTCAGCGTCCGAACCTGCTCCTCAAGATGCTCGGTTGCCGTCGTCGCGGCTCATGCGGTCGCGTTGCAGACCGGCGGCCATCAACTCCCATGAGGACGGTGGCTTGGCGGCTCCGGCACTAGCTCGGTGATGAAAGAAAGATGCGCCGTTTCCATTGGCTGCGCCACCACTTAGCAATTCCGATTTTCATCCCAATCGGCGGTGGAACATGCACTTTTCATCGCCGCGCCCATCAAAGGACGGTACCGAAAGTTCTTTACCATTGAACTGCGTCAGCGCGAGCAGGGCGGTCTTGGCGTCAAGCTCGAGGTGCATCGGACAACTGCGCACGGCCACGGGTACGTGAAGAAAAACCAAGGGAAGCAAGCGAATTGACCCTGTTGCAGTTACCGGTTGCACTCGATAATCTGCCCCCAACTTGGGTTGGGGAAGATCATGAAACGGATGATACTGGCGGCTGCAGCCGCCCTTTTTGCGACCGGCGCCAATGCTATGATGGCCCAGGATTTGGCGCGCGACTGCAAGAGCAGCATCACACTTGCCGGAAATTACGTCATGGGCTTCATGGAGAAATGGCGCGAGGATGAGATTGTATTCGATAGCGTCGTTAAGATGGGCATGAAGGACGAGCAAATGCTCGGGATCGCTCGGGAGAGCATTCTCGGGAAATTCTGCATCCCGAAGGGCGCCAATGTCGCCCGCGCCATCGTGATTGGCTGCGACTGGGTGACGACGCATCCCGAGAAGGGAACCTGGCCGGCCGAGCGTTCGTTGATGGCTCCCTATAAAGCTGCATGGCCTTGCGACCAATGACCAAGACCGCGACTATCCAATCCCATGTGAGCGTAAATTCCGTGATCTGGATCACGTCCCTGCATGAGAGCGAGCACGGGGTGACCCTCCGCGTCCTCGAAGATTTGGAACCCTTGTTGCAGGCCAACCAGATCTTCTTCATGAAATTTGAGCCGAAGAGCGCCGCTGATCTTCTGGGATTCTTGGATTATGTGGCGAAGGTGGTTGAAGACGGCCTGCTGCCGATCATCCATTTCGATACCCATGGCGATGAGGACATGGGTATTCATATCGTCGCCTCGAACGAGGATTGCAGCTGGGCCGAGATCACAGAGAGACTGCGCGCGATCAACATAGCCACGGCCAATAACCTGTGCGTCATCTCGCTGGCCTGTTTCAGCTTTCATCTCGTGAAAGAAATTCATGTCACGACCCGCGCGCCATTCTACATATTGGCCGCGCCCCAAAACAAAGTTACGGCAGGCGATGCGGAGGATTCTGTGGTCCGGTTTTACCGGCACGTCTTCGAGAAGAGCGAGCTTATCGGTGCGTTCCGAGCAGTCCTGAAAGACAAGCTGCTCCTCATGCATAGCGAGGAGCTGCTGTTCACGTCGCTAGTGCGTTACGTCCGTGCATTTTGCATGGGCAAGGGCGTTCAGAAGAGGGTTGATGAGCACCTCACCGAGGCACGGAATCTGGGCTACCTGACCAATGGTTCGGATATCGCGTCCTTCCGCAAGGCGGTCAAAGCCAATCTTTTGGCAGACCAGTCGCTTGTTGACCGATTTGTGGAGATGTTCCTGCTTGGCCGTCCGGTCGGCTATGACATCGAGGCCGTGAAGAAGGCCGCACGGGCTCTGCCAGATCCCTACGCGGACGGGAAGCGGAAGCGGCCGACCGTGGCCGATAGCATTAAGGGCATGACGCTGCCGCCATTGAAGTGACGACGCGCCCGCTCGATTTATTCCGCGCCAGGGTTGTATAGGCACGATTCGTAAAGGTTGAGAGAGTACAGATGACTGTCGCGAATTTGTTCGGCGGGGGCTTCATGTATCAGCTTATTCTTACCGTCATCCTCGTAATCGTTGAAGTCCTTCGGTACTCGCCGAAGGTTCGCTGGGCGGTCGCAATCATTTCCATTTTGACCATTGCCGGAAGCTTCTATGTCGTCTTCTATTTGGCAACAAGCCACGTGTTCGTGCAAGGCTATGAATATAAGCCGCACGACCTTCAGCCGGGCATCACTATAGGGGTCGTCTTCGCCCTGTTCATGCTCGTGATGGTCGCTTTCAGCGTGATCGACCGTGATAAGCTCAAGGCAATCGTAGATCGTGACAGCGACGACCAGCTTCTCAGGGCGTGGGCATCCAGCTTCACTCCCTTGCTCGACGCGCAGTCTGGAGGCGCGGGCGGCGATGCCAAGATGGCGCCGCAAACCGAAAGCGCTGCCAAGTCCGACGACGACATTATTCAGGGCATCAAAGCGAACCTCCGTCAGCTGATCGAATACTACATCATGAACAAAAGTCAGGCGCGCAGGAGTTACACTGCCAGCCTGACCGCCATCGTTGCCGGTTTCGGGACGATCATTGGGGGTACGTGGTGGGCGTTCTCCTCGGGCCGAAGCGATGGGACGGCATATATCGTTCCCTTAGCGGGTGTACTGCTTCAATTCATCGGCGGAGGCTATTTCTATCTCTATAACCGAAGCCTGATTCAGCTTAATTTCTTCTTCTCCCGTCTGGCGCAAATGCAGGACACGCTTTTGGCAATCCATCTTGCCGAGTCCTTGCCAGAGGGAAAGGAAAGGGCGAAGGCCGTGGACAGGCTGATATTCATTGTAGCGGAACGCAGCACGACCGCGCCCGCTTACCTTCCGGACCCAGCGGCAAAGAAGCCAGCGGCAAGGCGCACCAGAACGCAACCCGAGCCAGCCGCCGAGTAGCGCGACCGACTACGCGTAATGCTTGCCAGCGTGATGAAGCTGCACGTCGCACCTTTGCATAAGCGCGGCACGCCTTTGACGACGCCGACCACTGCTCTCCCTCGATCGAGCGAGCCGACATTGATGTTCGATCTTGAAATCGTTTTGGCAAAGAGACGTTTCAGTGAAATCGTTAGCGGAAAATCGCCCTTCATTTATCGGCTAAACCTAACAGACATATGAAGTTTTCCCATTTGAAATAACAAAGTAGAAGCCACACTTTTCGAGCCGGCATTGAGTTGGCGCGTCTCGACGAGCGCATCGCCCGCTCCGCGGTCGGACAGGGGTGGATCGAACGGTCGCACTTTGCCGACGCCTGCGCCTCGCTGTGGATCGACGGCGAACTTGTTCACCTCGAAGACCTCGTCCTCCACGACGACACCCGCGATATTCGCACACCCACCCATGAACTGACAATCGCCCGCGACGCGTTGCGCACCCGGCGACGCATTGCCGCGCAACCACCGGTCTGGGCACTGTCGCCCGACGGCATTCGCACGCTCAGGCAAACCTCGGATGTGACATCGGTCAGGGCCGATGATGCTGAGTCGGGCGCCGCCGCCAAGCGGCCTGTCGCTGTCGAGCCGATAGGGGAGGGGGACGATGCTGACGACGCCAAAGATCTGCCTGGCGTCGATTATGCCGCCATTGATGCGCTGCTGGCCCGGTCCGAGGCGGCGATCGAGAACGCACGGTCCGGACGGGCCGGCGCGCAAGAAAAAGATCCCATGATCTACGATCTCGATTGGGACGAGGACGCGCGGCTGGGCGAGTGGCGCAACGTGTTGCGGCAGACCGATGATCTGCCGGCGGTGCTGCAGGCGATTGTCGCCCTCGATGCCTGGAACGAGATTGCGGTGCTGCAGCACGCGCCCTGGCTTGGACGACTGTTGGCCGCCTCGATCCTCCGCCAGGCCGGTGTCACCACGGCCGCACATCTCGCAGCCATCAATCTCGGACTAAAAACCATTCCCGTCGATCGGCGCCGACATCGCGATCGAGAAACCCGGCTGCTCGCCATCGCCCATGGACTGGTCGCGGCCGCCGAGATCGGGCTGAAAGAGCATGATCGGCTGACGCTGGTGAAAACGATGATGGACCGAAAACTGGACGGGCGCCGGACGTCGTCAAAACTGCCGGAGCTGGTCGAGCTGGTGATGGCGAAACCGCTGGTGTCGGCTAAGATGGTCGTAACGACGCTGGGCGTCACGCCGCAGGCGGCGCGGCGGATCGTTGGCGAGCTCGGATTGCGCGAGATGACGGGGCGGGGGAGGTTTCGCGCCTGGAGCGTCCTGTGAATTAGCCGAATACATTCTTCTAGCTTGACCATGTTAATTTTTTCCTCCACAAATGAGGTAGAGAACATTAACATGAGTAGGCGGCATGGAAAATATCAGCCCAAAGACAATCACTGATCCTGAGATTGGCGACCTTTACCTTGCTCGTCTGGAACTTGAGCGTGAGAAATTGATCGCGGCAGGTCATCACGCACTTGCTGCTGCTGCGACTGCCTCACCACTGCATCCCACCAATGCCGCCGGCATGTTCGCGTATATGGACGGAGTGAAGGGCCTTCGAGCCGAAAACCTCGGTGGAAATTGGGAGATCTTTAGCGAGGAAGGTGTGGAAGGCATCCGCAATGACGTCCTCAAGCTTCGAGTTCTCTTTGTAAATGTCAATCAAGCCTGCCGCAAAGCGGATCCTAGAGCGCGGTCTCGAAAAGGCGCTGGCTCCGAGCGCGTGGCTTGTGGCGATATGTTTGAAGCTGCCGGTATCGACCTCCCTATCAGCGTGGTCAAGTTTCATGGAGACCACAAAACATATTACCTGATGGTCGATCAGTTTGGCGCAATGGAACTCAGCTTACCTGTGGTGAAGAATGGCCAATTCCTTCGCTGTATCGATCGCGTATTTTTGATTGAGGGTGGCGATCTGGACGCGGTCGATTTTGGCATCAATGAACCGACCAACGATCCGGATCTGGATATCGTCGTCAGTCGAAAATAAAGCCGAACAATCATGTTCAATGGAAAGAGACTCAGCCTCGCCAGGAAAAGGCAGAAGCTGACAGCGAAGGAACTCGCAGAAAAGGCCGGCGTATCGCCGGTCACAATCACGCGGCTTGAAACCGGTCAGAACCAGGCGGATTCTGGAACACTTGAGAAGCTCGCAGAGGTTCTCGGTTATCCCGTGCAGTTTTTCTTCAAGGAGGACCCCGCACTCCTTTCAGCAGAAATCGTCAGCTTTCGCAGCCTGTCGAGCATGACCGCGAAAGAACGAAACGCTGCCCTTTCGGCCGGCGATAACGGGGTCGAAGTCTATGAGTGGCTTGAAAATCGATACAATCTACCGGCGTTGGATTTGCCGCATTTCGACCCGGAATTGACACCTGAAGCTGCCGCCGATGCTCTCCGCCAGCACTGGGGCCTCAGTTACCAACCCATCGCAAACATGATGAAACTGATGGAGGCCAAAGGCATCCGCGTCCTGGGGCTAGAAGAAACCACCGCAAATGTCGATGCATTCTCGTTCTGGCAAAATGACAAAGCGTATGTGTTTCTGAATTCGTTCAAATCGGCGGAGCGTAGTATTTTTGATGCGGCTCACGAACTGGGCCATTTGGTCCTGCACAGGCATGGCCAAACCTCAGGCGCGGACGAAGATACACGCACGGCCGAGGTGGAGGCAAACCGCTTCGCTTCCGCCTTTCTAATGCCGGAGGAAGACGTCAGGGTCAGAATGCCCCGTCTTATAACGGCTGATCTCATTTTACGGGCGAAGAAAAGGTGGCGCGTCTCGGCAATGGCGCTGGCATACCGACTGGCACATCTTACCAGACCCATGCTCTCCGAATGGCAATACCGTTCCATATGTATCGAGCTTGGGAAACGCGGTTATCGCACGAGCGAGCCTGATGGCATCCCCAGGGAAACGTCTGTGCTATGGGGGAAGGTTTTATCCCAGCTTTGGGCGGAGCGGAAAAGTCTCGTGGACGTTGCCGATGAGCTATCGCTTCCAATGACTGAGGTCGAACGACTTTTATTTTGTATTCTGCCCCAGCACGGTACCGACAATGAGGGTGGTGAAGTCCGACGCTCAAAGCTCAGTATCGTGAAATAGACGTCAAGATTGAGTGGACGCGATGACCAGGGATCACACGAGTCATGGCAAATGGTCCGAAGCTGGGGTGCCCAAAAAGGGATGGTCATGTGTCGGGATCGAGGATTTGGGTGAGCCTTCCCAGCTTTGCGAAATGTGCGAAAGCGTCACCATCCGCTACGTCCATTATATGGAGCACGGCCAGACCACGGAAGCATTGGCCGTTGACTGCGTCTGTGCCGAACATATGGAAGAGGACTATGTCCGTCCGAAAGAACGGGAGAGGGGATTAAGGAGCCTCGCCAAACGCCGTAGGACATGGGCCGAGCGCTCATGGAAACGTTCGGCCAAGGGCAATGATTACATCAACACCGAAGGGTATAATCTGACGGTATTCCCTAAAAATGCAGGCTTTGGCGTGGTGGTGACGAACCGCAAGAACGGTGCGACCCGCAGCGGCAACAAGGAATTCGCATCCGTGGAAGAGGCAAGGGCAGGGGCGTTGAGCGCGCTGGTCTGGGCCAAGACGCATTTGCAGTCAGAGTGAGGAAGCATGACGGAGACCACCGAGGAAGAGCGACCGATCACCGTGCCCAGCATTGGTATTTCAGTCCAAGGCATGGAAGAAAAAGCAGGCGAGAAGCTCGCCTATTGCGTCGGCGATTATGTGCGGGAGTTGAGCCGTTACATCAATCTCGAGCGGCTGGACGGCATCACCATCGCCGTCGATTACAAGGAAGCGCTTCTCGCACTCGATAGAGGATATGAGACGGACCACCGCCTAACGCCCAGCTCCGAGCTGGTCGAAGGCGTTGCGATGGCGCCGAGCGTCATCCGTGACGGTATTCTCAAATCGCATTTGGTACTGAACGCTGCCTATATCTATTCACTGCCGGACGAGAAAGATGAGCACTATGCCCATTCCCTGCATCTGCTCGCTCATGAATGCGCACATGTCGAACTCGCCATGACGACTGACAAGGCGTTCCCCGATACGCTGCTGAAAAAAATCTACGATGATGCCGCAGATGCCTGCGAAGGGCAGGCCGAAAACGCCTGCTGGGATGAGTATGCGGCTTGCCGCATCGCAGCCCCGTTCGGCCGAGATCCTCTGCAGGATTACACCAATGCATTCATCACCCATCTCGAGGAGACGATGAACCGGGCAAACGAATGTATCCGACGCTATCGCACCGATCACGACCATGACCGAATACTCTCCGAGGTCCTGCGGTATTACCAGAACCTGATGACGAGCGGCAGTTATCTGCTCGGCCATATGGACGGTCACGGCTTGACGATAGACGATGTGCCTGCGGTTCGCAGGGCGCTGGGAGGGCATTGGTTCGCGCCGTTTTTCGAAAGGCTGCGCACCGCGCTAAGAGAACTGTGGGCCAGGTACGGGCAATGGGAAGATCGAAGCGAATTCGCACCGATCGGCGAGATCATCATCGATGTGCTGGGCGAGGGTGGCTTCTTCTTCCAATGGGATGAGCACGGCAATTGCGGCTTCCGCATTCCGTTCACGTTCGCCACGATGTAGGAACGGCCATATAAAGACACGGGTGCTCTCCAGTACCAGGCTGACGGTACGGAAAAGGCTGCTGCGGTCCAGTTCGCCTCTCTCGACAAAGGTTTGGCGCTGACGGCTGCCGACTTCCTGATTATCGCATAGTCGCATCGCATTCCGCCGAACCATTTGGCGGTGGGATTATCCTCCGGATAGCTATTTGACTCCACATGTACCGGTGGCAACCAGGAAGAATCGCATGAATGATGATCAGCCCCAGATAAATGAAGCATGGCTGCAATGGATGAGGGATTTCCGCATGGCTCGGCGAAGCTCGCGGACGTGGACAGCTTCGATGCGCCGGAAGGCGAAGAGCCCGAACTGCTGTTCGTGAAATTCGCGCTGTTCGCCCGTGCCCTGACATTGTTCGACACGGCATTGTTGCTCGCTGAGCATGACAAGGTGCTCGATGTGCGCAGTACCTGCCGCAAGGTCGTCGAATGCGCGATCCATATGGATGCAGCGTGCCGCAAGCCTGACTATTTGCAGGCGCTCAAGGATGACGAAGCCACGAGTAAATGGTCGAGAGCCAAGGCGTTAAAGGACATGCAGACGGACCTTGATGCCGGCTCGCATAAGCTGCTGCAGGAATTCCTGAATGACAAGAAGGGCGCGCAGCTCAAGCCGAGTGACCTGAGCAAGGACAGCCAGTTCCCGCGCATGGCGCACATGTATCGTGAGATCTCGGCCGACACGGCACATGTCACCTACAGCTCGCTATTACGGCATCGTTCGTTCCTGCCGGACGGGACCGCATTGTTCAGCCTCGATCCTCTGCTGGAGGAAGACGAGCTGCAGGAGACGCTGAACATACTCGGCCTCTCCGTTTTGCTGTGCGTCTTCAGCCTTGTGCGCATGATACTCACCATGGTGGGCGACGAAGCATTCTATAACCTGCATGCCCGCTATAAGGTGCTTGCCGCCGGCGGGCAGGCGCAGCTGGGTGAAACCGCATGAGGTGAGGGGAGAGAGGGGCTAATATGGATACGAGCGACACGCCGCGACAAGAGGTGCCTGCCTCCACGCTTCCGCAGATTCAGGTGACGGTACAGGGCATCACCAACCAGTACGGCGCCGAATGCCTCGGGCAGCAGATGTTCCACATTCTGCGCGAGGTCGGGGAATATATCGATATCAGCGCGCTCGACGGTGTGACCGTAGCGGTCGATTACGACGAGGCGCTGCGCGACCTCGATCGGGGCGTCGAAGGGCTGGCGCCGTTGAGCCGCACCAATGACGAGGGCCTGGCCGGCGTCGGAAAGAGTGTCGTGGTCATGCGTGGCGACGCCGTGAAGACACATATCGTTTTGTCCGCGGGTCCGGTATGCCCGATTGTGCTCGAGGGGGCCGATCGCGATGAAGAGGATTTCCGCACGGCCATTGCCATCATCGCCCATGAATGCGCACATGTCGAAGAAATCGCCTTTCGCGAGGACCAATTCCCGGCATCCATTTTCGTCCGCCGACCGGGCATTTCATCAGCGATCACGAGCAGCACTTCGCCGAAGCCTGCCGGGGTGAATATGCGGTCTGCCGTTTGTCGGCGGGGTTCGCGGTCAACGAGGAAGCCCGTTTCCGCGACAATTTGGCCGTTCGGTTGAAGGATTGCCGCGGCAGGGCGCACGATGCCATCCGGTCCTATCGCCTGCATGGCAATGTGGTGCGGGTCTTTCAGGAAGTCGGTATTGTCATTCTTGAGCCCTTGCGGATCGCATCCTACCTGTTCGGCCATCTGGACGGGATGAACGAATCCGACAACCTCTGCGAGGTGGCGCCAGAATTGCCGACCGAGGATCAGGCTTTGGTCAGGGCGATCGGCCGGCTGGTGGAGCAGCTGCGCGGCCTATGGGATACGCGTGGTGAGTGGCCGAGCTATGATGCGCTGATCGATGTCGGGGCGGTCGGTTACCGGCTTTTTGAGGAATTCGGCGTGCATGCGCAGCCGCAACCTGACGGGCAGGCCTATATCAATGTCCCTTTCACAGTGGATACGATGCCGGCAGGGTCTGCACAGGCCGATATGTTGCGCGCCCTCATGGGCGGCTACAGAAGCTAGGCCGGTATGATGAGTCATCATGGCTGATTGACATATGATTATATATAAAATTGTTCAGTGATACAGATCTGTATATCAGAGTTGCGCTGCCTTACGGAATTGTCTATATATTATCCTGTATATCTCCCATCATGCGATACAGGATAATGATCGTGGCATATAAAACAGAGCATATAACACAGCAGTTACGCGCTGCCCGGGAAGGACAGAAAGTAAGCCAGCGTGAGCTGAGCGCTCGTTCGGGCCTGACGCAGAGCCATATTTCCCAGATCGAGCGGGGTACAATGGAGCCTGGGCTCGGCAGCTTGGTGGATGTGGCGCGCGCGCTCGACCTCGAGATCGTCCTTGCGCCGAAGAAGCTGATGCCGGCGATCCGCAACATCCTCGAAAGTAGTTCGGCGTCGAATGACGTCCTCACATCTGACCAACGCAAACTGGTCGCGCGTCTCGAGCGATCGTCTGCGCAGTACGGGTATGGGGTCGGGACGAGTGCCGACGCGGACGCGTTCAAGGATAGCCTGGGCCTCCTACGCCATCTGCCACTGACTCCCGACGAGCTGGACATCCTCAGGCGGGCAGCCAACCGCCTTGAAAATTCTCAGACCGACAAGATGTCACGTCAGGAAATGGGTGCGATCGTTCGCGAGATAAGGCAACTGCGCAACGCCGCGGTGCATCGCGACCGGGATGACGCAATCCCGCGCTCGGCCTACGCGCTGGATGAGGAGGACGATGATGCCTAAGGTCACGGTACTCGATGTCAGGCTAAACGGAGAACCGGTCGCGACCCTGACGAACCTGCAGGACGGGCGCACCATCTTCGCATTCAACGAGGACTATATCGAAAACGAAAAGCGGCCGACACTCAGCTTGTCCTTCAAGGACCCGTTCGGCGCCCTGATTACGAAGTTCCGCCCATATAACATGGTGGTCCCACCCTTCTTCTCGAACCTGTTGCCGGAAGGGCCGCTGCGAAAATACCTCGCCGAGCGTGCTGGCGTAAAACAGACGCGGGAATTCTTCCTGCTCTGGATGCTCGGTCGTGATCTGCCCGGTGCAGTGACGGTCCATCCCACCGTGGGTGATGACCTGCCGCCCGATGACGAGCAGGCTTCTGTCGAAGCGCGACCGAATGCATTGCGCTTTTCGTTGGCCGGTGTGCAGCTGAAATTCTCGGCCTTCAAGAACACCACGAAGGGAGGCGGCCTGACTATTCCGGCCGAGGGTACCGGTGGATCATGGATCGTGAAGCTGCCCTCCCAGCAGTATAGCGGCGTGCCGGAGAACGAATTCTCCATGATGACCATCGCCGCGATGATGGGCATGGACGTGCCGGAGATCCAGCTGGTCGAGCTGGATGCGGTGAGCGGCCTGCCACAGGGGGTAGGAGAACTGCACGGGCAGGCGCTCGCCATTAGGCGTTTCGACCGTACGCCGGAGGGTCCGGTGCATATCGAGGATTTTGCGCAGGTGTTTGGCGTGAAGCCGGATGACAAGTACAGCAAGGGCAATTACCGGATGATCGCCCGCGTCCTCGGCATCGAGACGAGCACGGCCGACGTGGCGGAGTTCATCCGCCGGTTGGTCTTCAGCACACTGATCGGCAATGGCGACATGCATCTGAAGAACTGGTCGCTGATCTACCCCGATCGCCGTACCCCTGCGCTCTCGCCGGCTTACGACCTGCTATCGACAATCCCCTATATCGAGGGAGAGGATACGGCCGCGCTTAACTTTTCACGCACGAAAAGAATGGCGGAGCTATCGAAGGACGAGCTTGCACATCTGGCCGCCAAGTCGGCGCTGTCCGAAAAGCTGGTCCTCGACACAGCACGCGAGACGGTCGGACGGTTTATGGATGTGTGGAAAAACGAGAAAAACAACCTGCCGATGGCCGCGAAGGTGCGCGAGACTATCGATGCACATCTGCCCACAATCGAGCTGTATCGGGAATTCAACGAAGCTACCTAGAAAAAGGTCATCATCGGAAGATGATGCCCCACCGCCAAGGATGAAATCATAGATCTATATAGGGTGCATTTTCCGGAGATTTTCGCTACTGGAACAATGTGAATCCTGGAACGACTTCACCATCGGCAAGGTCATGGACCACCGCTACCGTATGCCTTGCGCGGGTTAGGGCAACATAGAGTTTTGCACGGGTTTCGGCTTTCAACGCCGATTGGGCGCTCTTCAGCCAGTCCATCATTTCATTCGTCGGATAGATAATGACGCGGTCAAAACCGAGTCCCTTGGATCGTCCGAATGTAAGCGACGGCAGTTCTACAGATGCGACCTTAACGGCGGAACTCCATCGCAGCTGTACCGGTCGTCCGGTCTTGAGATAGCGTGGCAGATCGTTACGTCGGACGATGTGGAGACCCGCATCACCAGGGACCGGCTGCCTGCAGTCGACGCATTTACATGCAGTCGCAGCCGCCAACTTTGGATAGAGCTTCGACGATAGTTCACAGATAGCGGTGCTATTTCGGTGCGATGTCATGAGGCTGGTCACATCAATATCGCAGGTAACCTTTCGGGGAAGTTCCGCCCGAATGAAGTCGGCAATGCCGCCATCCCTGTACTTCTTAAGGCGAGCCTCCAGATGGGTCACATAGGTGACCTGACGGGGATCACCCACCATGACGACGTTGACGGGGCTTTGGAAGAGCGCCGCCAAAATGTCGAGGTCGTGGCCTGCCAGATCCTGCACCTCATCTACGAAAATAAAGTGATAGATACGGGAAAGCCGCTCGATGACAGCGCCGTCCGATGCCTCGTTGCACCGTATCATCAGCCTCGACAATTTGTCTGAATAGACGCGATTTCGACGGTCGAAGTAGCAGCGTCTGAAATCTTCCTCACCCCAATACATGGGACGGCCTTGCCGGTCGCGCCCGCGCAAACCGGATCTCTGCGAAACTAGAAGCATGCCAGCGACATCCCAATCGAACAGCTTGCCTTGAAAGGGCTTGATGCCGTGCTCGATCAGCAGACTGAACCAGGTCTGGATATGCACGTTGCCCGGAACCGAGCCATTGATTTCGAAAAATTTGCGCCGGATCTCTTTTTCGTTCGATTCCGTGTAGGTGGTGATGAGGACCCGTTTTTGTTCAACGGCAAGCGCCTGCCTGACGAGGTAGGTGGTCTTCCCCGAGCCTGCCGCAGCAATGACGAGCTTATTCGGCCCCATCATTTGGCGATCGCATCCAGAATATATTTCGGATAACTGATTTTCGTCTTCGCCGAGAAAATCGCCAGCGCGCATTCGGTCTTGTTGTTCTTCATATAACGATGAAGGTTATCGAGATCATGCTTGGTACCGAACAGCGTGTTGAAGGTCTCGACGCTATTGGATTTGACCAGTTTCGGCTCAAGGGTGTTATAGTTGAAAGGCTTGCCGCCGAGGACCAGGTCGCCCTTATCCACCACAGGATCATAGCAGATTGTGATATGATCGACGTCCTTGTATTTGGCGTACTTCTTTTCAAGCGCAGCAGTATCCCCGTCGTTGTCGGTTGCGACCACGACGGGGATTTTCAGCGCCGTCGCCAGTTCGAGAAAACGCAGGAACGAAAGCCCGACCGAGATGACATCGATCTCGTCGTCGATCGGCAATTTTCCCCCGTTGGTATCCATGTAGGCCCGTTGGACGACCAGCTCGTCCGCATCGCCCTCTACAAGGATCGACTTCTGCGACAACACGAGACGCAGCGTGTCATAGCCAGGCAGCTTATGGAAGAAGTCGCTCGCGTCCAGATCCTCGATCCGTGTGACCTTCGCTTCCCGTAACAGGATCAGGTGGTCCAGTCCTAGTTTGTTCGCGACGAAGCTGCTATGCGTGGTGATGATGACCTGCTTGCCGCTATTGTCGGTGCTGATATCGCTGATGAGCTGGTTGAGCTTCGAGTGCGAGAGGTGGTTTTCCGGTTCCTCGATCAGCAATACGGTCGCTTCGCTGTTCTTTTTGCTGCTCAGCGCGAGTCGCGTTTTGACGATGCACTGCTCGCCCTTGCCGATATAGTGGAAGGGCACATCCTCGATATAAGTCATGAGGCTGTTTTCCCAGGCATTATGAGACGACATATCGACCGAGATGCTGACCTTTTTTCGGCTGATCTTCGCCGCTTCCGCCAATCTTTCATTAATGGCGCCGACATTGCCGTCGGCCTTGAAGGCGTCTTTCAGCTTGCGGTGGGCTTGGGATATCGCAACACGTTCCTTGTCGTCCAAAAACTCTCTGACGATGCGGGAGATGTACATATCCGAACCGCTCTGCACACGCGTGCTTGTTGAATCGATGAGGGCCGATTTAATGGGAATGGTGCGAGGCATCGCCGGTTGGCGGGAGAATTCCGACCATTGCACCTGATAGAATTCCAAGGGTATCGAGTTGATCTCCCTGTTCTTCAGCAACTCGGTATAGGCACCGTCATATTTCTTGTCGAACTCGATCGAGAAGAGAAGGCCGCGAGCCTTGTCGTTTTTCTCGGAATTCCCGTTTCCGCGCAGGTCTTCCAACGCGTCGCTATCACCGCCGAAAAACAGCTCGATCTGGATCTCCGGCGGATCGAGAGGTTGTTTCGCGGCGATGCTGTCCAGATACGCCCGCTCGACCTTCCGGTTAAAAAGATAGGGAGATAATTCGTTGCGCAGGTATTTCCCGTTCAGCATACCCGTCAGGCATAGATGGATAGCTTCGAGCAGCGTGGATTTTCCGGCTTCGTTGTTGCCGACGATGATGTTGACGCCCCGATTGAAATCGGCTGCGAACCAGCCTTCGAAACACTTGAAGTTCTTTATCTTGACCTTCTCGATGTACATCGACTTCCCTATTTCCAGCGAGGCAAGAATTTCCAAATTGACACAGCTTCGGCGCGAACAATACGTTGCAAATGTAGGGTGACGCGAATCATCGGTGCGACGTCTCGGTGCGATGGTTTTACTATCGACAGGTGCGACGGGGGAGGCCTTGAATGTGGGCAGATAATGAGACTGAAAAAGACTTCCTTAATTTTTCGGGAGTGGCCGACACCGTAGCGGAAATCATCGTCCAGGCGCGGGGGCGCCCAATTTCAATCGGTGTCTCGGGATCATGGGGCATTGGAAAATCCTCCATGATAAAACTGACCCAAGCATCCCTCGCTAACCGAGAGAGGAAAGAAGGCGAGAAGGACTTCGTCTTCGTCGAATTCAATGCTTGGCTTTACCAAGGTTATGACGACGCTCGCGCCGCATTGATGGACGTCATCGCGACGAAGCTAGAGCAGGAAGCAAGAGCGCGCGAAAGAGGAGTAGACAAGGCCAAGGCGCTCATCAAGCGCGTGAACTGGCTGCGTGCAATGAAGCTCGCTGCCGGTTCGGCGATAGCGGTGTCGATGGGACTTCCTCCAACTGGGCTCATCGGCGAAGTGTGGGGGCTGGGGCAGCGGTTTCTAGGTGGTTCCGTCGACCAAAAACTAATCGAAGACGCCAAATCGAAAGCGGGTGAGGTGGCAAGTGCTGCCTCCGGGCTTCTCAATCCGGCAGAGGAAACCTCACCACCTAAGGAAATCCAAGCCCTCAGGGATAATTTCGAGGAGACCCTTGAGGAGCTTGGGGTAACTCTTGTCGTGTTGATCGACGACCTTGACCGTTGCCTCCCCGAGACGACGATCTCGACCCTTGAGGCCATACGGCTGTTCCTGTTTCTGAAAAATACGGCATTCGTCATCGCGGCCGACAACGACATGATCAAACACGCCGTCCGCAAGCATTTCGAAGGCGTTCCCGACGATCTACTTGTAACGAGCTACTTCGACAAATTGATCCAGGTGCCTATCCGCGTTCCTCCCTTGGGAACGCAGGAAGTCCGCGCGTACATGATGTTGCTCTACATCGAAAACAGCGACTTGAAGGACGACGTAAAGGAAAAACTGCGGGTTGGGATAATCGATCAGTTGCGAAAGACGTGGCAGGGCGCGCGCGTCGACAAGGCATATGTAACGGGACTGCACGAGAACATACCGGCAGATCTTATCGGACGTTTTGATACGGCTGAAAGGCTTGCGCCTATCATGACGACTGCCTCGGGCATCGTCGGTAATCCCCGACTGATCAAGCGTTTCCTGAATGCACTTTCTATCCGCATGGCGATCTCCAATGCTCAGGGCGTCGGCGTGGATGAGGCGGTCCTCGCCAAGCTTCTCCTGTTCGAACGTCTCGGTAGCCCGTTGGCTTACGCCGAACTATTGAAGGCCGTTAGCCAAGACGATGACGGCAAACCCAGATTCCTGAAGGATTGGGAAGAAGCGGCCACAGAGGGAAAAGACCTAAACCTTGCCGCGCCCTGGGATGCTCCTTTCTCGAGGGAATGGCTGGCTTTGCCTCCGCCGCTACACGATGCGAAGTTGTTGGGCGCTTTGTATGTGAGCCGCGAGCACGCGCCGCTCATAACGCCCGGTGACCGTTTAACGACCGAAGCGGCCGAAATATTGACCGCAATGCTCACCCACCCTGAAATGGCTGCGGCCCTGGTCGACAAATTGGCACGCGTGTCGCGCGTAGAAACCTCGATCATTATGGATCGTCTCCTGGACCGTGCTCATCAAGAACAAGAATGGGGAGTTCCAGCTATCCTGGAAGCCTGCCTCGCGGTTGCGAAAGCCGATCCTCAGCAAGGACTACGATTGGCGGCATTTCTGAACGATCGTCCACCGGCGCAGATTACTCCGGGGATCGTTCCGAAAATCGGAGACCAACCTTGGGCGGACGGCGTTTTCGAGAAATGGAAGCGCACGGGCGTGCCGCTGGTGGTCAAAAGAGCGATTGAGAAGGCCGAACAATAATGGGGACATCTCAATCAAGTAACGGACCCAAGGGAGGCGTCCACATGGTGCCCGCGTGGACCCCCGCGCCACCGGCGGAAGATCCGCCTTCCGGTGATCAACCACCGGACGCGCCGCCAGACCCCGCTCCAGATCTAAATCCGCCGGAGCAGGAGCCGGTAGATGCCGCTCCCAACAAACCCGTTGCGCCTAACGTGCCGCCACCAGCGGCCCCTCTCGCGCCCGGTCACCGGTTCGCTGGTACCCGCCGAAGCCTTGGCGAATTTGCGAAGGCCGGAAACTTAAGTGATATGCGCCGCAGCTTGGGAAACTACGTGCGTAACGGCTACGGCGGATCGAGGACGACCACCAGCAGATTTGGTGGGACCGCTTCCACAGCCAGTGCACTCGGCGGCATCCTCGAAACTATGGGGCAACAGCCCGCAGGCAGTGCACTGGATCCGGCGCTTCTTGCGGGCCGCACCGCGAACGAGGTGATGGATGCTGTCGTCGAAGCGGTTCGGCCGGTCGACGGCACTCAGGACGCCGAGGCTGAACGAACCGCCATCAAGGACTCGCTTTCGGATCTCTTGGTGAAGTACCCTGATGCCGATTTGGCTGCCCTGACACCGGAACAGCGTGAATTCGCCATCGAGCGTTTCACCGCAATGGATGTTGCTCGTCGGTTCGAACTCGATGTCGGAAAAACAATCATCGAGAAAGCGCCCACCGCCACAGTGGCTCTCAGTCGCCTGAAACAGGTGCGTGACTACATCAAGCAGACCGTAGCTGCTTCCTTTCGCAAACTCAGAGCGGCGGGCAAGAGCGTAAACTCGAACCGTATCGCCGCGGTGGTTAGAGATGCACTACGGGATACCTTTCAGGTTTTCGAGGGATACGCAGAATGAGGCTCGTTTGTGGACCTGGATCGTTCGAGCTTCCATTGGAAGAAGGCGATCTGCGTGTTGTCCTGTATGGTCAGCCACGCATCCCCTCGGAGGCAAGTGCGGGTGAAGCCGTCAAGGCAGAGCTTCGGCGAAAGGGGCTGAACCCCCATCGACGGGCATGGGATCTGCTTTCGATCGCACTTTCAATCATCACCGCCGACTTTTCGGTACTGCGGGATGACAGCGCCGATGGCTGGACTAGAGAGATTGAACTCGATGTCGCCGTTTCCGACCGAGCTTTCTGGAATACGATGGCCAACGAATTTCGGCAGGCGCTCGCGTTCCTGACAACGGACCGCTGGAAGCTTCGGTTTCATGACGGCGGCGTTTTACCCGCTCCGCCGAAGAAGATTTCGGTGCTGAAAGAAGACTGCGTCGTGTTGTTGTCCGGCGGATTGGACAGTCTCGTTGGCGCAATCGATCTGACTCGTGATGGATTGAAGCCGGTGGCAGTCAGCCAGAACGTTCGAGGGGACGGTCTGAAGCAACGGGATTTCGCACAGGAAATTGGTCTGACGAAGCACCTGCAGCTCAATCACGTTGCGACTTCCCCCACCGTGCAGGAAACGTCACAGCGAGCGCGCTCTCTGATCTTTTTGACCTTTGGCGTGGTCGTAGCTACATCGCTGGAGAAATACGCAAAAGGCAACACCGCCCCGCTCTACGTTTGCGAAAATGGGTTCATTGCGATCAATCCGCCGCTCACCGGTTCCCGGCTTGGAAGCCTGAGCACGCGCACGGCGCACCCTGTCTTCCTAACGCGATTCCAGAAGATCCTCGATGCCGCAAGCCTCAACGTGAAGATCGAAAATCCCTACGCCCAAAAAACGAAGGGCGAGATGCTTATCGAATGCAAGGACCAGATTTTCCTTCAGACCGAGGCCGCGCATTCGACCAGCTGTGGGCGCTTTCAGCGGTTCAATTACCGGCACTGCGGTCGCTGCGTTCCCTGTCAAGTGAGACGGGCAGCATTCGTCGCATGGGACGCGAAGCGCGATACGACGGATTACGTCTACGAGCCCTTGGGAAAGGATGATGAAGACCACGCGTCGTTCGATGATGTTCGTTCCGTTGCCATAGCGTTGGCTTCGGTGAAAGCTGACGGCCTCGATCGGTGGCTTGGCCACACCTTGTCGCCTCCGGATATTGGTGATCGTAACGGTGTCCGCGGCATGCTAGATCGAGGGTTAAACGAACTCGGTGAGCTGCATCGACTATATGGTGTTAAGTGATTGACTTCCATTGCCATCTTGATCTGTACCCGGATCCTGTTGCGGTCACGCAGTCCTGCGTGAGCCGGAATATCTATGTTCTCTCTGTCACTAACACGCCCTCGGCTTGGGAAGGTACGCTTGCTCTTTCACATAAGGCAAAGCGGATCAGAACGGCGCTCGGGCTGCACCCACAGATTGCACATGAACGCCATGGCGAACTTCCCTTATTTGAAAAACTCCTGCCATCAGCCACATACGTAGGGGAGATCGGGTTAGACGGCTCACCCGAGTTGCGACCCCACTGGGAAACCCAAAAGCGGGTGTTTCATCGCATTTTAGATCTATGCGACCAGGCGGGCGGTCGTGTAATGACTATTCATAGTCGGCGGGCGGCCACGCAAGTAATGGACGCACTCGAAGCGCACAAAGGCGCAGGAACACCAATCCTTCATTGGTTTTCGGGGACAAAGCGAGAGCTGGATCGCGCCGTCTCCATGGGCTGTTGGTTCAGCGTGGGACCAGGGATGATCCATGGTCAGAAGGGCCGGGATATCGTCAAAATGATCCCCCGTGATCGCCTGTTAACCGAATCTGACGGACCATTCACACAAATCGAGGGCAGGTCTGTTCTACCATGGGAGCTCGACCGCGTATTGAACGCGATCGCAGAACTGTGGTCGGAAGATGCGCTTTCGGTCGAAGGGCGGGTGGCGGAGAACTTACGACAATTGGGCTATGGTCGAGCCGAAAGCTAACCGCGCATAAGGGGCGCGATCGCTTGTCGAGAGCATCCTCCTAAAATATGCGTTGCGTCAAAACCATGGGCCATTCGATTTATCGCGAAATGAATGTGTTTTCAGTACCTTGCAAAATTTCGTTCCGGTCGGTAGTTCGAATTGGTTCAAGGCGTGCGAGGTTGGCGATATGGCGATCCTTGCGGCACCGTCGAGGACATCTCGAGATCTGTTGAGCGGACTGTCTTCGATCCTTCGCAAAGGCTGTTGAAAAGATCAGGTCTCGGCACGGTTAAGAGCGAGATGCGAAGGGTCAGGCAGGTGCGCCAGCCGGCTGATTGCGACGAACGCAAATACGGCAATCGCGCCGACAGTGGCGGCAACCGTTAGTGACCAGAACACCCCGACGTTCGTCATCAGGAATGCCAGGATAAAGGGCGCCGTCGACGAGACCACCAGACGGATGGCCAATACCTGTCCCTGTCGTTGGCCGTAACCCTCACTGCCGAAGAGCGCCAACGGCAAGGTTCCCTGCACGATGCTGCTCAAGCCCGAGCCGAGGCCAAAGACCACGGCGAACACCAGTGCGCCTGGCACGGAGGGGGCGGTGACAATCAGGATGACCAGCGCGGCCGGCAACAGCACGGCGGAGATCAGCGCCAGCACCAGCTGCGGTAGGCCGCCTCCGAAGACCATGTTGATGAACCGGCTCAGCACCTGCGACGGGCCGAACAGCGTGCCTACCATGAGCGCCATCGCTCCGAGCCCAAGTCCCGACAGAACCGGGACCATGTGGACGAGGAGCGCGGCATTGACAAAGCTCTCCAGCGCAAAGCCTGTTACCATTAGCATGAAGGCTGGCGAGCGGATCGACGGAGAGAGACTTGGCTCGACATGCTTTGCAGGCTCGGCCGATGCACGCTTGCGGCTTCTGGTGACGCTGGACGACAGCCACGCATGGATCGGCAGGCAGACAGCGACATTGAGCGCAGCGAAGACCAGATAGACATTCTGCCACGACATATGCGCGTTGAGCGCCGTCGTGATCGGCCAGAAGATCGTCGAGGCGAAGCCGGCGATCAGCGTCAGGTAGGTAATGCTGCGCTGGGCGACCTTTGGTCTGATCTGAACGAGAAGCGCGAAGGCCGCACCGTACTGCACGAGATTGGAAGCCGTCTCAAGCGCGATCAGGGCGGCGACGAAGGCAATCTTGCCAGAGGCAAACGCACAAGCCACAAGGGCGGCGGCGGCAATCGCCGAGCCGGCTGTCATGACGCGACCGGCACCAAAGCGGTCGATCCACTTGCCCATGGCTGGGGCCGCCAAGCCGCCGATCAGGAGACCGGCCGACAACGCGCCAAAAATCCATTTCGACGACCATTTCAGATCCCGCGCTATGCCCGGTGCGAGGATGCTGAAGCTGTAATAGAGCGATCCGTACCCGATGATCTGCGTGAGACCGAGGGCAAGGATAGCCGCGACGGGCGGTCGTTCGGTGCTGATCATCGTCATATGGATTTGAGGCTCACGCGCTGTTCGAGTTTTTCGGCCTCCTCTTTCCGCTCGCTGTAGCGGTCTGTCAGGTAGCCGGACGCATCACGCGTCAGCCAGGTGAACTTTGCCAGCTCCTCGCAGACATCGACGACACGGTCATAATAGGAGGATGGCTTCATCCGGCCCTTGGCATCGAATTCCTGGAAAGCCTTTCGAGTGCTGCGGCAACCTCCCGCTCGCCCCAACCGGCGTCGACCGCCTTGCTGACAAGGCGAAGGACAGATGCAGCGCGTACTGGCACCAAAGGTGCCGGTCCGGATCTGAACTCTCACAGCGAGGAGGTTGAATATAGTCATCTCTGAAATGTCGCGATTATCTTTCTCCGCGTCAAGTGATGGCCGCCTTGCCACCAAGGATATGCGCACAGTTGAACTTGGATATCCGCCACACCGGTAGTGCTTTCCTACAACCCCTGATCAACCTAATTATGCGCGATTTGCAAGTCATTTACCGTCGCTGCAAGACCATTGGTATGGATGGAGGGGGCTGCGTATGCCAGCCTCGGGCTCAGGTCTAAGTGATTTGCCAGCAGGTTCCTCTTTAACCGATTGGCTATCTTCCGAGACCTCATCGCGAGCAGGGGCCATGGCCCCACCCACGCCTCAGAGCATCTATTTCCGCAACAATGCTTGGTTGGCTTTGTCCAGGCAGACGGCGGCGAATGCCAACAGGATCGTGCAAATCGATGAATAGATGGTGCTACGGAACACGTCGGCCATGCCCACATCGATCCTCAGAAATTCAAGTGTGGCGCCGATCATAAAGAAGATTGCGCCAAGGCCGAGCACCAAGACTGCGGCATTCAAGGTCAGGCGTACCAGTCTCATCCGTTCATGTCCTCTCCCTTTAGGCGTCACGACACCGAAGTGGTGATTCTGTCCGGCTTTTGAGAACGAGTGAAGAACCGCTTTTCACTGGTTATGGATGTGGGAGCGGAAAGCAGTGCCGATCCGATAGCGCGGCAAGGATCTTGTCTTTCTCTGCGATGAAGATGCGCCCCTCATAAACCCCTGTTTGATGAGGCGAGCTGTCTCCCTCCGCTAGTACCAGCAAGGGCAAGGACTGGTTTTGCTCTCCAACAAGGGCGATGACGCTTTGTCTGGGTCTCGGCCATTCTATGCGCTCGACATTAAGCTTCATCGCCAAATCCGGGAACGAGGCCAGCACCCCCTCCAGAAGGGCGCAGTGCCAGCAATAAAACTGCTGACCTGGATAGGCAGAATCGTCAAAGCCCGGGCGCAGCAAGAACAGTCGGTCGCGGTTCGCCATTTCATTTCCTTTCCGATTTCAGTGCATTGTAGAGCGCGGGCTTGCCAATCTTCAAGTGCGCGGCAGCCTCTTGCACGGCCCGCAAAACGTCCGTTTGTCGGACAGGCTTTTTCCAGTTCGCCACACCTCCGCAACGAAATTGAAAGATTAGGCAAAGGTGCGGTATGGGTCAATTTAGGCCGAATAGGCTGTCCGAAATATCTCCTCTGTTCGAAAGCCTGCCAAGATAATTTATGACCAGGTCATTTTGCCCCGTACGGACAGTTATTGGACTGCGTGTCAGTTTCTGCAGTCGCTGCCAGTGATCAAGTCCCTGATCGGAAACATATCTTCGCCGTAGTGGTGAAGCCGGGTGTGATGCCGTCGGCATAACCACCGCACCCTTAAAGGCTCATCGTATTGATCATGATGGGCATCGACCGCTTCGATCCCGCAAACCTCGCATATTTGCTTTTCTAGCTCGCCTGCCTTCACCGCTCGCTGCACAGCAAGGTGAGCATCGTATTTGCCTGGATTGGCACGGCGCCAATTCGCTTGGCGGGTATCGGTTTTCAGCATCACAGCATCCTGCTTGTCTATCCCTGCATCACCTATGAAACGAGGTGCCGTGAATAGGCATAGCACGGCGTAAATCGTTCTTCATTTGTTTTCCCATCGGTGCCACGTGATTTCACAGGCACGTCCTTCGGACCAGGCTCTATTCCGCCGCAGCCTTGCTGCAGCTCCACGGAACCCCTGACGGGTTGGTGTTCCCACAGGTGGCGGTCCGTAATGTATTTAGGCGTGCTGGCTATGATGGACCGAGGTAGAAAGCGCGTGTTGTCGACTATGTAGCTGACGCTTCCGCTGACGCCCTCGAGTGCGGATGCTATGGCCCGATCGCACATCCTGTGAATAGTACTGCCCCATGCACCTGAAACCGCCTCCTGGGACCAGGCTTGCTCCAGCCCTTGCTTCAACACGATTGATCCGACGTCAAGGGAAGCGGTTTCGAGGCACGGCTCTGAACTCGGGTTAACGTTTCTTCCCTGAACGGTTTGGGTGTGATTCAAGAGTGTCGGTGATTTGGAGGCCGACATGTTTGAAGACGATCGCCCGCGGCTGCGGGTTTTGCTGGACCATTTTAGTCTCGTTGAGGATGAGCGGGAGCAATGGCGGGTCGCCCATCCGTTACCCGAGGTGCTTCTTCTGGTCGTTTGCGGGACGATCGGCGCATGCGACGATTTTGACGAGRTCGTCGAATGGGGAGAGGATAACCTGGCGTTTTTACGTCGGTTTCTTCCCTATCACCATGGCATACCGGGTTCGCGCTGGCTGCGCATTCTGCTCAACCGGATCGATCCGGACCTGTTTTCGAACTGCTTCATATCCTGGGCGGCGACGCTTCGACCCGATGCTCCGGCGCTGGTGGCGATTGACGGAAAGACCTCGCGCGGCAGTCATGACCGGGCCAACGGCCGGGCGGCGCTGCATCTCGTCTCGGCTTTCGCCACCCGTGAACGGCTGGTTCTTGGACAAGAGGCAGTGGCAACGACAAGCTGTGAGCAGGACACCATCCCCTTGCTGCTGGAACGGTTGGCCGAAAARGATCGCCTGAAAGGCGCGCTCGTGACCATCGACGCCATTGCCTGCAATGCCAAAACCGCCYAGGCGGTGCTCGATGCAGGCGCTGATTACCTCCTGGCGGCCAAGGCCAATCAGCCCGGCCTGATGGGTGAGATCGAGCGCTTCTTTGCCGACGCTCCGGCAAACCTCACCTCAACCGTGACCGAAGTCGACAAGGGCCATGGCCGGGTCGAAGAGCGGCGGGTCACCGTCTCCACTCAAATCGACTGGCTCTCCGGCGACAGGCGCTTTCCCGGCGAATACCGCTTCCCGTCCATCGCCACCATCGTCAAGGTGCAAGCACAAGTCTATGAAAAGTCCAGGCAAAGCAGCCAGGTCCGCTTCTATATCTCCTCRCGGTCGATGACCGCGCTCCAGTTCGCCGAGGCCATACGTGGCCATTGGGCCATCGAGAACTCCCTCCATTGGGTACTCGACGTCACCTTCAACGAGGATGCCGCCCGATCTCGAACCGGGCATGGACCAGCCAACATGGCCGTCGTCCGACACTTCGCCATCAACATGGTTCGAAGCCATAACGACAAGCGCAGTATCAAACTCAGACGAAACAAAGCAGGCAGAAACCCACAATACATGGCCGAAATCATCCGAGCATGACTGTTAACCCGGATTCAGCGCCGTGGCGTCGCTGGTGGCTCTATAAACATCAATGTCGAAATATGACATGGGCAAGAGACACTCGCTGGGTTCTGACACCATCGTACATTCAGGATGACAGTGAGCGCGACGAACAGCCCACTGCTTTCGGCGTTGACGGGATCGCAATAGCACTTTCTTTTAGAACTTCTGCTTTGCCCGCTTCGGCATAAAATAGGTTCGGATATTGACGAGTGCTTCGGCGACGGCAGCAGCATCCTGGTGGGTCGCTTTCCGTTTTGTCTCGCCGAGCTTGCGGATCGGCGCGATGATATCCCCAGTGACGGCATGACCTCGAAGGACAGGCTGCCAAAGCCTCGGCGCGTATCCTGTTCCGAGGAGAAAGCAGATGTCCCAATCGAATGGATCAAGGGTCTGATCATCGATCCTGGTGAACCTGGGCCGGTGGTCTTTCGGTCTCTCGGAAAGGCTTGCAGATATCCGATTATACTCCGCCACGATCGTCTGCACGGCCCGATGTTCGGTTGTTTCCATTGGCAGGTTCAGGGCATCCGGGCCGGTCAGTTCCGGGATCCATTGGCGTGGGTCGATGAACTTCGGGCCGATGATGAGGGCCGTAAGATAGCCATCGAGACTGCTCATTGACCAGATAGGCGATGGCGGACGACGTCTCCTGATAAAGGCTTCGAATGCGTCGTCATCGAGCTTCGGTCGCGGCGTCATCTCCTGGCTGTTCTGTGTCATGCCGCTTGTCGCTCCTGCTGTGTCATCGCTTCGCGCTCGGCGTTCCAGGCCCAAGGCAAAAGGCTCTCCATCTCGTTGGCTTTGACTTTGCCGGAGATGATGCGTTCCAGCACATCGGCAAGCCAGGCGTCGGGGTCCACGCCGTTAAGCTTTGCCGTGTTCACGAGCGATGCCAGGACCGCGAAGGTCTGGCCACCCCGCTCGTTGCCCACGAATAATGAGTTCTTTCTCGTCAGAGCCACGGATTTCATTGAACGCTCGACTACGTTGGAGTCCACCTCGATCCGGCCATCATCGAGGAAGGCTGTCAGGCCGCCCCAGTGGTTGAGCATGTAAGTGACTGCCTTGCCAAGTGCTGATTTCGACGACACCTCGTCGCTCAGTTCGGTGAGATGGACCTTCAGCTCCCTCATGATGGGAGCCGCCTCACGACGCCTGCCGCTAAGCCGGGTATCTTCATCTTCCCCTCGTAGTTTTGCTTCGATGCGATAGATTTCTGCAATCCTGGCAAGGATCGACAAGGCCTCCGAAGAGCCGGTCAGTTTGACGACATCAACGAACTTTCGCCGTGCATGGGCGAGGCAGAAGGCCAGCCGCATGGGGGCAACGTTGCTCTTGCCGCGTCGTTTGACCATGGTTTTATAGGCTTGGTATCCATCAACCTGAAGCACGCCGGCAAACGACGACAATTGCCCCTCGATCTCGCGCGCACTGCGGCTTTCGGCAAAGATATAAGCAACCGCCGGCGGCGCCGGACCATTCCAGGGGCGGTCGTCAACCGCTTGCGCCCATAACTGGCAGACCTTGGTTCGCTTGCGTCCTGGATCGAGGCGCGGAAGCGGCGTCTCGTCACAGAACACCCTCGGCTGCGAGCGGATGAAGGCGGTCAGCGCATCGTAGAGGAGCTCAAGCCACCAGGCGACACGCGTGACCCATGCCCCGAGCGTACCGCGATCAATGATGACGCCGCAGGAGGCCAGCATTTGCGCCTGTCTGTTGAGCGGGAGATGCCAGGCAAACTTCGAAACAGCGACATGCGCGGCAAACGCCGTGGTCACCATGCCACCGTCCATCACGCGTGCCGGTGCGGACGCCTGCACAACAACACTTTCGCAGGCCCGGCATGCATAGCGTGGCCGGATCGTCCGTTTCACCCGGACAACCGCAGGCACGATGTCGAGCGCCTCGCTGACATCAGTGCCGATGCAATGAAGTTCGAACGAACAGCAGGGGCAAGTCTTGCTCTCTGGTTCGATGACCTCGTCATACCGCGGAAGGTGCTTGGGCAAGCGGCCGATATTGCGCGCTGGCGATCGCCGTGCCTGCATTTTGTCTTCAATGACCGGCACGACATCGTCATTGGCAGCAACGGGAATGTCGCTTAGATCGCCAAGATCGAGCATTGCCTGCGTCGGATCGAGCACTGTCATCTTCTCCGATTTCGTCCCGAAGAGCTGGCGCTCAAGGAAGACCACGCGCGCCTTAAGGTCGGCATTCTCTTCGTTGAGCGAGAGAATGATCCGGGTCAATTGCGCAGTGTCCTGGGGCAAGGGATCGGGTCGAAGCGGCATGACGGACCCTACCACATGAGCCTGAATCTTCAAGCAAAACCAATAGGATCAACCAACTTTCAAGGGCCGCTTCACTGGGTTCTGCTTCACCCTTGTCCAGTCAATACCGGCAACCAAAAGTGAGAACTCTTCGCGCGTCATCTGCATGGCGCCATCGCGGATCGGTGGCCAAACGAACTTGCCTGCCTCCAACCACTTCGTCGCTAAAATCATGCCTGATCCGTCCCAGTAAATGCAACGAAGCCGATCAAGACGCTTGGCGCGGAACACGAACACGTCGCCGCAATAGGGTTATGTGGCGCGCCACATAACCCTTTTTATGCATCGGGTGAGATTTTGTGGCGGAGCCGTCATGGCGCCAGCCGGGGACTGCCAAATCTGGCATCTTCCGCCACATAATGTTTTAGCTTAGATGCTGTTCAGCAGTTGCAGAACGGCATCGGTGGGCCGGAAGCGCGTCCCGTAATCGCCCTTGATGCCCGCCTTTTCGAGTCCGTTACGCATCATCTCGACATCCGCGGCGGCATAGCGGTGGGTGGTGGCGACCTGTGCGTGCCCGAGCCAGGCTTGAATCGTCAAAAGATCCACGCCGGACTGGAGAAGCTTCATGGCAAGGGAGTGCCGGAAGATGTGTGGCGATATGGGCTTTTCGGCCAAATCCGGCCTTGTGGCCACTGCCTTGGCCGCCGCTCGTCGTACGATGTGGGTCGCCCCGAAGCGCGTCAGGCGCTCATTGTGGGCACCGATAAAGATCGGTCGTGGTTCGTGGTTGGTGATTCCGCGCTCGCGCAACAAGGCCGCCAGCGCTCTCGCCAGATCCTGAGGAACGGGGATGACGCGATCTCTGCGCCCCTTACCGTGCAATAGCACCTGCGAGTGCGGGCGTCCCAACTGAAGGTCGTCAGCATTGACACCGATGGCTTCGGAGACCCGCGCGCCGGTCCGCGCCAGGAACAGCAGAAACGCGCGGTCGCGCCGACCACGGGGCGTCCTCTGATCGGGCGCCGCAATGACGGTGTCCACTTCTGCGTCGGTGAGATGGTGCGTCACCTCAATGTGCGCGCGTTTTGTGGGAATCGTCAGCACGCGTTGCGCGACACCAAAGGACGCCGGGTCGGCGGCTGCCACATGGTGGAAGAAAGATCGTATCGCAGCTAGTCGGGCATTACGCGTGGCGACGGTGTTGTTCCGCTTCTCCTCGAGTTCGTCGAGAAATGCGAGAACGAGGTCTCGATCGAGATCTTCGAGCACCAACGCCGCCGGCCTCTTCCGCAACCTGGCGGCGGCAAAGAGGATCAGCATGCGCAAGGCGTCGCGATAGCTCGCGACAGTCGCGGGAGTGGCGTTGCGCTGCTTGGTTAGGCGCCGGCGAAAGTAGGATTCCAGGAGCGGCGCCAGGAGCAGATGTTCGCTCATGCTGCACCTCCATCGAGGAAAGCGCGGTCCGCCGCAATGGCGAGAAGATCCGCCGAACCAGTGAGGTAGTAAGCGGTATCGCTGTAGCTGGCGTGGCCGAGATAGGTGGCGAGCAACGGGAGCAACGCCTGAACGTCTGCGCGCTGTTGATGCCAGAAGCTGAGGCGGGTCACGGCGAACCGGTGCCTGAGATCGTGCGGCCTTAAGGGCTTACCGCCATCAAGGCCGGAGAGCTTACGCACCTCGGCAAAACCGTTTTGCAGGCCGGTCGCTGAGAGGCGGTTGCCACGAGAGCTGAGGAAGAAGCCCTGGTCCTTGGGCGTGGGAAAAGCGGCGTCACGCTCACTGGCGTAGTGGCGAAGGGCAGCCTGGGTCGTCGTGTGAACTGGAACGAGACGGTCCTTGCGGAACTTCGTCTTCCGAACGAGAAGAACCCCGTTGGTCAGATCGACGTCGGAACGATCAAGCCTTACCACTTCGCCAGATCGCAGTCCCGAGCTTGCCAACAATCCGATTAGCGTTGCCATCGTCCGCCCCCTGAGAGGGATGCTTGGCGAAATGCGCGCACATGCGTCGATGAGCGACGCCAACTCTGACTCGCTGAGGATCCGCGGCGGCGGAATTGCCCTGGATCTGGGAAAGACCCTACGCTCCAAGCTCTCGGTTTGGGCGTCATAGACGGCGAGATACTCGTAGAATCTGCGGAGCACGCCGTGACGAGTGGTGCGGCTGTTGGCGGCCCCGCCGAACGATAGGACGAAGTCCAGCGCCATCGTCCGGGTGGCGGGCGCGTCGATTTGAGTGCGTTCAACGTAGCGGACAAAAGCGCGCAACGTACCAGCTTGCTTACTGAAGGCATAGCCGAGCGAGTGGCGCAGTTCGATGTAACGCTCAACCTTCTCGCCGAGGAATCGGGCAAAGGCGGTCATGCGGCGCCTCCCGGAAAGGGGAGTGCGACCTCGGCGAGTTGCGAGGCCGCAACCTTCACGTACAACGCCGTTGTGTTGATGCTCCGGTGGCCAAGAAGATCGGCGACCTCGTTGATTGGCCTTTGCTGCCTGACGAGCTGGGTGGCAAGGCTGTGGCGCAGGAGATGCGCACCTGCGACTCGCCCAAGTTCGACCCCGCCATGCCGCAACCGCTTCCGCACGATCCTCGAAACAGGCGACGCGCACTTGAACGGCCCCAGCGGCGGCGTGAAGGACAGGAACAGATACGGACTATCCACCTTCGGTCGAGCGCGCAGGATGTAATCGGCGAGTGCGGCGCCGGTCTCCTCTAGGAGTGGCACCACCCGATCACGCTTGCCCTTGGTGCGCCGGACAAAAACCTCGCCAGTACGCCAGTCGATATCCTTCAGCCGAATGGCGCGTAACTCGCCGTTGCGAATGCCCGTAGTGGCGAGCAGCAGCAGGACGGCTCGATCGCGGATGTCGACCGGCGTCGTTGCGCCGATCGCATCGATCGCCTGCCGAACGTCATCCCATGCAAGGCGTGGCGGCAAATGTGCCAAACGCCAAGAGGGCGTCCTTGGGACAACGCCGGCGAGATCTTGGCGATGGTAGCCAGCCCAATACAAAAACCGAAGAAATGTTCGAGTGTGAGCAGTCGCTGCCGTGCGGCTGCCGGAGGTCGCCGATAGCGACAGCCGATGCTCGACAGCAGCAAGGACCTGCTCAGCCGTCAACGGCTCGAGGTCCTGGCCGAGATGGTGATGGCGGAACCAATCCAGAAAGCGGCGGCCGCCCAGAAGAACGCCTCGCGGCAAACTGGCTAAAGCGCGCAATCCGKCTCAGGTAAATCTTGGCAGACGCTCGCTTATAACCGAGCGTGAAAAAATGCTCCGCGAAGCGATCCATCTCGCCGCCGAGCGCACCGCTACGCAGACGCTTGAGTACCCCACGATACGAAAAATAGAAGTCGAGCATATTGCCCCTCCAGTATTGCGGCGCAGGGGGATCCCGCGCCCGTCAGAGAGGCATGAAATATTATGTGGCGGAGAATTCTAGATTTGGCAGTCCCCGGCTGGCGCCGTAATGGCTCCGCCACAAAATCTCACCCGATGCATAAATATGGATCGGCCGCAAGGGCTGACGCCACCAACGCCACCAGGCCATTCATGCCGCGCCGGAAGTCGACAGGTCGCGTCGCAACCATGATCTTCACACCGCTTGGTGAAAGTCCGATCACCGGCGCCCTCGCAACACCGCCACCATCGCCTGCGCCAACTCGGGCGCCACCGAGCCGATAACCGTCATGCGTGCGCCCGCAATTTCGATCTCAATTCGGCCAGCAAGAACCTCCGAGGCATTCGATGGCGAGCCTTCGTGTCGTGCGCCATCCCCAACCACTGTCACCGGCACGAACACGGCAGACGGCAAACTGGCCTTTGCCGACCGTTGAGAGGTTAGTCCGGCATCCCGTCGCCACACATTCAGCAAGCCGCGATTGACGCCCCAGCGCCGGGCAACGGCCGAGATGTTCACGTCAGGTTCTGCGCTTTCCGCAAGGATCTGCGCCTTCTCCTCGTCAGTCCAATTCCGCCGCTGGCGCCGACCGGTGATCACCTCGATCCGGCGATACTTTCCCTCATGCCTGGCTTCATGCATGCCTTCATCCATGACTTCAAGCATGGCATCAACGCGATCTCCAACCATTCCATTCCGCTCCTATCGATGAAGGAGCTTATCTCACGGCCTCATTCACAAAAGAAAAGGTGGGTTGTTCGTCGCGCTCACGGATGACAGTAGTTTGCCACAGCAATATTAGACGTCGTCGCACGTCCTCTCAGAAAAAATTTACAAAATCTTCGCGTTCGCAGATTGCTCGGCAATGATACGTTCACCCGCAAATCCGCGGAGAGGCGTGCGTAAAAACTGATGGAAATTCATCCTCAGCTCGCCTGAAAGCACGCCACATGGAGGTTGACGCCAATGAAAGGAAGAACACTCATCTTAATTGAAGGTTCACGGGCTAATGGCCCGCTGTACGTCCAAGCGGCTCAGCGGCTTGGTCTCCATCTTATTACTCTGTCTGCAGATCCAGCTCAGTACGACTATCTTGGCGCGAACGAGGTTCAGACAATCTGTGTCGATACAGACGATCTCGATGCGTTAATCCGCGAATGCTACCAGTTAAGCACGACTTATGAGATTGCTGGCATTACCGGGTTTCCAAGCCCGAGCGAGACAGTCTATGCAACAGTTGCCCGACTCTGTCGACACTTCACTCTACCTGGACCGGACCCCGCATCGATTGATCGATGCTGCGACAAATTTGTGCAACGCCAAGTACTCGCGGAATACGGAGTTCCAGTACCTGCTTACCGCTTGGCAACAGATGCAATGGAGGTGGAATGCTCAGCGGAGAAGATTGGTCTGCCGGTGATACTAAAGCCAACCGCAGGCCTCGGCGGCAGCGGTGTCCGATTGTGCCGGGATGCCAAAGAGTTAGCTCAACATACGAGCCATCTGCTCGACGGAGATCACCCGTGGCAATCTTCGCCGAAGATACTCGTCGAAGAATTCGCACAAGGCCCGTACTACGGCGCTAATACAATGGGAAACCAAGTCATTGCAATTGGTACCGCTGACTTCGGCCCCCCGCCACATTTCGTCTTTCGTGAATACACCTTTCCTGCCCCGCTGACTGAAACCGAACTTCAACGCATCATCGATGTTTCACTTAGCTGCTTGCGAGCTCTCGGTCTTGGATGGGGACCGGCAAACATTGAATTCCGATGGACGAACGATGGCCCAGTTGTCATTGAAGTTAATCCCCGCCTTCCGACCGGGGAAGCTAGACTGGTTCAACTGGCGTACGGCGTTGATTTGATCACGGCGCACATCAATCTTGTCATCGGCCAACAAATTTGTGACTTGCGAGCAAAGCATTCGCACATAGCAGCAGTGAGGAGCCTGCTTCCGGAGGGCGATGGCATCCTCGATTGGATCAGTGGTGACAATCGCGCGGCTGCTGTACCGGGTGTCAACGAGGTCAAATTTTACGTTACACCAAAGGCACAAATCGTCAGAAGAGGTGATTATTTAGACTCGATTGGACATGTCATCGCATGTTCGTCAAGTCGTTCTCAGACAGAAATGATGCTGGAGCGTGCCGTTAATCTGATCAGGTGGTCAATCGCACCATTTCCGTCCCTTTGCGAACCGGACGAAATATCGACCTCAATCTCCGGGGCGAAGGAGGCGCCTCGCGAAGGATGATCTAAATAAGAGTTTGCAAGGCCTTCTTCTGGGAGCTTCGTATTCCTTTTGCTAGTGCCCTCTTGTCAGATGGCAGGCTTGCCAACAAACAGTCATGTCTTGGACAACAGCGCGAACGATGCTGAAGGATACAGCATCACAGATCCGTTCAGTTAACTGCAGCGCCGATGCTTCTGTCCTCGCTTGACCATTTACGTTCTTGGGAGCGAGCGACTCATATGGGAAGATCGGGTCAAGAACTCCATCGCATGTTTTCTTCGGTCGCTCTTTCGGCATCCAAGGCTGAGCCTGTTCGCGTGAACGGGCCTGTTTCCATTGCCGGTTCAAACTCACATTCGGTCGCCGCGCCGAGCGGCTGCACCATCATTCCGCTTGCGTTGCGGCAAAGGCTCGGGAGGACGAGACCATTCTTAGTAGCGGCGTTTGAAGCCATGTCGCGATCGGGCGAGTCGCGGAGGGACTTCACCCTCCGCGCTCTCAGAACCGTGCGTGAAACTGTCGCTTCACACGGCTCCCATCAGACGAACTTACCGGTTATTCCGAGCTGCCAATGCACGAAAAGCTTCGTTCGACTTTGGGCAAGGCGTTGTAGAAATTTCCCTGCTTGGGTCGAACGGGCATAGCGCTTGAACTTCCTTCTCACCCACACGCACAGCGTCTGATTGACGTAACGCCGCAAGGCATCCAGCGCCGATGGCGTAAACCGCCCGTAATACGCAATCCACCCCCGGAGGAGCGGATTGATCTCGCGAGCAATGTCGGCCAGCGACACATGCGTTTTCTGTCGGAGTTTCAAGTCCCGGATCGTCGCCCGCATGTGGTTCAGCGCCGAGGGAGCAACCCCCGGCGTAAATCGGCAGAACAGTCGCCCATTTTGCGGATTTCTCACCACTCGCGGTCGAAAACAGTATCCGAGAAAGTCAAAGCTGACGTTCGGATACGTTCCCCTGCGTTTGGGGTCTTTGCAGTAACCGATCTTGGTTTTGGTGGGATGCATTTCCAGCTGGCATTCCGCCAGCCTTGCTTGAAGGGCAGCCTTGACGGCCTCCGCTTCCTGTTCGGTCCGGCAGTGCACCAGACCGTCATCCGCATACCGGCACCATGGGAGGTCGGGGTATGTCCGGTTAGAGATCAAATGCGTAGTGCAGGAACAGATTTGAAAGAATCGGACTGACCACACCCCCTTGCGGGGTACCGCGATCCGCCCTATCCTTTGTCCATCCTGTTCCAAGGGCGCCGTCAGCCATCTTTCGATATAGAGCAACGCCCCTTGACCCTTGACATGCTTGTGGACCGCCTTGAGCAAGAGATCGTGCGCCAAGTTGTCATTTAGGCCCTTGATATCAAACTCTAAAACCCAATCATATTTCCAGCACCGCTGACGCGTGATCCCTACCGCGTCCAGAGCAGATTTGCCCGGTCGGTAGCCGTAGGAATCTGGCCGGAAGATCTGATCAAGTTCCGGTTCAATGAGCCGTTTGACCACCATTTGCGCGATCCTATCGCTCACGGTGGGCACACCCAAAATCCGCTGGCCCCCAGTCTTTTTGGGAATGGGGACGGCACGGACCGGTGGCGGAAAGTAGCTTCCCGAACTCATCCCGTTCCAGATCTTGTAGAGATTACCCTTCAAGTCGGCTTCGAACTGCTCGATCGTCTGCCCATCCACTCCGGCCGCACCACCATTGGATTTGACCGCTTTATAAGCTTCGTACACCAGCCGCTTATCGATCCTAAACGGCTTGTCTGTCGTATCCGCCGACGTCATCCTGTCTCCAGTTGTTTCGAAAATACGACCACCTGATCCGAGCCCTTTGCTCCAGCTCCATTAAAGCGCCTTCATCACTACTACGGGTCGGTTCGCCCCAACTTCCTGTATCTGTACTCTCGCCTCACGGTGATGTGCCGCTTGTGCTTCTCCCTTGGCATCAGAAAGCTGGTTCCTGCAGTTCCGCGCAAAAGCCTGTGACCGACTCACGCCCTCTCACCGCCGACCGCCGTCCGCCCGATAATCAGGCTCCTGACGGACTTGTCTCAGAGGAACGAACCGCCCCTGATTTTGACGGTATCTGACCAGTTTACGACGAGTCTTCGAGGGTTCACGTTTGTTCGTCTTTCGGACACGCACCTGCTCATGGTCATGCCATGAGCTTTTGATCCGACGCTCACCACCACGGCTCTTTACCGCAGCAAGCAGCTCGGACTGGTTTGGAACCTGCTCCTGAAAGCCGATCCCGAGGGGCCCACCCTCATCTTTCACGCAGCTTGTCCACACGTTAGTTGTTCATGTTGAACTCCCTTCATGTGTGCCTGCAGCACACGTTCGTCCCCCCTGGATCCGCCAGGATTGATCGCTCCTGGAAGATTACAGCGTAAACTCATAAAATTTCTTGGCATTTATCGACCGCCGTGATTCAAGGCTTCGAAATAGGGAAGCATTTGATGACGGTCGTCGCTACGAACTGACTGACCACGAATGGTCGATTATATCGCCGTTGTTACCCAACAAGCCACGCGGCGTTGCCCGCGTTGATGATCGGCGGGTACTGAATGGCATCCTCTGGCGGTTTCGAACGGGCTCGCCTTGGGCGGAAGTTCCGGAACGCTATGGCCCGCCGACGACCTGTTACAACCGCTTCGTCCGCTGGCGCAAAGCCGGGGTATGGGATCGGCTTCTTGAAGCGGTGTCCAAGGCCTACGATGGCGACATCGTCATGATCGACTCGACCTGTGTCCGCGTTCACCAGCACGCGGACACGGGAAAAAAGGGATGGAGACGATGGTGGCATGGGACGTTCCCGCGGCGGCCTTACGAGCAAAATCCATGCGCTCGTCGATGCCGAAGGTCGCCCGGTCAATCTGCGTCTGACTGGTGGACAGATCGCCGATTGTGCCGAAGCCGACGCGCTGACGGATGAGCTTGGCGAGGGGGACATCCTGCTGGCCGACAAGGGTTATGACACGAATGCCATACGGGCTAAGGCCGCCGAGAGAAAGGCCTGGGCCAACATCCCGCCGAAGAGTAATCGCAAGGGCTCTTTGTATTTTCGCGCTGGGTCTATCGGCAACGTAATCTCGTGGAACGGTTCTTCAACAGGATCAAGCAGTTCCGAGGCATCGCAACCCGATATGACAAGCACCCGGAAAACTACCTCGCCGCCGTAAAGCTCGTCGCAACAAGAATATGGTGCCAGAGTTTATGAGTCGACGCCGTAGAGAATTTGGCTTGCTGCGGTCATTCTCTTCTTTCGAAACGGACCGTCGTGTTCGCCTTATCGGATGTCCGCCACGTCCTCGCGTGTCACTTCATTTTCGTAATTGTTGCCGAAATTTGTGCGCACGTAGTTAACGACGGCAGCAACTTGGTCATCGCTCATCATATGACCGATAGGTGGCATGCCTGTATGCCCGTGGAGCACCAAGTAAACTGGGTAATCCCCGACCACTAGATTCTGATTTTGAGTAAGGGCCGGATATTTGCCTGCCCCCATCGCACCTTCCCCATGGTTCATATGACAAGCGGCACAGACGTTCGCATACAGCGCTTCCCCGCTTTGTTCACTGAAGTTCTCACCGTCGCTCAACATTACTTGGGCTCCGACGGGGACAGCGAGCGCCATCGTCAAGATTGAAACAACAACGGAGCCTAGAGGCCCTTTGGAGTTTTTCGCCATCGGAAAAAACCTTCAATTGGTCGCAACGTATTATCAGCCAGCCATGATGCGCTTATGAAGCCTTGTGATTGCGTCTAGTGAGGAGAGAATCGCCCCCTCCATCCAGGCCGGGACTTGGGATGCATGCTCGCCGGCGATTACTACGCGACCGTCGATCTTGCAAAGATTATTGAAGTGTTCCCTGCGGGTGTCTTCCGTCCAGTCCCCGGCGCAGCCAAGTGTAAACGGGGAGCGATGCCAGGCCCAGGAAACGCCATTTTCGAACTCCTCTTTGTATTGAGGATGGATCCGCGCACCGTATTCGACAACCCGCTTCACGCGTTCCTCGGGAGCCATTGACGTGAACTCATAGGAATTCGGCCCATTCCAAGTGTAACAGCCCAGCAGAACGCCCTTTCCCTTCGTATTGAAGTCACTGCTTGGATAAGAAATCTGCCGGATCGGCAGATTGGTGTAGCTCACGCCCCCGAAAATCAGGTCATCTTCCTCCCAAAAACGACGCTTGAACTGTAGGCCTACCTTCACGGATGATGCATAGGGTACAGCTTTGATCGCTGCGAGCATTTCGGCGCTGACATTGATGTCGATTTGACTGAGGATCGTCAGGGGAATCGTACATACGCACCAGTCGCCGCTCGCCCGCTGTATTGTACCGGGATTCTCGCTGTCTTCGTAATAGGCCGTGACGCGCTTCTCGTCCTGCTCGATCTTTGTCACCTTGGCGTTATAGGTGACGAGGTCGTCCACTTCCTTGCTGAAAGCCTTGCCAATCAGGTCGATGCCGCCACGTGGCTGGAACATGGTTGTTTGGAATTCATAGCGCGCAAAAGCGGCTAGATCGCTCCAAAGGCCCGAACCTAGTATTTCGGAAAGGCTCAGCGGCTTTCCGGACGTTGGCACGACGCTATTTCTCCCCGCGCGATAGGCTTCGACCGAACCGCGAAACTCTCTCACGTGTGTGCTATTCTGGTAGGCATAATTCTCATCCAACGCGCCCCAGGAGCGAAGGGCCTCAAGTAGCATCTCCTGATCTTCCTTAGTGACACTCCCTTCGAGTGCGCCCTTGCGCGTCACCTTACACAGCAGCTCTGATATGTGTCCCCGAATATCGGTCATAACGTAACGCACTCGCTGCGGCTTGCCGCCGCCCCCCCTTGTGGAGTGCAGGAACGCGTTGTGGTTGAGTTGTTGGAAGGGCTCTAGCACCACGCCCAGCCGCTTGCAGTATGCGAGCAAGCCATGGTGATGATACGGAATTCGCCACGGACCAGGATTGATGTAAAGCCCCTCATCAAATTCACAATTCCGGATCTCGCCGCCCAGTTCCTTCACGCTATCGCCGCCGCGTATCGTCCAATTTCGGCCACCTACTCGATTGTTGTATTCCAGTATTTTCACGTTGTAACCGGCCTGACGCAGTTCGAGTGCTGCCGTCATACCCGCCAATCCTGCTCCAAGAATCAAGACGGAAGTGTCCTTCGGAGCGCCTTCCAGCTTTATTGGTCCGTTGTATCTAGACTCACCAGCCAGCCCGAGCGTAGTCATGGCGTGGTACATCGTCATACTGCCTGCAGTCATACCGATTAGCGATAGAAGATTGCGCCGGTTTAAGCCAACTAGCTTATCTTGTGCCATTTTCCGTCCTCTCACTGTCCGTGCCAAAACTGTAAGTTTGCGAAGCCCTTTGAAACTTTTTTTATCCATTCAATCGCTATGCCACCACGGCAACTAGTACCGCTCCTAAGAGATTCTGACTGGTGAGCTAGCGTAGGATTGGCAGCGCCTCAGGTTCTACGAGCAATTGAATGCTTCGCGCTTCTCCAGGCTGGCATTGAATGAGGCCGGCTTTTTCCAGGGTTATCACCATCTGGTGTACAGACGGTGCGGTCACCTCAAAGTGGCGACGCATGTCCGCTTCTGCCGGGGAGCGTTTGAAGATCCTGGTATAGGCATAAATGAAGACCAGGTATCGGCCCTGCAACTGCGTGAACTGTGGCGCTCCGGCAGGAGGCTCCTTGTCTCGTTGCGCGGGCTTATCCCAGGATGACGAAACGGTCCTGGTTTCGACGACGCTTGAATTTCTTAACGACGCGTCTTCGGATGGTTCACTTTCGTTCGTCTTTCGGACACGCACCTGCTCGATCTCGTCCGAACTTTTCATCCGACGCTCACCACCACGGCTCTTTACCGCAGCAGCTCGGACTGGTGAGACCCGCTCCCGAAAACCGATCCCGGAGGGCCAGCCTCCATCATTCACGCAGCTTTACGACACAGTGTCAGTTCATACTGAACTCCTTCCGTGCCTCTGCAGCATACTCTCGTCACAGAATACCCCCGGCTGCGAGCGGATGAAGGCGGTGAGCGCATCGTAGAGAAGCTCCAGCCACCAGGCGACCCACGTGACCCAGGCGCCGAGCGTGCCGCGATCGATCATGACGCCGCAGGAGGCCAGCATCTGCGCCTGTCTGTTGAGCGGGAGATGCCAGGCAAACTTCGAAACAGCGACATGCGCGGCAAACGCCCGTGGTCACCATGCCACCGTCCATCACGCGCGCTGGTGCCGACGCCTGCACAACAACGCTTTCGCAGGCCCGGCAGGCATAGCGCGGTCGGATCGTCCGTCTGACCCGGACAACCGCAGGCACGATGTCGAGAGCCTCGCTGACGTCCGTGCCGATGCAATGAAGTTCGAACGAACAGCAGGGGCAAGTCTTGCTCTCCGGCTCGATGATCTCGTCATAACGCGGAAGGTACTTGGGCAAGCGGCCGATATTGCGCGCTGGCGATCGCCGTGCCGGCGTTTTGTCTTCACCGACCGGCGCGACATCGTCATTGGCAGCAACGGGAATGTCGCTCACATGGCCAAGGTCGAGCATTGCCTGCGTCGGATCGATGATCGTCATCTTCTCCGATTTCGTCCCGAAGAGCAGGCGCTCAAGGAAGGCCACGCGCGCCTTAAGGTCGGCATTCTCTTCGTTGAGCGAGAGAATGATCCGGGTCAGTTGCACGGTGTCCTGGGGTAAGGGATCATGTCGAAGCGGCATGACTGGCCCTACCATAGGAGCCTGAATCTTCACGTAAAACCGACAGGATCAGCCTGCTTTTGAGGGCCTCCTCACAGCGTTTCGTTTGACGCGCGTCCAGTCAATACCGGCTAGCAAAAGCGAGAACTCTTCGCGCGTCATCTGCATGGCGCCATCGCGGACCGGGTGGCCAAACGAACTTGCCAGCCTCCAACCACTTGTACCTTATCTGAGAATGCAGCCTCGACCAGCACAGATCAGCAGCTAGTGCTGGTTACACATCAGTTTCATCCGCTTTTCGGACGGCAACGGGCCTCTAATCGACAATGATGCTCTGAAAAAGATCGAAGCGCATGTCGATGACGCTGTCAAAAAAGGGGCGATGGTTCGCTGCGGCGGTCGTCGGATCGGCGCGAAGGGAACATTTTTTGAGGCGACCGTCATCACCAACGTCGTCGGTTCGATGCGGATCGCGCAGGAAGAGACGTTCGGTCCGCTGGCGCCGATCATCCGTTATGATGACCCGGAGCAGGTGATTCGGGAAGCCAACGATACGATCTACGGCCTCGCCGCCTATTTCTACGCCTCGAACCTCAAACGCGTCTGGCGCGTGGCCGAGGCGCATGGTTGGCATCAACACTGGCCGCATGTCATCGGAGGTGGCACCCTTCGGAGGCATCAAGCAGTCCGGCATTGGACGCGAAGGCTCTCGGCACGGTCTCGAGGACTATCTCGAAATGAAGTACCTCTGCATGGGCGGCCTCTAACGCTGGTTGCCGCCCTCCAACATCGACGCCGGGTTCGACGATGTTAAGATCCGGATCACCTCAAAAAAAGAGGCTGCCGTCGACACATGTCCTACGGCAGCCAAGTCGCGTGGGAGGCGAATTTATTGCCAGGGCCATCGAAGAATCGCTGGCTCTCTAGTCTTACTGAGTCACAAAAAACGGGAGATTCGCGGTTTGCGATGATGTGCTAGCGTGGCGATTCGTGGTCAGCAGGAGCAAGCTGAGATGAATGGCCTGAGCGGAAGAAGTGAATCAGACTTTGCGGATTATGTCGAGAGGCTTGTCGATGTGATCGGCCATGCCGATCGGGCAGAGCCGCTGAAGGATTACTGCCTTGGCCTCATGCTGCCGGTGGAGCGCAAGAGTGTCGAGCCTCTGGCAGCGGTAACGGCACCGGCGAGGGTTTCGTCCAAGCATCAGTCGTTACTGCATTTCGTCGGTCAGGCGCCGTGGTCGGACGAGGCGCTTCTGCGGCGGATTGGCGATTTGGTGCTGCCGCTGATCGAGCGACATGGGCCGATCGAGGCGTGGATTGTAGATGACACCGGCTTTCCCAAGAAGGGCAGGCATTCGGTCGGGGTGGCGCGGCAATATTGTGGCCAACTCGGCAAGCAGGACAACTGCCAAGTCGCGGTCAGCTTGTCGATCGCCAACGTCGCAGCGAGCCTGCCGATTGCCTACCGGCTGTATCTACCCGAGATCTGGGCCGACGATGCCGAGCGGCGGCGCAAGGCGAAGATCCCTGACAGCGTCGCATTCCAGACCAAACCGGCCATCGCGCTGGAGCAGATCCGAGCCGCCCAGGCAGCCGGAGTGGCGCCCGGTGTGGTGTTGGCCGATGCCGGCTATGGCGTGGACGGCGCATTCCGCGCCGGCCTGTCGGCACTCGGCCTCGACTATGTCGTGGGCGTGCAGCCGACACTCAGCGTCTGGCGATCAACACTGACCTCAACTCTCGCTTCGCCGCCGTGCGCGTCAGGCCCGCGTCCAGGGATTACAAATTGACCGAGCCCCGCGCCGAGGAATGGCTGCTGATCGAATGGCCCGAGGGTGATGCCGAACCACTCAAATACTGGCTCTCCACTCTCCCGGCCGCCGCTTCGCTCGCAAAGCTCGTCAGCACCGCCAAGCTGCGCTGGCGCATCGAGCGCGACTATCAGGAACTCAAACAGGAACTCGGGCTCGGCCACTATGAGGGACGCGGTTGGCGCGGCTTCCATCATCATGCAAGCCTCTGCATTGCCGCTTACGGATTCCTCATCTCCCAAAGGGAGACGATTCCCCCCTCAGCGCCGCCCGAAACCAAAAACCGCCCGCAATCTGGCCTTCCCCAGGGTTATCGACCCCGCGGAGCCCCCGATCCGACCCGAGCGACACGTGTCGAATTCGATCGCCACAATCCGAAGGCACTTGACCGTCGCACTCAGTCGCAACCTCCAGCGATGTCCATGCTGCTCCCGGATGAAGGATCGATAAAATCCACAAATTTGTGACGCAGTAAGACTAGGCAGGCAATTGATCAGATTCCTATCGCTTCATAAGCATCGGCGATCTGCCGGATCGACGCGACATAGGCGGCGGTCCGGTAGTCACCGAGTTCCGGTTGCTGTTCGATGAGGTCGGCGATCCGTGTCCAGGTGCTGCGCATGACGTCTTCGAGGCCGGACCGGACGAGGTCGATCTCGGCGCCGCCTTCGAGGAATTCATCGCGGATATCGGCGGGGAATTCCTTGCCGGTCATGCGTTCCAGCGCCATTGCGATGGTCTGGTTGCGCCGCTCGCGCCGGCGCCGTTCCATCAGACCGAAGGGAATATGCGTCAGGTTCTTTACCCACTCGAAGTAGCTGACGACGACACCGCCGGCATTGACGTAAAGATCGGGAAGAACGGTGATCCCTCGGGTGCGAAGCACCTTGTCAGCCTCGAAGGTGATCGGGCCGTTGGCCGCCTCGACGACCAAATTTGCCTTGATGCGGTCTGCATTGCCCGCATGGATGGCATTCTCCATGGCCGCCGGAATGAGGACGTCGCATGGCTGCGCAATGCCCGTCATATCGCCGGCAAACGAGGTGGCGTCTTCGAAGCCGAGAATGCTGCCGGTCTTGATATGATGCTGCTTCAGCGCCTCGATCGCAAGACCATCGGCGTTGGCGACATAGCCGTCGCGTTCGGCAACAATCGTCACCCGGGCACCGTCTTCTTCAGAGACGAACTTTGCCGCATGGTAGCCGACATTGCCGAAGCCCTGGACGATGATTGCAGCACCCTTCAGATCGCGCTTGCCGTTCAGGCCGGCAGTGCGCGGATCGCGGAGATAGCTCTGGATGGCGAACTGCACGCCTCGGCCGGTTGCCTCGGTGCGGCCGGCAATACCGCCCTTCGACAGCGGCTTGCCGGTGACGCAGGCGCGCGCGTTGATGACATCGGTCGGATTGGCGCGGCGGAACTCGTCCATCATCCAGGCCATTTCCCGCTCGCCGGTGCCGATGTCGGGTGCCGGGACGTTGACGCCGGGGCCGATCAGGCCGCGCTTGTTGAGTTCCTGGGTGAAGCGGCGGGTGATGCGCTCGAGCTCCTGCGGCGTCCATTCGCGCGGATCGATCTTTAGCGCGCCCTTCGAGCCGCCGAACGGCACATCGACCAGCGAGCATTTGAGCGTCATCAGCGCTGCCAGGGCCTCGACCTCTTCAGCATCGGCATTCGACGCATAGCGAATGCCGCCCTTCACCGGCTCGCAGTGCTCGCTATGGACCGAGCGCCAGCCGATAAAGCTGTACATGCGACCCCGCAGGCGGACGCCGAACCGAACCGTGTAGGTCGAGTTGCACTGCATGATCCGCTCCGACAGGCCTTCCGGCAGGTCGAGGAATGTCATGGCATGACGGAAGTTTTGGTCAACGCTATCCAGGAAGCCTGCGGAGCTGGTTTCTCCGGCTTGCACGTTGCGTTGTGGTATTGCGTTCACTGGGGTGTTCCTCCTTGGTGGGAAAGTTTCGGGCCGAAGCTGTGTCAGCTCAGCAGAACTCGACGGTCGGCATTGCGCACGAGCAGGGCGTAGATCAGTGTGAACAGCCGGCGGGCGGTGTCGTTGTCGATGTTCACTTTCGCTGACAGCCGGCTTTTCAGCAGTTCGGCTGCCTCGTTATGGACGCCGCGCCGGCCCATATCGATCGCCTCAAGCCGTTCAGGGCCTGGGTGGCGGATGGCGTCGTAGTAGCTCTCACAGATGCGGGTGTAGTCTTTCAGCAATCGGCGGAACGGCGTCAGCGACAGGTAGTGACTGACGACATGCTCGCMATGGGCATCGGCGACATGTAACGCGAGGCGCCCGTCGGCCGCCGCAATCGTGAGGCGGTATGGCCCGCCATCGTGACCGACCGGAATGAAGGTGTTGGATTCCAAGAGGTCGATAACCGCGAGCGCTTGCTCCCGCTCAATTCTCGCGTCCCGGCCAGCGAACGACCGGTCGAGCGATACGTCGCAGAGACGGTACTCGGCGGAGGCCATGGCCCTGCCTCCTCACATCGCTTCCACGCACATGGCGACACCCATGCCGCCGCCGATGCAGAGCGTTGCCAGACGTTTCCTGGCGCCGCGGCGCTTCATTTCGAAGAGCAGCGTGTTGAGCACGCGGGCGCCGGAGGCACCGATCGGATGGCCGATGGCGATGGCGCCACCATTGACATTGACGATGCCAGGATCCCAGCCGAGGTCCTTGTTGACCGCGCAGGCCTGCGCCGCGAAAGCCTCGTTGGCCTCGACCAGCTCGACATCGCCGATCGCCCAGCCGGCTCTGGCCAGCGCCTTGCGCGAAGCCGGGATAGGGCCGGTGCCCATGACCTGCGGGTCGACGCCGGCCGTTGCCCAGGAGACGATGCGCGCAAGCGGCTGGATGCCGCGCTTGGAAGCCTGCGCTTCGCTCATCAGCAGGGTGGCGGCGGCGCCGTCATTGAGGCCGGAGGCGTTGCCGGCGGTGACCGTGCCTTCCTTGTCGAAGGCCGGACGCAGCTTGGTCATCTGGTCGAGCGTTGCGCCGTGGCGGATATATTCGTCCTGGTCGACGGTGACGTCGCCCTTGCGGCCATTGACGATGAAGGGAATGATCTCGTCGGCGAAACGCCCAGCCTTCTGTGCGGCCTCGGCCTGGTTCTGCGAGGCGAGTGCGAACGCATCCTGCTCCTCGCGGCTGAGCTGCCACTGACGGGCGACGTTCTCGGCGGTGATGCCCATATGATAACCGTAGAAGGCGTCGGTCAGGCCGTCCTTGATCATCGTGTCGATCATCTTGAAGTCGCCCATCTTCATGCCGCCAGCGACGATGATATCCGCATCACCGGTTGCAATCTGCTGCATGCCGAGCGCGACGGCGCGAAGGCCCGAGCCACAGAGCTGGTTCATGCCCCAGGCGGTCTTTTCCTGTGGGACACCCGCCTTCATCGCTGCCTGGCGCGCCGGATTCTGGCCCTCGCCAGCCTGCAGCACCTGGCCGAGGATCACCTCGTCGACTTCACCCGCTTCGACGCCCGCGCGCTCAAGTACGCCCTTGATGACGGCAGCACCGAGCTCATGCGCCGGCGTGTTGCCGAAGGCGCCGTTGAAGGATCCGACCGCGGTGCGGCCAGCACTGGCGATGACGATCGATGGGATGCTCATGGTGGTCTCCTCTATGGTCCTCGCGAAGCCGGCACAGGCCGGCTCCAGCTACTCGGCAAAAGGCTCAGGCCTAGTTGACGATGGTCGCCTCGGTGGCGCTGCGGATCTCGCCGTCGGTGACGCCCTCGGCAAGCTCGACCAGCTTCAGTCCGCCATCGACGACGTCGAGCACACCGAGATTGGTGATGATCCGATCGACGACGCTTTGTCCGGTCAGCGGCAGGGTGCAGGCCTTCAGCACCTTGGATTCGCCTGATTTGTTGGTGTGGTCCATGACGACCACCACCCGCTTCACACCAGCAACCAGATCCATCGCGCCACCCATGCCCTTGACGAGCTTGCCGGGGATCATCCAGTTGGCGAGGTCACCGTTCTCGGCTACCTCCATCGCGCCCAGGATCGCCATCGCGATCTTGCCGCCGCGGATCATCGCGAAGCTCTGCGCTGAATCGAAGAAGGCGGAATGCGGCAGTGCCGTCACCGTCTGCTTGCCGGCATTGATCAGATCGGCATCGATCTCACCCTCGGACGGAAAGGGACCGATGCCGAGCAGGCCATTCTCCGACTGCAGCGTCACGTGGACGCCGTCAGGGATGTAGTTGGCGACCAGCGTCGGGATGCCGATGCCGAGATTGACGTAGGTGCCGTCTTGAAGTTCGCGTGCAGCGCGCGCCGCCATCTGGTTTCTGTCCCAGGCCATGTGTTTCTCCCCAGCCTCAAGCCGCCGCGCGCGTGGTGCGCTGTTCGATGCGTTTCCCGTGCTGACCCTGGATCAGGCGATGCACGTAGATCCCCGGCACATGGATGTGATCGGGATCCAGGCTGCCGACCGGGACGATTTCCTCGACTTCAGCGACACAGATCTTGCCGCATGTGGCGGCCGGCGGATTGAAGTTGCGGGCCGTCTTGCGGAAGACGAGATTGCCCGAGGTATCCGCCTTCCAGGCCTTGACGATCGACAGGTCGGCGACGATTCCAGTCTCGAGAACGAAGACCTCTCCATCAAAGACCTTGAGTTCTTTTCCTTTCGCGACGACGGTGCCGACGCCGGTCTTGGTGTAGAAGCCGGCAATGCCGGCGCCGCCGGCGCGCATGCGCTCGGCAAGTGTTCCCTGGGGGTTGAACTCGAGCTCGAGTTCACCGCTCAGATATTGCCGCATGAACTCGGCGTTCTCACCGACATAGGACGAGATCATCTTCCGGATCTGCCTGGTCGTCAGCAGCACGCCAAGGCCGAAGTCGTCAACACCGCAATTGTTCGACGCGATTGTCAGGTCCTTGGTGCCAGCTTTGCGGATCGCATCGATCAACAGCTCCGGAATGCCGCAAAGGCCAAAGCCACCCGCCGCGATGAACATGCCGTCGAACAGCAAGCCCTCAAGTGCTGACGTCGGATTGTCGAAGATTTTGTTCATTCTCCCCCCATCAGGTTCGGCTGTTGCGGCGCCGAGGCGCCGCCTGGATTCATTCACTTGGGTTCGAAAGTCCGGCAGCGGTATCAAACGGCTGCTAGGTCCCTTTACCCACGGTTGATACAAACGACCTTTGGCTGGGTCATCTCTTCATAGGCGAAGCGCACGCCTTCCCGGCCCATGCTGCCGTATTTGGAGCCGCCGAATGGCATGGCATCGAAGCGGTAGTCTGAGGAGTCGTTGATCATCACGCCGCCAGCTTCGATCCTGGCTGCGGCGTCAAGTGCGACATTGAGGTTGCTGGTGAAGATGCCGGCGTGCAGGCTGTATTCGGGTTCATTGGCCAGCTCGACCGCTTCATCGAGCGTCTCGAACGGTGCAAGCATGACCACGGGCGCAAACACTTCTTCGTGCCACAGGCGGCAGGTCACCGGCGTACCTTCCAGCACCGTCGGGTGATAGAGCGACCCTTCGCGTTTGTGGCCGCAGAGCAACTTCGCGCCGGCGGCGATGGCGTCGTTGACGGCTGCTTCGGTGCGTTGGGCGACCTCCTTGGAGATCATCGGACCGACATCTGTGTCCTCCTTCAGCGGATCGCCGGCCTTGAGTTTGTTCGTCGCCGCCACGAAAGCATCGCGGAAGCGCTCATAAAGCTCGGCCTGGACAAGAACACGCTGGGCGCCGATGCAATTCTGACCGGCTGCCCAGAAGGCGCCGGAGACGCATCCTTCAACCGCCTTGTCGAAGTCGCAGTCGTTCATGACGATGACCGGCGCATTGCCGCCAAGCTCCATCGCGAGTTTCTTAAGGCCCGCCTTGCGGCTGATCGCTTCTCCGGTAGCGAAGCCGCCGGTAAACGACACCATGCGAACCTCACGCGCGGAGACGAGAGCCGAGACGATCTCGCGATCGCCGTGAACGACGGTGATGATCTCGGGTGGCAAGCCCGCTTCCACCAAGGCTTCGACAAGCTTGATCGAGGAGAACGGCGTCAGGTTTGACGGTTTCAGCAGAACCGCATTGCCGCCKGCAATCGCCGGACCGAGCTTGTGCGCGACCAGGTTCAGCGGATCGTTGTAAGGTGTAATGGCGGTGATGATCCCGAGCGGCTCGCGGGTGAACCAGCCCTGACGCTGTTCCGAGCCGACATAGGCATCGAACGGTACGATCT
>NZ_JARWKZ010000033.1:0-68186 GCF_050577975.1 Rhizobium sp. BR 315 | reverse complement strand
GTCCTGCACCACCAGATGGCTGTAGGATTTGTGGTAGTCGACACCGATATGGTAATCATAAGAGGCAGTCATGCTTCCAACTCCCTTGTTGAGATCTTCAAAACCCCAATAAGGTAAGCCGAAAGGCTGGAGGTGTGACTGTCCCTCGATCATCATCTGCATCTCAGTGATCCGTTCTATCCGTGGAGGCCGCCTCTTTCATGTCACCTCCTTCGAAAATGGCATTGCGAAGGATAAGACAAGGCAGGAAGTCCATCTGTGACATGCCCTGCCCACTTTTCTCTTTTCGACATCGGGGCGGCAGCCGACTTGGTTATGATGCTAGCTTTGCCAGTTGGCTGCCTCGCCGTTATTCTTGCCGATAGAGGATCATGCCGGCGTGATGCAGCACGCCGTCAATGAATGTTCCGTCGGCGGTAAAGCCGGTGTCGTCCCAATAATCGATGTGATCGCCTCGGACTGCGTAACGCCCCTGATATGCGCTCTCTCGCTTTCCGCGCGCCTCGTCGTAGCGACTGTTCGCAAGCAGATTGTGGCGGATCTGGCCATCGGCCGTGACCCACATTCCGACATAGGGATGGTTTTCCGGCGTTTGCGTAACCGAATTTCGTTCGACATTCATCTCCGCGAGACCTTTCTGCGTGGGTAAGATAGCCGCGCCTGCAAGAATCCCGGCAGCGACAAAAAAGCGAAACAAGGTTGGCTGCCGCCACCTCACTGGTTGCGCGTCGGCCGGATAACGATCTCGTTGACGTCGACATCGTCTGGTTGCTCGATCGCGTAGCGTACCGCTCGTCCGATCGCATCCGGCTGCAGAGCCGTGGCGCGATAGGTCTCCATCGCCTCCACGGCTACAGGATCGGTGATCGTGTGGGCAAGCTCGCTTTCCACGACGCCGGGATGAATGCAGGTGACTCGGATCTTTTCATTTTCCTGTCGCAGGCCGTCGGAAATCGCCCGCACCGCATATTTGGTGGCGCAGTAGACGGCGGCCGTGGGCGACACGGACAGCGCGCCTATGGAGGCGATGTTGATGATATGGCCGGAACCACGGGCCGTCATCTCGGGCAATACAGCGGCGATGCCATAGAGCACCCCCTTGATGTTGACATCGACCATCCGATCCCACTCATCGACTTTCAATGAGGCCATCAGCGACAGAGGCATGACGCCGGCATTGTTGACGATCACGTCGATGCGGCCGAAGTTCCGTCGCGCCGTCTCGGCAAAGGCGGCAACATCCGAGCGGTCGGTCACATCAAGACGCAGTGTGGCTGCCTCTCCGCCGTTTTCCCTGATTTCGTTCGCCAGCGCCTCGAGGCGATCTGTGCGCCGCGCGCCGAGCATGAGCTTTGCTCCGGCCATACCGAGTTCTCGGGCAATCCCGGCGCCGATGCCGCTCGAAGCCCCTGTTATGAGGACGACTTTGTTGAGGGACATGTTCATTTCCTTCCTGATTGTTCTTCGAACTGCCCTGTGGCAGTTGCCAGAAAGGTAGATCCGTCTCATTGTTGTGATAAGACGACTATTTCTTGCCACAATGGAAAGTAGAACTAACCAATGGAGCCGGATCTCAATGCGCTCGCCGTCTTTGCTTTGGTCGCCGAAGGAAGAAGTTTTCGCGCGGCTGCAGATCGCATGGGCATTACAAGATCAGCGGTCAGCCAGACGATCAGGCGGTTGGAGGAGACACTCGGCATCGCGCTGGTACTGCGCACGACCCGCAGCGTAAGCCTCACCGAGGCGGGTGAGAGACTTTATGGCCAAGTCACCCCCGCGATTGCCGATATGCGCGCCGCAACAGAAGCCGCCGGAAACTTGCGCGGGCCGCCGCGCGGACAATTGCGGCTAGCCGTCTCATCGATCGCCGAGCGATTTCTGTCCGGGCCTCTCCTGGCAAGCTTCGCTGAGGCCAATCCGGAGGTTCAGATCGATATCACAGTGACGGACGAAGAATTCGATATCGTTGCCGAGGGATATGATGCGGGCGTCCGGCTTGGCGAGGTGATCGAACAGGACATGATTGCGGTGCCTGTGGCTGGCGATGAAAGGCAGCTCGCTGTCTGTTCGCCGCGATATCTGCAACGCTTCGGCGCGCCGTCCCATCCGAGCGAACTCGCCACCCACCGCTGCATCGGCTGGCGCCCGGCGCCCAAGGTTGCACCCTATCGCTGGGAATTCGCTGAAGATGGCAAGGAGTTCAGCGTCGCCGTCGCGCCGGAGATCACCACGAACGACATGGCCTTGATGACCAAGCTTGCCGTAGCCGGCGCCGGAATCACCTTCGGCATGGAGGAGAGTTTTCGCCCTTACATCGAGCGGGGCGAGCTTGTCGCCATTCTTGAAAGGTTCTGCCCGCGTTTTGCTGGCTTCTACCTCTACTACCCGAGCCGTCGCCACATGGCTCCCAAGCTGCGAGCCCTGATCGGTCATCTGCAACGTCGGGACTAGCGTTTGGTCGCCCCGATGATTCGCCTGTGACGGCTGATGCGGGTTCGAGGCCTAAAAATGGAGTGGCCCAACCGCTGGAGACGGCCAGGCCACATTTGCCAGGTCAGGGGTCAAAGCTGACTGAAGCACGCTAACAATAAGTCGAGCTTATTTTTTGTCAATAATGCTTCATGCGGGCACGCATTGCGCGTGCGTTGCCTGATCAGGCGTAAGGCGTGCCGCTCAGTGCGGCTTTCTGGCCGATAGCCCCTTTGTCGATGATCGCGAGAAACGCGTCTCTCGCTTGCTTCGTGTCCCGCTCTTGCCGAAAGGTTTGATGTGCCTGGATGAAGGCGATTGTCCATGTTGCCAGAAGGAGACCCGCCGCCAGTCTGGCATCGGGATCGGTAGGCTCCCGCTCTACGCATTCGGATAGCGCCACCGCGACGAGTTGCGCGATCTCGTCGCGTATCGCCCTCACCCTCGCCTTCAACGTTTCGCTGCCCTCGATCGTCTCTATGAAGCCTTCGCTGCGAGCTGAAAAATCGACGGCGGGGTGCTGTTCCGCAACGAGCCGATGCGCGAGCAGACGATATGCCTCGATCGGAGCGATGCCGGCGCCGCGTTGCCGCAAAGCGTCGCGCAGCATCTCCCTAGCCTCCTCGTCACGGTCGAAAAACATGTCCTCCTTGCGCGGGAAGTGGTTGAAAACCGTCATTCGCCCAACGTCGGCGGCGGCCGCGATCTCGTCCACGGTCACATGGTCGAAACCGCGTTCGAAGAAGAGCTGCGTGGCGATGTTGGAAATGTTTTGCCGCGTGGCGAGGCGTTTGCGGGTTCGGCGGTCGGGTGGCGTTGTCATGACGCCATCGATAGCAGGAATTTTATACTGAGTACATATTTGTCGTTGACGCATGCCTTCTCGGTCCGTAATTAAAATATGTACTTAATACACTTTTGTACTTGATACGAATAAACGAGTGTTTTCGCACCGGTGGCGAACCGAAGGAGAAAATCGTGAAAGCAGCTCGGTTCAGCGAATATCGAGGCCCTGACACTAACGAAATGCAGACCTTTTCACTCGAACAAACAGCGAAGGCGCAGGAAGTCACCGCCCAGTGCCGCGTCATGGGCAAGCCCGCAATTTCCATGGATTGAAGCCATTATGAACAAGCCACTTGTCGTTATCTTCGCCGCGATCTGCCTCGACGCGGTCGGAATAAGCCTCATCTTCCCCATTCTCCCGCGGCTTCTCGAGGACGTGACCCACTCCCAGGACATCGCGTCCTACATCGGGATCATGACTGCGCTTTACGCCGCCATGCAGTTCGTCTTTGCGCCGGTGCTCGGCGCGCTGAGCGACAGTCTCGGCAGGCGCCCTGTGTTGCTGATCTCGCTCGCGGGGGCAGCGGTCAATTACCTCATCATGGCCTTCGCACCGCAGCTTTGGATGCTGCTGCTCGGCCGCGCCATTGCCGGCCTGACCAGCGCCAACGCATCCGTGGCAACCGCCTACATCACCGACATTTCGTCCGAGAACGAGCGCGCCCGCCGCTTCGGTCTGCTTAGCGCCATGTTCGGCATGGGGTTCATCGTCGGGCCGGTTCTCGGCGGGTTGCTCGGCGATTACTGGCTAAGGCTCCCCTTCATCGCCGCCGCTATTCTGAACGGCTGCAATCTGTTGCTGGCTTTGTTCGTCCTGCCCGAATCGCGCACTCCGTCGCGCCAGAAGATCGATCTGGCGGTCCTCAACCCACTGCGACCCCTTCGCTGGGTCTTCTCGATGAAGCGGCTTCTGCCCATCGTCCTCGTCTATTTCATCCTGAGCGCCACCGGCGAGGCCTATGGCACCTGCTGGGCGCTGTGGGGCTTCGATACGTTCCGGTGGAACGGCCTCTGGATCGGCCTTTCGCTGGGCGCCTTCGGTATCTGCCAAACGCTGGTTCAGGCACTCCTGCCCGGCCCCGCGACCAGGGTGCTCGGCGAACGATGGGCCGTTGTCGTCGGGATCGCCTGCGCCTGTGCCGCCCTCGTCGCCATGGCTTTTGCCAGCCAAGGTTGGATCGCGTTCGCCATCATGCCGATCTTTGCCCTTGCGGGCATCGGCACGCCGGCATTTCAAGCCCTCGCTACCCGCCAGGTCGATCCGTCCCGCCAAGGCGAACTCCAGGGTGTGCTGACCTCAGCCATCAGCCTGGCCTCCATCATCAGTCCGCTCGCATTCTCGACATTCTACTTTGTCGTCCAGAAGGATTGGCCCGGCGCCATCTGGCTCTCGGTGGTCGCCATTTATGTGGCAGCCGTCCCGTTAGTCTTGCTCGGCACCCGGACCGCACGCGCGGCGCGGCTTGCGAGTGCCTGACCCTTTGCAATAGATCTCAGCATATGCGCGGCAGCCCGGTTGACGCTTCGCCCCGAATAGCGGTAAAGCGAGCCAACCACTTCTCATAAGGCCCCGTGCCGTTGTGACAGGAAGAGTGTCCGAGTGGTTTAAGGAACCGGTCTTGAAAACCGGCGTGCGGGAAACCGTACCGTGGGTTCGAATCCCACCTCTTCCGCCATCAGCCGAAAAGTTGCACGAAATGTATTCCATGGTGCTTTCGCTTGGCCGTGGATTTGGCATCGATTGCCTGGAAGGACATCGCTCTCGCCTATGACATTTGACGATCAATCTTTGCCGCTTGGTCCTGCTCCTCTGGCCGGCCCCTTCCTCTCAGCCTTCTTCAACCGTGATGCCGTCGCCGTCGCATCCGATCTCATCGGCGCGCGTTTTTCGGTCGCCGGCATTGGTGGGTGCATCGTTGAGACGGAGGCCTATCGGCCTGATGACGAAGCTTCCCATGCCTATCGTGGTCCGACGCCGCGCAATGCTGCCATGTTCGGGCCGCCGGGCCACGTCTATATCTATCGTTCCTACGGCATTCACTGGTGCCTGAATTTCGTCTGCCTGACCGGCAGTGCCGTGCTGATCCGGGCGCTCGAGCCTGAGAGCGGTATCGATGAGATGATAAGCCGGCGCGGCGTGGCCGATATCGTCTCGCTGTGCAACGGGCCGGGAAAGCTCTCGCAGGCGCTGGGCATCGATATCGATCTGAATGGCATATCCCTGGATGAGCCGCCATTCTCATTCTTGCTTGCTGAGCCGGTGGCGATCGTTTCCGGCAAACGCATCGGGATCACCAAGAATATCGATCCGCTCTGGCGGTTCGGCGCCTCCGGTTCGCGCTTCGTCAGCCGCCGCTTTCCATGATCGGTGAATGAAATGACCGCCGGGGTGGTGCCCGGCGGCCTTGCTGCCACGCAGTGAAACTGGAAAGACTGCGCGGCTATTCCATGGCGACGCTGTGATCGACTGCCGGTGGCGCCTTTGGTTTGCGCAGAAGCACCAGCAGCGGTATGGCGCAGATCGACATCAGCATCAGCAGTTTGAAATCATCGATGTAGGCGATGATCGTGGCTTGCGTCGTGATCATGCCGTCAAGCGTGGCGCGGCCGACCGCCGTGAGCGGGCTGATGCCGTGGGCCGCCGCTGCTTCGAAATGGCGGTTGAAGGGCGTCACGTAGGCGGCGATATTCGCGTGGTTGACCTGCGTATTCTCCGTGATCAGCATCGAGACGACCGAAATGCCGACGCTCGAGCCGATATTGCGCGAGAGATTGTAGAGGCCGGTACCCTCGCCGCGCATCTGTGCCGGCAGCGTCGCAAAGGCGATCGTTGTCAGCGGCACGAACAGGAAGCCGAGGCCGGCGCCTTGCACGAAGCCGACCGAGACCAGCGTCCATTGCGAGACATCGGGCGTCCAGCCGGTCATGTCGTACATGGCCCACGCGGTCAAAGCGAGGCCGAGGAACAGCAGGAGGCGCGTATCCACCTTGCCGATCAGCCGTCCCACAAGGAACATGCAAAACATCGTGCCGAGACCGCGCGGCCCCATGACGATGCCGGCTGTGACGACGGGATAGCCCATCAGCGTCTGCAGATAGGGTGTCATCAGGGCGAGCGAGGCCAGATAGGTCACGCCGACGATGAAGATGAACAGCATGCTGACGGCAAAGTTCTGGTCCAGGAAAAGCCGCGGATTGACGAAACTTCGCTCGGCCGTGAACGTATGCACGATGAACAGATAGAAGGCGCAGGCGCAGACGAGCGCCTCGATGATGATCTCGCTCGAATAGAACCAGTCGAGCTGCTCGCCGCGATCGAGGAAAAGTTGAAGCGCCGCAATGGCGATCGAAAGCATGCCGAAGCCGAACCAGTCGAGCTTGGCAAGCGCGTCCAGCTTGGTCTCCGTCACATAGACGACGATGCCGAAGAAGGCGAGCGCCCCGATCGGGACGTTGATGTAGAACACCCAACGCCAGCTGATATTGTCGGTCAGCCAGCCGCCGATGACTGGCCCCAGAACGGGGCCGACCATGACGGACACGCCGAACAGCGCCATGGCGCGGCCGCGCTCCTCGACATCGTAGATGTCGAGCAGGATACCTTGCGACAGCGGCACGAGCGAAGCGCCGAAAAGGCCTTGCAGCAGGCGGAAGCCGACGATCTGCGGCAGCGACTGCGAGAGGCCGCATAGAACGGAAGCGGCGACGAAGCCAGCAATTGCCGTCAGCAGCACGCGCTTGCGGCCGAACTTGGCCGAAAGGAAACCGGACGGCGGCGTCATGATGGCTGCAGCCACGATGTAGGACGTCAAAACCCAGTTGATCTGGTCAGCACTGGCGGAGACGTCACCCTGAATATGCGGCAGGGCGACATTGGCGATGGTGGTGTCCAGCGCCTGCATGATGACCGACAGGATGACGCAGGCGGTGATCGCACCGCGATGGGCGATGGGTGCCGATGGCGAAGCGGTGGTGGCGTTACTCATGGTCCTGACCGCGGGAGTGGCCCAGCAGGCTGGCAATGAAGTCAGGCAGGCCACGGGCATGGCCGGTGTCGACATCGGCAACGACGCTCATTCCGACGCGCAGCGGCGGCTTGCCCTGCGTATCGTCGATGCTGATGATCATCGGTATGCGCTGCACGACCTTGACCCAGTTGCCGGTGGTATTCTGGGCGGGCAGCAGCGAGAAGCTTGAGCCGGATGCCGGTGCGATGCTGGCCACCGTTCCCTTCCAGGTGACACCCGGATAGGCGTCGACCGAGATCGTCACCATCTGGCCTGTCCGCACATAGGTCAGCTCGGTTTCCTTTGGGCTGGCGCTGATCCACATATGCGTGGTGGAAACCAGCGAGAAGCCCTGCTGCGCAGCCGTCAGATAGGCGCCGACCTGCAGCGAGGGAACATTGGCGGTGACGCCGTCGAAGGGCGCGCGCACGACCGTATCGTCAAGCTCGCGCTGCGCATTGTCGACGGCAGCCTTGGCCTGCAGGTAGAGCGGGTTCTGCTCGACCGCAAGGTTGGCGGAGTTCTCTCCCCCCAATTGCGCAAGCGTCGTCGCCGCCTGGGCCTGCGCGACGGAGACCTTCTGTTGCGCAGCCTCAAGATTGTGCTTGGCCTGATCGAAGGCGGCCCTGGAGGCGACCGAGCTGTTGATCAGGTTCTGCTGACGCTCGAATTCGGTCTGATAGTAAGGAAGGTCGGCCTGCGCCTGGGCGATCTCGGCCAGGGATTGCTTGTAGCTCGCCTGCAGGTTCAGGATCTGGTTTCTCGCATTGCCGAGCTGCGCCTGTGCCCCTTCCAACGCGATCCGGAAGGAATCGGGCTTCAGGCGGAAAAGCACCTGCCCTTTCTTCACCACTTCGTTTTCATGGACATCGACCGAAATCACGGTGCCGGAAACATCGGTGGAGACGCCGACCATGTCGGCCTGGATATAGGCATTGTCGGTGGACATGATCTGTCCGCCGGTGACGTAGTAGTAACCGCCGACGGCAAGCGCGACGGGAAGCAGAGCAAAGAGGATCGGCCGCGTCAGTTTACGGCGTCTACGCGGCGTTTCGGGTGGCGAGACCGAAGTGGCGACAGCTGTTGCCGCAGCCTGCGGCGTTGGATTGGAGGACGGTGCCTCGGCCACGGGAGCCGGATTGTGTTCTGAAGAATTTGCGTTTGCGGGAACGCGCAGGGAGGAAGATGCATCAGCCATGTTGTATCTCTTTATCGACTGCCTTCGAACGGCAGGCGTTAAGCAGGTTCGATTTCATAAGGGTAAGCAATTCGTAGAGGCGGTCGCGATCCTCCGGGGAAACGCCATCGAGCGCCTCCTTCCGGGTCTGGTCGCCTATGTCGCGCATGGCATCGATCAGCGGTCGGGCTTCCTCGCGCATATAAAGCAGCCAGCTGCGGCGATCGCTCGGATGCTGCCGGCGTTCCACGAGGCCACGCTCGCTCAGCTTGTCGAGAATGCGAACAAGCGTGATCGGTTCGATCTCCAGCATTTCGGCCAGTCCGGCCTGATGGATGCCTTCATTGTTGGCGAGATAGGCGAGCGTTTGCCACTGCGAACGCGTCAGCCCCAAATCCTTCGCGCGCTGCTCGAACCGCTTGCGAAGAAGGCGGGCAACGTCATGGAGAACAAAGCCGAGGGTGGGTGTCGAATTCATTTGTGAGAAGCCTGCTATTGATAAGCACCCTTATAATTGTTCCTACGTATAGTAAGCATCCACTCGATACAAGAGGTTGGCGATCAACAAATAACGATGGTCGAAGATGTCGCAGAAGGTGTCGCAAAGGTCGGCTCGCCGGGAGGAGCATCCATCCCGGCCGCTCACAACTGAAAACCCGCGCAATTGAAAAGGCGCGGACGATTGATTCGTCCGCGCCTTTTCGTCCATTTCGTTGAGGGTTCCGCCTGAAAGCTAACGTCGACTCAGCAGACCGATCAGGTAGCCAATGCCGGCTGCGGCGGCGACCATGAAAAGCGGCTCCTCGCGAACTCTTTCGCGCAGCCGCTCCGTGATCTCCTCGGCTTCCTCTGCGACGACGGACTTTGCTCCCTGCCCCACGGCTGCCATGCTCTGCGACAGCTTTGCCAGATCTTCGCGCAACGCGGCGACCTGAGCGGCGAGATCCTCCATTGCCGTCTCTGTCTGCGCTCGCGCCGAAGAGGACTGAGCGGAAGCTGATTTCGTCTCGGCCATCGTATGCTCCTTGTGTCTTGTCGCTCAATAAAACGTCATTGCACGTCAAAGGTTCCGGCACTTTTGCGCCTCGTCCGGTGATTTCCCCTCTGGCTCTTCAATTCCGGTTCGGATTGTTCTAAGGAACTCCGATTGTTTCGCCTGCGGGTGAAGACTTGATGATGACGAGGTTTGCTTTCCTATGTTCGACGTGCTGAGAAAAATCGCCCAGACCTGGGTTGCCAAGGGCTTGTTGCTTCTTCTTGCGGCAGCTTTCGGCATATGGGGCGTCGAGCGTTCACTCATCAGCGGCGGTAACAGCAATACCGTGGTGACGGTCGGCGATCAGCATATCGATACCAATGAGTTCCGCCTCGCCTATCGGCGCCAGATTCAGGCGATCAGCCAGCAATTGCGCATGCAGATCACGCCGGACCAGGCGCGCGCCTTCGGTATCGGTCAGCAGACCGTCGCCCAGCTCGTTGCCGGCGCTTCGCTCGATCAGTTGGCCGCCGACATGAACCTGGGTCTTTCCCAGGATCGCCTGGCCAAGCTCATCGGCGACGATCCGGCTTTCAAGGCGGCGAATGGCGCCTTCGATCGTCAGAAATTCGAGATGCTGCTCCGTAACAGCAGCATCACCCCGGACGACTACATCAAGGAACGCAGCAAGGTCGCGATCCGTAGCCAGATCGTCGAAGCGGTGTCGAACGGCTTTATCGCACCGAAGGTTCTGGTCGATGCGGTCAAGCAGTATCACGACGAGAGCCGCAGCGTCGATTACCTGCTGCTCACCAATGCCAACATCGATCCGGTCAAGGCGCCGGCCGAAGACGTGCTATCGAAGTGGTTTGATGGCGTGAAGTCCAAGTATCGCGCTCCGGAGTACAGGAAGTTCGCCTATGTGAAGCTACAGGCCGAGGATCTTGCCGATCCGGCGAGCGTTTCGGACGACGAGCTGCGCGCCCAATACGACAAGCGCAAGGACAGCTTCAAGACACCGGCAACGCGGACGATCGAACAGTTGACCTTCGCCAACAAGGATCTTGCCAATGCGGCCGCTGACGCGCTGAAGACGGGGACGACCTTCGACCAGCTCGTTACCGATCAGGGCAAGAAGCCTTCCGACGTGCTGCTCGGCACCTTCACCAAGGATCAAGTCCCGGACAAGACGATTGCCGAAGCAGCCTTCACCGTCGCCAAGGATGGCGGCACGACGCCTGTCGTCGACGGCTCGTTCGGCCCGGTCATTCTGCGCGTTACGAACGTGAAGAATGAGACGGCGAAGAACTTTGACGACGTCAAGGAAGATATCCGCAAGCAGATCGCTCTCGCTAACGCCGCCAACGAAATCACCAGCGTTCACGACAAGTTCGAGGATCTGCGCGGCTCCGGCGTCTCGCTGCAGGAAGCAGCGAACCAGCTCAAGCTGAAGCTGGTCACGGTTGACTCGATCGATGCAACCGGCCTCGATCAGAACGGCAACGACGTCAAGGATCTGCCGGTTCGCCAGCAACTGCTTCCGGAGGTCTTCAAGGCCGAACAGGGCGGCAACCCGGCGCCGCTGACGGTCGGCAATGATGGTTATGTCTGGTACGATATACTGGGCGTGACGCCCAATCACGATCGCACGCTCGCCGACGTCCGTGAAAAAGCGGTTGTCGACTGGACCGCTGCGCAGCAGAAGATCGCGCTTGCCGCCAAGGCAGCAGAGTTGAAGCAGGAGGCGCAGAAGGGCAAGTCGCTTGCCGATATCGCCACCCCGCTCGGCATCGCCGTCGAAAACAAGGCCAACATCGTGCGCTCGACGGACGACCCGGTTCTCGGCCGCGGCGGCATAGCCGCTGCCTTCTCCGGCCCTGTCGACGCTGCCGCGAGTGCCGTCGGTGCGGATGACACGACGCAGATCCTGCTCAAGGTCACCGGCGTCAACGACAATCCGACCACGGATGCCTTGAGCAACGACGATCAGCAGGTGGCCCAGATCGCCAATGCTGCTGGCGACGACATCCTCGACCAGATGGTCGGCCAGCTGCAATCCAAATACACCGTCACGGTCAACCAGAGCCTCGCCGAACAGGCGATGTCTCGTTAGGCCCGGTCGGGAGGATGGATAGTCAATGAGCGAATTGAAACCTTTCCTCGCCAAGGTCGCCAATCGCGAGGTGCTGACGCGGGATGAATCCCGGCAGGCATTCGAGATCCTGATGTCCGGCGAAGCGACACCGTCGCAGATCGGCGCCTTCCTGATGGCGCTGCGCGTGCGCGGCGAAACGGTTGACGAGATTGTTGGTGCCGTCTCAACAATGCGCGCCAAGATGCTGCCGGTGGAAGCACCGGCGGATGCGATCGACATCGTCGGCACGGGCGGCGATGGCGTCGGCACCTATAACATCTCGACGTTGGCGGCGTTCATCGTTGCCGGCGCCGGCGTGCCGGTCGCCAAGCACGGCAACCGTGCCCAGAGCTCCAAGGCGGGTACTGCCGACACGCAGTCCGTTTTGGGCATCAAGCTCGATATCGGACCAGAAGTGATTTCCCGCTGCATCCGTGAGGCCGGCATCGGCTTCATGTTCGCGCAGCTGCACCATTCGTCGATGCGCCATGTCGGCCCGTCGCGGGTGGAACTTGGGACGCGTACGATCTTCAATCTGCTGGGACCCTTGTCGAACCCTGCCGGTGTCCGCCGTCAGCTGCTCGGCGTGTTCGCGCCGCAATGGGTCGTTCCGCTCGCCGAAGTACTTAGGGACCTGAATGCCGAAAGCGTCTGGGTTGTGCACGGCAACGGCCTTGACGAGATCACCACGACCGGCACGACCTCCGTTGCCGCGCTGGAGAACGGCAAGATCCGCACCTTTGAGCTGACGCCATCAGATTTCGGCCTGCCTCATGCGGATCTCACCGACCTCAAGGGCGGCGACGGCGTTGCCAATGCGGCAGCGCTTCGCGACGTGCTGAGCGGCGCGAAAAACGCCTATCGCGACATTGCCCTTGCCAATGCCGCCGCATCGCTTGTCATTGCCGGAAAGGCGGAAACGCTTCATGATGGCATGAAGCTCGCGACCCAGTCGCTCGACAGCGGCGCGACGGCCGTCGCATTGGAAAAGCTGGTCGCCGTCTCCAACGACGAAGAATAGGTTCAAGACGTCATGACCGATATCCTTCGGAAGATCGAAGCTTACAAGCGCGAGGAAATTGTCGCGGCCAAGGCCAAGGTTTCGCTCGCCGATCTCAAGGCTATGCAGACGGATCAATCTGCGCCGCGTGGCTTTCACAAGGCGCTTCTAGCCAAGCAGAGTGCGGGCGTTTTCGGTCTGATTGCCGAAATCAAGAAGGCAAGCCCGTCAAAGGGGCTTATTCGCCCCGATTTCGACCCGCCTGCCCTCGCCAAGGCTTATGAGGCCGGCGGTGCGGCCTGCCTTTCGGTGCTGACGGATACGCCGAGCTTCCAGGGTGCTCCCGAATTCCTGACGGCTGCCCGCGCAGCCTGCTCCTTGCCCGCGCTGCGCAAGGATTTCATGTTCGACACCTATCAGGTGCAGGAAGCCCGCGCCTGGGGTGCCGACTGCATCCTGCTGATCATGGCCTCTCTGTCCGATGACGATGCGCAACGTCTGCAGGACGAAGCCTTCGGCCTCGGCATGGACGTGTTGGTCGAGGTTCACGATGCGGAAGAGATGGAACGGGCATTAAAACTGTCCTCCCCGCTGATCGGCATCAACAACCGCAATCTCCGCACCTTCGAAGTCAGCCTCACGGTCAGCGAGACCTTGTCTCCCATGGTGCCGAAGGGGCGTCTGCTGGTCGGCGAGAGCGGCGTCTTCACTCATGAGGATTGCAAGCGTCTGGAGGCTGCCGGCATCACCACCTTCCTGGTGGGCGAAAGCCTGATGCGCAAGGATGACGTGACGGCGGCGACGCGACTGTTGCTGAACGGCGAAGCCGGCATTCTGGCGGCCGAGTAACATGACCACGACGAAGGCCGGTCTCACGCATATCGACGCTTCGGGCGAGGCGCGTATGGTCGATGTCGGCGACAAGGCCGAGACGGCGCGCAGCGCGACGGCCACGGGCTACGTTAAGATGAAGCCGGAGACATTGGCGCTGATCCGTGAAGGCAATGCCAAGAAGGGCGATGTCATCGGCACGGCGCGGCTCGCCGGCATCATGGCGGCGAAGCAGACGAGCAATCTCATTCCGCTATGCCATCCGCTGATGCTAACCAAGGTTGCCGTCGATATCGAAGAGGATGCCGCCCTCCCTGGCCTGCGTGTCACCGCAACGGCAAAGCTGACCGGCCGCACCGGTGTCGAGATGGAGGCGCTGACGGCAGTTTCCGTTGCATGCCTGACGATCTACGACATGGCCAAGGCTGCCGATCGGGGTATGGAGATCGGCGGCATCACTCTATTGGAGAAATCCGGCGGCAAATCGGGAGATTTCCGCCATCCGGGGGCCTGATCCATGAGTCTATTGCCCGTCGCCGAAGCACAAGCGCGCCTGCTCGATAGTGCTGCGCCCATTCATCGCTTTGAAAGCGTTTCGCTCGATATGGCCGAGGGCCGGGTCCTGGCCAGGGATTTGACTGCCCGTCTCACTCAACCGCCCTTCGACGCCTCGGCCATGGACGGCTATGCGCTGCGCTTCGAGGACGCGGCGACGCCGGGTTCAGAATTGCAGGTCATCGGCGCCTCCGCCGCAGGCCATGCCTTTGAGGGAACCGTGGGCAAGGGCGAGACGGTCCGAATCTTCACCGGAGCACCGGTTCCCGCGGGTGCCGATTCGGTGCTCCTGCAGGAAGACGCCGGACGACTGGAAGGCGATCGCATCCGCACCACCTATCCTCTACGCAAGGGGCAGCACATACGCCCGAGCGGCCAGGATTTCCTCGAGGACGAAACCGTGCTTCCCGCCGGCACGGTCATGGATTTCTCGCGGCTCACCGTTGCCGCAGCCATGAACCACCCAGCCTTGGATGTGTACCGCCGGCCGCTGGTGGCGATTCTGGCGACGGGTGACGAGCTTGTTGCGCCGGGCACCGAACCAGGGCCATCGCAGATCATCGCGTCGAACACCTTCGGCATCGCAGCACTGGCACGCAGTGCCGGAGCTCATGTCCTCGATCTCGGAATCGTTGCCGATGACAGCGATGCGATCACCGCTGCCATTGGCCGTGCGCAGGTGGCGAAGGCCGATGTCATCGTCACGCTGGGCGGCGCCTCGGTCGGCGATCACGATCTGGTGCAGGCGACCATGGTTGCGGCCGGCATGCAGCTGGATTTCTGGCGCATCGCCATGCGTCCCGGCAAGCCGCTGATGGTTGGCAGCCTCGGCGATACGCACGTCCTTGGCCTTCCCGGCAATCCCGTTTCCAGCCTTGTTTGCGGCCTGCTGTTTCTTGAGCCGCTGATAAGAAAGCTCGCCTCCCTACCGCCTATCAAGCGTGAGGGCGTTGCACGCACCGCCGTGACCTTTGCAGCGAACGATCAGCGACAGGATTATGTGCGCGCAACGCTGACGCGGGCCGATGACGATGGCTGGCTCGCCGAGCCCTTCTCCAAGCAGGATTCCTCGATGATGAAGGTCTTTTCGCGCGCCGACTGCCTGGTTGTCCGTCCGCCGCATGCGCCGGAGCTTGAAGCGGGCTCGCCCACTCAGGTCATATTCCTGCGGCCAGATCTGCTGGGCTGACACTATTCCCGCAAACGTCCACAGCGGTTTTCCGTCGGGAATTACGCGATCATAACGGGCAAGCAAAAGCCGGGAGGTTTGACCCACCCGGCTCATAATTCTGCAAATCGATGGGCCGATTACGTGGCCGGCTTCTCGTGATGACCGCCGAATCCGGCGCGCATGGCGGAGAGAACCTTGTTGGCGTAATCGTCGTTGCCGCGTGAAGCGAAACGGCCGTAAAGCGCCGCGCTGAGCACCGGCGTCGGAACGCCTTCGTCGATCGCAGCCGAGATCGTCCAGCGGCCTTCGCCCGAGTCGGAAACGCGGCCGGCATATTGCGAAAGCGCCGCATCGCCGTGCAGGGCGTCGGCGGTGAGATCGAGCAGCCAGGAGGTGATCACGCTGCCGCGGCGCCATACTTCGCTGATTTCAGCGATGTCGAGATCATACTGATAATACTGCGGATGTGAGAGCGGAGCGGTTTCGGCATCCTTCTCGGCGCTCAGCTTGCCGATATTGGCGTGGCGCAGAACGTTCAGGCCTTCGGCATAGGCGGCCATCAGGCCGTATTCGATGCCGTTATGGACCATCTTGACGAAATGGCCGGCGCCGGATGGGCCGCAATGCAGGTAGCCCTGCTCTGCCGTGCTGTTCCTGGCAGCTTCTTCCGAGCGCATCGCCGACGGAGCGACGTCACCGACGCCAGGAGCAAGCGTCGCGAAGATCGGCGAGAGATGCTGGACGGTTTCCTTCTCGCCGCCGATCATCAGGCAATAGCCGCGCTCGAGACCGAAAACGCCGCCGCTGGTGCCGACGTCGACATAGTGGATGCCCTTCGGCTTCAGCTCTTCGGCGCGGCGGATGTCATCGTGGTAATAGGAGTTGCCGCCGTCGATGACGATGTCGCCCTCTTCGAGAAGCGGAACGATCGCTGCCAGTTCCTGATCGACGATTGCAGCCGGCAGCATCATCCAGACGACGCGCGGCTTCGCGAGCTTCGATACGAAATCTGCGAGAGACTTGCTGCCGGTGGCGCCGAGCTGCTCAAGCCCTGCGACGCTCTCCGGACGCGCATCGAAAACAACCGCGCTGTGACCGGCCCTCATGAGGCGCTGCACCATGTTGTTGCCCATACGGCCAAGGCCAATCATTCCGATTTGCATATGTCAGTCTCCTAGGACGGTTTTAATCGTTTGAATATTCAATAGAGACATTTCGCAGCATTTTCCAATGAACAAATGACGGGCGAGCTATGCACAAGCCAAGCAGCGTGGAAAAATCCGTACGTTCACGCATCTGTGATAACGCTGGCGAAAACTGCCCGCCTTTGCCATGATCGCGCTTTGCCGCTCTCGGGGAAAGCTGTATTTTGCGCCTCCATTCACATGGATAAATTTAGCATCGATCCTGAGTTCTTTTCCCAATTCTCTATAGGTCGGCGCTGAAATGAAGCGTCAAAGGGGGCATATGGCTGCGTCTCTGAAACTGCCGCTGGTTCCAGCTTCATTTTTCGGCATGGTGCTCGGGCTTTCCGGCCTCTCCAATGCCTGGCGGGTCGGTGCGCGCATCCGATGACTGCCGGCACTGCTCGGCGAAGTGCTGACCTTTGTAACGCTTGCCGGCGCCCTTGGTCAGGGCTGATGGAACGAGAACTCGCGAATTGGAGGGCCATGTGCTCGATCATGTAACAATCGGCGTTCGCAACCTGGAGCGTTCGAAGATCTTTTACGACGCGATATTACGCCCTCTCGGCATCGAACGCCTTTATGCCGAGGGCGAAACCTTTGCGGGGTATGGCATTGGAGGGAAGGCATTCTTCTGGATCGGAGAGCGTGATGTCCCGCAAACAGGCGCGCATGTCGCCTTCAGCGCCGAAAATAGGGAATTCGTCGATGAATTCCATCGAGTCGCTATCCTGGCTGGCGGCACCGATAACGGCGCTCCCGGCCTTCGTCCGCATTATCATCCGAACTACTACGGCGCCTTCATTCTCGATCCGGATGGCCACAATATCGAAGCCGTTTGTCACCTCAAAGTGAATTGAGCGGGAATCGCCGCATTCCGGCGTAATGACATCACTGTACCGGCGGGCCGATATAGCGAGCGCGCGGCCGAATGAGCCTGCCGCTGGTCGCTTGCTCCATGGCATGCGCAAGCCAGCCCACCGTGCGCGCCAGCGCGAAGATGATCAGCGGCGCATCCTCCGGCAGATGATAGGCATGGGTCATGGCCGTCAAGGCGAAATCAACATTGACGCGTTCCCCAACCAGCTGCTCGCCGACATCGCGAACCCTGGCGAAGAGCGGGGGCAGCGTGAAGCAGCCAAGCAACGCCTCGCCGCGGATATCGACATCGGGATAGAGCTGGTGACCGAAAGCGGGCAATGGCCGTCCTTCCGCGAGATAACTGCGGACCGCCTCATCCACCCCGATCGTAGCTGCCCGCGCGATCAGCGAGCGCACGCTCTGCCATGCGCCGCCATGCAGCGGACCCGTCAGCGTGGAAAGGCCGGACAAGGTGGCTGCTGACAATGTTGCTCCAGCTGATGCCGTGATCCGCGCAGTAAAGGTCGAGGCATTCAGCTCGTGGTCTGCAAGCAATACAAGGCTGCGGCGTATGAGGTCGCCCGCATCGGGGCGCTTCCAGGCAGCGGCAAGGCGTTGATGCAGCGACAGGTCCCATGCGCCAGGGGCCAAGGCTTCAGCCACCGTGGCGAACACGCTTTCGGCTTCGTTCTGCAAGGCCGGAAGCGAGCGCCCGAGCGATGGCAGATCGTTCGTTATGCGCGCTGCCAGAGCTGAGAAAGCGGCATTCAAGGATGGAAGTCCTTGCTGAGCCTCGCTTTGCTCGAACCGTAGCGGCCTCTTCATGTCCCAGAGCAGCAGCGCGACATCCTCGAGCGCAGCGTTTTCGGCAAGCATTGCCGCATCCTTGCCGCGATAGAAAAGCCTGCCGTTCGAAACCGTCGATAGCGCCGACGGCAATACGGGATCGCCCCATTGAATGGCTTCGGCGGCCACCGCCTCGGTCTTGCGCCGGCCGGCATGGCGGGTGGCCAGCCGTTTCACGTCATCGGCAAAATAAAGGCTGCGTCGCGTATCCGCTGGATCGGCCTTAGCGCGAATGCGTCCTCGGCTGACATTGGCATAGAGCGTCTGTGATTTCGTTCCCAGCAGGTCCAGCGCCTGCTCTGCCGTTAGCCAGCTCATCGCCCCTCATATTGATCAATTGCATCAAGATTGACGTCAATAGAAATAGGCACGATCTATTTGCATAGTCAAAGGAGAACAATGATGAAAAGTGGTCTTGAAGATGTCATCGCCGCAGAAACAAAGCTGTCCGACGTCGATGGCGCAGCCGGTCGTCTGATCATCCGCGGCGTGTCGTTGGATGATCTGGTCGCGACCAGCCGCTTCGAGGATGTTGCCGCACTGCTGCTCGATGGCCTGTTCGACGAACATGTCGATGCCGCCTCAATCCGTGAGCAGCTCGGTGTGGCCCGCGCAGCGCTCTTCGCGCATGTGGAAGCGGCCGATGCCGCCCTGCTCACTCTGCCGCCGGTGGATGCCGTGCGTGCCTTGCTGGCGCGCGTCGCAGACGGCGAGGATTTTGCTACGGCGATCCGCCTGATGGCGGCACCTGCCGTCTTCCTGCCGGCCGTGTTGCGATTGCAGAAAGATGAAGCGCCGATCAGGCCGGATGCGTCCCTCTCTCAATCGGCTGACATCCTGCGCATGTTGACGGGCCGCGTGCCGACGGCCGAGCAGACGGCAGGTCTCGACGCCTATCTGGTGACAATTTCCGATCACGGCCTCAACGCATCGACATTCGCCTCACGCGTCATCGCCTCGACCCATGCCGGCCTGACCTCCTCGGTGCTCGCGGCAATCAGCGCCCTCAAAGGTCCTCTCCATGGCGGCGCCCCCGGCCCGGTCCTCGATATGCTTGACGCTGTTGGCAGTCCCGAAAACGCCCGCGCATGGCTGTCACAGGCGCTCGACCACGGCGAACGGTTGATGGGCTTCGGTCATCGCATCTATCGCGTCCGCGATCCGCGCGCCGATGCCCTGAAAACGGCATTGAAGCCGATCTTCGCGAGCGGACAGGCGGATGCCGGACGCATCGCGCTGGCGGAAGCCATCGAGGCGGCAGCGCTGGCCTTGCTGAAGGAGCGCAAGCCGGATCGGCCCTTGGACGTCAATGTCGAATACTACACCGCCCTGTTGCTCGACGCCCTCGGCTTCCCGCGCAACTCCTTTACTGGCGTCTTCGCGATCGGCCGCACAGTCGGCTGGATCGCCCATGCACGCGAGCAGACGCTCGACGGGCGCCTGATCCGCCCGCAGTCGCGTTATGTCGGCCCGCTGCCAAAGGCGGCATAGGCAGGCCTATCAACTGATGGAACTCAAGCGGCGGCGGACTGGCGCGGCCGCATCATGCCCTCGCGGATGTGACGTGCAAGTTCCAATGCCTGCGGCGTCGCATTTCCCTTCGGCAAATGCAGGTTGATCGCAAAGACCGGCAGTTCGGGCAGGCCCTGCTCGACGGTGAGGATATCGAGATCGGATGGAACGGTGGAGGCGAGCCAGGCGGTGATAGCCAGATCCGTGCGTACCGTCGCCGTAGTTGCTTCGATATTGCCGTTCTCGAAGACCGTCCGCCAGCGCAAACCGTCCTTGCTGAGTGCCGCAAAGACCGATGTGCGGAAGGCACAGGTATCGGCCACCATCGAGATCGGCAGCGGTACCTTGCGATGGGCGTTGCCCGCCTTCGCACCCACCCAGACAAGCCGTTCGACACTCAAGCATTCGCCCTGCGATGTGCCGTACGGTTCCTCCACCACGCAGAGGTCGATGGTTCCCTTCCCTAGCTCTTCAAGCAGCTCCGGCGATGAGGCGCAGATCAGCGAAATCTCCACCTGCGGATGGCGTTCGGCATAGGATTTGAGTACCGGCGCCAGCGTTGCGCCGACAAGATCGTAGGGAACGCCAAGCCGGACGCCGCCGCGAACGGTTCTTTCCGTCATGTCGTTCCAGATCTCATCATTCAACACCAGCAAGCGGCGGGCATTGCCGAGCAACCGTTCGCCTGCCTCGGTCAGCCGCAATCCGCGTCTGTCACGCTCGAACAGGGCGCAGCCGAGCATGTCCTCCAGCCGCTTGATCTGCTGGCTGATGGCGCCTTGGGTCATATGCAGCATATTGGCGGCAATCGTCATGCTGCCCTGGTCGGCAACGGCGACGAAGGTTCGGATCAAAGCTATGTCGAAATTTCGGATCATATCGGCATTATAAATGCTAATGCCTCGATCCTTCAATATTCGATTTCATGATGCCAAAGCGCCGTCTATGCCTTTTCTCGATATGGAGAAAAGCTCGATATGACGATCGAATCCCTGCTGCCGCTAATCCTATTCGCCCTGGTTTCGACGATTACACCGGGTGGTGCGACCACGCTTGCGACCGCATCTGGCGCTCATTTCGGCTTCGGCCGGTCCATACCGGTGATGGCCGGCTTTGCCTTCGGCTTGGGTTCCATGGCCGGTGCGGCGGCGGCAGGGCTTGGCGGCGTTTTGATGGCCTTGCCGATGCTGCAGATCGCCATGAAGACGGTGGGCTCCCTCTATCTGATCTGGCTCGCCGTTCGGATCGGCAGAAGCGGCCGGCCGCATGAGGCCAGGCAAATGGCAAAGCCGACGGGCTTTTTTGCCGGCGTCTGGATGCTCTGGCACAATCCCAAGGGCTGGGCGATGACGATGGGCGCGGCCGCCTCCTTTGCCGCGCTGGCGGATAGCCCGGCCAGACTTGCAATCCTACTCGGCGTGACCTTCTGCCTTATCGCCGCTTTCTCTTTGGCGGTTTGGTGCGTTCTTGGACAGATGCTCGGACATCTCTTGAAAACGGCATGGCAATGGCGAGCGATCAATATCTCCCTCGCCTGCCTCCTCGTGATTTCAATCGCTCCGATGTGGTACGAATGAAATCTGCTGCGTTGAGATCACTCCGGATCACGGCCGGCTGCGCCAGAGCCATACGGCCAAGGAACCGGCGCGGCCACGCAGGCTTGTTTCGATCGGGCCATCGAGGTGCCCCTCTTTGAAGGGAGCGCTGTCGCGACCCGCCGAAAGCAAGAGGTCGGCGCTGAAGGCAACCTCCACGTGATTACCCGCGGCAACCTCCATCAGACGACTGGCAACGTTGACCGTGTCACCGGTCGCAGTGATCTGTTGACGATCGCCACCGCCGAGCCTGGAGGCGACGATGGTGCCGAAATGAGCGCCGATCTTGAAACCGATGCGCGAGGTTATTCCCTGCGGCAATGCCGAGAGCCAGTCTCTCATCCGGTGAGCCAGGCGAACGCAACAATGCGCTGCATTGGCGGGATCGGTAGGCTTGGGGTGCGGCAGGCCGAAAAGGATCATGGCGCCATCGCCCATGAAGCTGGTAATGGCGCCGCCGGATGCGGTCACCTCTTCGTCGACGAGATTGTAGAAGCCGTTCAGCAGTTCGCGCACGGCGGTTGGGCCGATCGATTCGCTAAGGCCTGTGAAGCCGTTGATATCGATGAAGACGACGGCTGCCTCCTGATGCACCGGTTCTGCGAGAAGGCCGGGATCGCGGGCAAGATGTTCGGCAAGACCGGGCGCCTGGATACGCTGCAGAAGCTGGCTTTGTTCGGCGAAACGGGAGGCCCGTCTGCGGTCGAGCCAGAGCTGGATTGCGCCAAACAGCAGCGCCGGCGGCACGGTTGCCGCAATCGGGAGGGCGGCGCTTAGCCAAATTCCGTGCTTGAAGGCGCTGACGTTGACAGCAAGCCAAAGGAGGACGACGCCGAGCACCATGATCAGGCCTATGGTGCTGCGCCGCCATGAAACAAGGCCGACAACGGCAATCGGTAGCCCGATGGCAAAATAGAGGTCGATGAAACGGACGTTGCGGTCGCGTATCAGGCTATCCCCTGCGATCAGATTCGTGATCGAGGTGGAGATGACCTCGACACCTGGTAAAACAGGATCGAAGGGCGTCTGAAAGACATCGCCGCCGCCGGTAACGGTGGCGCCAACAACGACGACATGATCCCTGATCGCGGCTTCCGGTAGCTGGCCATTCAGCGCTGCGCTGGCGCTGATGGTGCGGATCGTTCCGCGCGGGCCGTAGAACGTGAGCGGCATGAGATAGCCGGTATCAGTATGGACGGAGCGGTCGCCGATCTTGATATGATCGGAAATGACGGTCGTCTGCTCGCCGCTTGCGGCGGAAACGACGCGCAGCGAAAAGGATGGTTCGATCCGCTCACCACTGCGAAACAGCATCGGAGCGAAACGCGGCGTGCCCGCCTTGTCGGTCTGCACATTGACAATGCCATAGCTTGCGGCATCAGCGAACCGCTGCTGCGGTTCGAGGAATTGCAGCGCGTTGGGCACTCGGGCGAGAGGCTCGTTGCTGTTGTCAACAACGCGCTGACGGCTTTCGGGAAAAATGCCGGCGGCGGCCAGCACAACCTTGGTCCGCTTGAGCGATTGTTCCAATGCCGCATCGCCGGCTTCGTCACCGGGATCGATCAGAAGCATGTCGAGTGCGATGGCTTTGGGTCCCAGAGCGGCGATGGCATCGACAATCCTGGCAAGCGTAGCGCGCGGCAAGGGATAGTGCCCCGCCACACGCGACGTCTCATCGTCAATGGCGACGATCGTGACGAAATCGGGCGGTTGGCGGCTGCCGCCGAGCGCATTGCGGAGGTTCGTAAGCGTCGCCTCCGCGCCGTCGATAAAGGGAATGTCACCGCGCAGATGCGCAATACCGAGACCCAGGCCCCAGGCGGCAGTCAAAAGAAGCGCAATCAACGTTTGCAGCGATGGTCTGCGCATAGGCGTCAGGATCTCACTGGCCGAGGCGTGCCATCAAGGCGTTTATGCGCGACTGTCCCCATGCGTTGACATGCAAAGTGGAGCGGCTGCTATCCACATCGACACCTTGCCGTCGCCCGAGCGTAACACCCTGCCCGGTCGATACCTTGTTTACCGCAACACGGCCGCGCAACACGAGCACCGACGTCGAGCCGCCCGTCACGTCGACTGCCCATCGCGTGCCGCGGACGGCAGCAATCGCCTGTGGCGTTACCACTTCGAATCCGCCCCGAACTCGGCTGCTGTCCACATCGACTAGGGCTGCCTTGCTATCGAGCACGATAGCATCGACCCGGCCATCCCGATTTCGGTCAGCAAAGTGGAAATGCGCGCCGCGCTCGACGGTGATGCTAAGCCCGGGTTGGCAATTCAATGTCTGGCGTTTGGTACTGACGGTCGGCTGCAGCGGGCAACTCGCGACGGTTTGCGCGGAGGCTGTGCTGGCGCTGATGACACACAGGATGCCTGCCGTCAGCACCAGACTCCGAATATTGCTTGTGTGGATCATGACTTTGGCCCCTCATCGCACGTAACTGGAGCCGCGAACGACGATTTCCAGCGACAGCATGCTCGATCCCTGGCCGCGATGATGCGTCATGAGCGGTTGATCTGCAAGTTGTCGTAGCCTTTGGCTTTGTAAAGCACGGCCGAAATCAGCCAGCTCAGCAGGAAGATGCCGACGACGGCGAAACCGAAATTGGCGAGATTGTCGTTAAGTTCGCCGATGAAGCGCCAGAATCCGCCTTCGAGGCCGAGCTTGTCGGAGATCAACCCCAGCGCCTCGATGCCGCCGATGAAGATTGCAACCAAGACTGAAGCGGCGGTGATCGTCAGATTGTACCAGAGCTTGCGCACAGGCTTTACGAAGGCCCAGCCATAGGCGCCGGTCATCAGAGTGCTGTCGAGCGTATCCATCAGCGACATGCCGGCGGTGAACAGCGCCGGGAAAACGAGGATGGTCCAGAAGGACATGCCCTGCGCAGCTTGAGCGGCGGAAATACCGAGGATCCCGATTTCCGTTGCTGTGTCGAAACCGAGGCCGAACAGGAAGCCGATCGGATACATGTGCCAAGAGCGGGTGACGACCTTGAACATGGGCCGGAAGATACGGGCCAGAAAGCCGCCGCCGGCAAGCAGCGCATCGAGATCCTCGTCCGCGATCCTTTCGCCTCTCTGTGCCCGGCTGAAGGCGGACCACACGCTTCTGAGGACGAAGAGGTTGGCAATCCCGATCAGCAGCAGGAAGATCGCCGAAACCGTCGTGCCGATAACGCCGCCGATATCGTGGAAGGAATCGAGCTGACCTTGCATGGCCGCCGCGGTCGCCGCAATCAAGATCGAGGCGATCACGACGACCGAGGAATGGCCGAGCGAGAAGAAGAAGCCGACGGCATAAGGTTGCTTCCTTTCCTGAATGAGCTTGCGCACGACATTGTCGATCGCGGCGATATGATCGGCATCGAAAGCGTGACGAAGCCCGAACATATAGGCAAGCAGCGCAATGCCCATAAGCGATGGCCTGTCGCCGAAGGCGAGCCAGGCCCAGATCCACGCGCCAATATTGGAGGCGATCAGCAACGCGAAGGTGATGGCGATCTTGGCCCTCGATCTGACCGCGCGATCGTCAAATGGATTGAGGATCATACTTCTGTTCCCATCATGCTTATTCTTAGCGTGCCATGGAAACGGAGGCGGCGCGACAGCCAAACGACGTAGATGCCGAAGCTTTTCGCATGTCGTCATGACGGGCAAACCCGGCGCGTATCGGGTTTGCCTTGTCGTTTGCTAGCCAATTTCGAAGGGGTGGCCTTCATCCGCCCAACCGGTCATGCCGCCGATCATGACCTTGACGCGCTTGCCGAGCGTGCCCAGGCGCCAAGCTGCCTTGTCGGTGCCGTTGCAATGCGGCCCGGCGCAATAGACGACGAACAGCGTGTCTTCAGGCCATTCCGCCATCTTCCGGGCAGTCATCTTGCCATGCGGCAGATTGGTTGCGCCGGGAATATGCCGCTCCTGGAACATGGCTGGGCCGCGAACATCGAGCAGGACGAAATCCACATTACCTGATGTCATGGCCTGGCGCACGTCGGAGCAATCGGTCTCGAGGCTAAGCCTCCGGGCATAGTGCTCAGCGACGAGGTTCGGGGCTGCTGCGGCGATTTCACTGACTAGGGACATGGAACGCTCCTTGTTGGTTCGGTGCATTCATGCCTGAGTGATCTCGCTGTTGAAATTGGCCGAAATGCCATATAACGTTAATATCATGCCAAACTCTGATAGCTCCAATCTTCGCGGCCCGCATGTCGTCGCCCTCGTCTATGATGGGCTCTGCACCTTCGAATTCGGCGTTGCCTACGAAATCTTCGGCCTGCCGCGCCCGGAAATGGGCGACGATTGGTATCGCTTTTCCGCCTGCGCGATTGAGGACGGTCCTCTGCGTGCCGCCGGCGGGCTCACGGTTCAGGTCGATCACGGGCTGGAAGTCATAGCCGATGCCGATCTGATCGTCGTGCCCGGATGGCGCGGCATCGGGACGCCTGTCCCTAACCCGCTGATTGTCGAACTGCAGGCGGCTAGCCGCCGCGGTGTGCGCATCATGTCGCTCTGCTCGGGCGTCGCGGTCCTTGCCGCGGCAGGATTGCTCGCCGGCCGCAAGGCGACGACGCATTGGCGGTACGTCGATTCCATTGCTGCGCGCTATCCGGACATCACCGTCGATGCCGATGTTCTTTATGTCGATGAAAACAGCGTGCTGACCGCCGCCGGCAGTGCTGCTGCGATCGATCTCTGCCTGCATGTCGTACGCCGGGATTTCGGGCCGGACATCGCCAACAGCGTCGCGCGTCGTCTCGTGGTGCCACCGCATCGCGAAGGTGGTCAGGCGCAATATATCGAGACACCGGTTCTGAGACAGCGCGAAGGAGCCCGTTTAGGTCCCTTGCTCGAATGGATGCGCGAACGTTTGCAGGAGGAGCAGCCGATTGCAGCACTTGCAGCGCGAGCCGGCATGAGCGTGCGAACCTTTCAGCGCCGTTTCGAGGCGACCACCGGCATGGCGCCGGGCGAATGGCTGCTGAGCGAGCGGCTGCGGCGCGCAAAGGACCTGCTCGAAAAGCAGACCGCCATTTCGCTTGACGATGTGGCCGTGGCGAGCGGATTTGGATCGCTCGCCACCATGCGCCATCATTTTCGGGAAAGGCTTGCGGTGAGCCCGAGTGACTACCGCAAGCGATTTTCGGCTCTTAGACCAGCCGGCTCTGTTCCGTCGCAGCTTCGATGAAGCTGGAGAACAGCGGATGCGGTTCCAGCGGCCGGGACTTCAGTTCCGGATGATACTGGACGCCGATGAACCAGGGATGGTCGGGATATTCGACCGTTTCTGGCAGAATACCATCCGGTGACATGCCGGAGAAAACGAGCCCGCAGCCTTCCAGCCTGTCCTTGTAGTCGATGTTGACTTCGTAACGGTGGCGATGACGCTCCGAGATGTCGGTCGAGCTATAGATCTCCGAAATCTTCGTGCCCTTCTTCAGGGCCGCCTTGTAGGCGCCGAGCCGCATGGTGCCGCCGAGATCGCCGGATGCCGTGCGCTTCTGCAACTCGTTGCCCTTGAGCCATTCGGTCATCAGGCCAACGACTGGCTCCTTGGTCGGTCCGAATTCGGTCGACGATGCATGTTCGACACCGGCAAGATTGCGCGCCGCCTCGATGACAGCCATCTGCATGCCGAAGCAGATGCCGAAATACGGCACCTTGCGTTCACGTGCGAAACGGGCCGCGAGGATCTTGCCTTCCGAACCGCGCTCGCCGAAGCCGCCGGGCACGAGAATGCCGTGAACCTTCTCGAGATAAGGCGCCGGATCTTCCTTTTCGAAGACTTCGGATTCAATCCACTCGAGATTGACCTTGACCCGGTTGGCGATACCGCCGTGATGCAGGGCTTCGATCAGCGACTTATAGGCATCCTTCAGGCCGGTATACTTGCCAACGATGGCAATGGTCACCTCGCCTTCCGGCGTGCGGATGCGGTTGCAGACCTCTTCCCACTGGTCGAGACGCGGCTTCGGAGCCGGCTCGATGCCGAAAGCAGCCAGCACTTCGTCGTCGAGGCCTTCCTTGTGGTAGGCCATCGGCACGTCGTAGATGTTGGCGACGTCGAGCGCCTGGATAACCGCCGAAGGACGGACATTGCAGAACAGCGAAAGCTTGCGGCGCTCCGCTTCCGGGATCTCGCGATCCGCGCGCACGAGCAGAATATCCGGGTGAATACCGAGAGCCTGCAGTTCCTTGACGGAGTGCTGCGTCGGCTTGGTCTTCAGCTCGCCTGCAGCCGGGATGTACGGCATCAGCGTCAGGTGAACATAGATCGCCGTGCCGCGCGGCAGATCGTTGCCGAGCTGGCGGATCGCTTCCATGAAGGGCATGGCTTCGATGTCGCCGACGGTGCCGCCGATCTCGCAGATGACGAAATCATAATCGTCATTGCCTTCGGTGACGAAATCCTTGATCTCGTTGGTGACGTGCGGAATGACCTGGACGGTTGCGCCGAGATAGTCGCCGCGGCGTTCCTTGTCGATGATGTTCTTGTAGATGCGACCGGTGGTGATGTTGTCGGTCTTCGTGGCCGAGCGACCGGTGAAGCGCTCATAGTGGCCAAGATCGAGGTCGGTTTCCGCACCATCGTCGGTGACGAAGACTTCGCCGTGCTGGGTCGGGCTCATGGTGCCCGGATCCACGTTCAAATAGGGGTCGAGTTTGCGCAGTCGGACTCGATAACCACGAGCCTGCAACAACGCTCCGAGAGCCGCAGCCGCAATTCCTTTTCCGAGGGAAGAAACCACGCCGCCTGTGATGAATACATATCGCGCCATGGGAGTCACCGGATACCTTTTCACAAATGATTCCGCTAGCCCTAAAATTCGTTTCCGGAACTTTGGACGCATAAGACGGAATATAGACAAAACAAAACCGGCAGATCCGAGGACCTGCCGGGGATGATCTTTACGACCAGGCTTACTTGCCGGTCGGAACGTCGCCGCCGCTTTGGGCGGGCGCGGGCGTAGTCGCCGCAGGAGCGGTCTGCTGACCGGTTGCGGCCGGAGCCTGCTGGGCAGGTGCCGTGGCGGCAGGCTGGGTTGCCGTTGCTGCGGGAGGCGTCGCCTGCGACTGCGGAGCGACGGCACCGCTGTTCGGAACGCCGCTATTGTCGGCCGGCTTCGGCGGGGTCGTTGCCGGAGCGGAACCCTTCTGGCCACCGAGCGAATCAAGGATGCCGTTACCCTGGCCGGAGGTGCTCGGGATACGGTTGAGAATATCGGTCGGGCGAGCTTCGAAGCGCGACAGCACGTTCATGCCGAGCGCGAGTACGAAGAACAGCGCGGCCAGAATGGCCGTGGTGCGCGTCAGCGCATTGGCCGTACCGCGCGCAGACATGAAGCCCGAGCCGCCGCCGATGCCGAGGCCGCCACCTTCGGAGCGCTGAATCAGCACCACACCGATAAGGGCGACGACAACCATGAGATAGATGACAAGCAGTACGGTTTGCATAGGTCCAGTCCTGCCCGTTGGCGGGCATCAAAAATAAAAGCTCGCGGCTCTTTACATGAGGCTCTCGCCTATTCCAAGTCCTTTTAAGACCGGAACTCCGGGCAAGTTGTTGCTTCAGGCGAACTGCCGTTCGAATGCGGCATAAATGGCAAGGAAGTCCGCGGCTTTCAAGCTCTGGCCTCCGACAAGCACGCCGTTGACGTGAGGAACCTCCAGAAGGTCGCGCGCATTTGCGCCGCTGACCGATCCGCCATAGAGGATTCGCATGTTTGCGCCTTCCTTGCCGAAACGCTGGATGAGCTCGGCACGGATGAAGGCATGCGCCTCCTCGACGTTTTCCTGGGTCGGGACCACGCCGGTGCCGATCGCCCAGACCGGTTCGTAAGCAACCACCGTGGTCTGCGCCGTCGAGCCGTCCGGAATGGAGCCGATCAGCTCCCGCTTCAGCACGTCGAGCGTTTGGCCGCTGTTGCGCTCATAGGCAGTCTCGCCGATGCAGATGATGGCGATAAGCCCCGCATCATGCGCAGCCTGTGCCTTGGCACGCACCAGCATGTCGCTTTCCGCGTGATTCCTGCGGCGCTCGGAATGGCCGACGATGACGTGGGTGCCGAAGCAGTCGGCGATCATCTCCGCTGATATATCGCCGGTATGGGCGCCGCTGACCTGCTGATGGCAATCTTGCGCGCCGATGGCCAGCGGGCTGTCGTCGCAAAGCGCAGTCGCGACGTAGAGCAATGTGGCAGGGGGGCAGAGCAGCGTATCGATTTTTTCCGACAGCGGCGCTTTGACGCCATCCGCGATCGCCTTGATCTGGTCCAGGCTCGCACGCGTGCCGTTCATCTTCCAGTTTCCGGCCAGGAGTGGCCGTACGGTCTTCGTCATTCCGAGTGTCTCCCCCTTATTCCATCAGTCGGACTAACAAAAAGGAGGAGGAAAGGAAAGTTATCGAATGGGGCCAGAACCGGTTAAAATCGTTTGAAAAAATGCTTATCCGGAAAATAATCCGATGCCGGAGCATTTTAGGATGCTTGCGGATCGACGATCCAGTTGAGCACCTTGCGCCAATCGGTCATGCGGACCGGCGTTCCATGATTTCCGGTTTCGAAAAGCGTGAAGCGCGTCGGATAGTGCGCCTTGTAGAGTTTCTCGAACAAGGCCTGTTGGCCCGCCGCTGCATAGACTGGGTCTTTGCTGCCATGCGTGAACCAGAGCGGCAGCTTTGCCCCGTAGAAGGCACTCTTCGTGAAATCCGGATCGGTAACGCCGCTCAGGATCGCCATGCCCTTCAGGCGCTTGACGCTTTCGGCATCGCGGGTGATGCCCCAGCAGACGAAGCTGCCCATGGAGGCGCAGGTGAGAATCACGGGCTTGCCGCCCGACTGCTCGTAGGAATAGCGGATCAGCGCGGCGACATCGGCGACTCCATTGCTATCGAAACCTCTTACGCTCGGCGCGTAATAGGTGCCGCCGTTTTTGTAAGCCAGGTTCTTCAGCCGGTTGAAATTGCCGCCGAACGTATAGTCGTTGGAGCCGAGGCGGCGGTCGCCGCCACGACCGTGAATGAAGATGACGGTGAAGGCCTGCTTCGATGCCGGACCTATGCGGGTGACATCCACTTTGCGGTCGCCGAGCTGCAGGGTTTCATCTTCCTGCGACTTCCAGCGCACGCCCGTATCGACATAGGCAGGCTTGACGCGCTTTTCCGGAATCTGGTCGCGGCCGTTGATATCCCGCATTTCCTGGTAATCGATCGTCTGGAACGCACCGTTGTCGTGACTCTCGATGACGGTCTGATTGGAAAACAGCTCGTCCTTGAAGGGCTTCAGCATCTCGGCAGACGCGCCTTGGGCGGTCGCCAGAAGCAAAATGCCCGAGATTGCGGACAGGATGGGCAAATGAGCTGTGGACATTCGCATGCGGACACTTCCTCCGATCGGCCATCGGGCTTGCCATTCTTCACCCGGCAACGCAAATCTCTTTATAAATTCGCGCCGTCGTGGGGCGCCATCGCTCTTGTGTGTTGTTTCTGGCAGAATCACGGTGATTCGCGAATACCGGCGACAAATGCGATAATAAAGGGGTCTGGCCCCACCAGAACAAATCTGAGCAGCTTGAAATTCTATGGATAACAGCAACGATCTCTTCTCCGGACTACCTCGCCCGCCGAAACCGGAGGCAGCGGAAAAGCCTGATGTGAAGGTTGAAAAGCCTGCACCGGCACAGCGCGCCGCACCGGCGACATCTTCTGCGGAGGAATATGGCGCAAGCTCGATCCGCGTTCTGGAAGGGCTCGAGCCGGTGCGCATGCGTCCCGGCATGTATATCGGCGGCACCGACGAAAAGGCGCTGCATCACCTTTTCGCCGAAGTCATCGACAACGCCATGGACGAAGCTGTGGCCGGCCATGCCAATTTCATCGAGGTCTATCTTGACCGGCAGGGCTATCTGACCGTCACGGATAACGGCCGTGGCATTCCTGTGGAAAACCATCCGCAGGTGCCTGGCAAGTCCACGCTCGAAGTCATCATGACCAAGCTGCATGCCGGCGGTAAATTCGACGGTAAGGCCTACGAGACGTCGGGCGGTCTGCACGGCGTCGGCGTGTCCGTCGTCAACGCTCTGTCGGATGATCTGGAAGTCGAGGTCGCCCGCAACCGCAAGCTCTATCGCCAGCGTTTCTCGCGTGGTCTGCCGGTCGGTGGCATCGAAGAACTGGGCGACGTCCATAACCGCCGTGGCACGCGTGTCCGCTTCCATCCAGATCCGCAGATCTTCGGCGACCATGCTCGCTTCGAGCCGGCCCGCGTCTTCCGCATGGCCCGTTCCAAGGCCTATCTGTTCGGCGGCGTCGAGATCCGCTGGAGCTGCGATCCGGAGCTGGCACCCCAGGGTGCCGATGTTCCTGAAAAGGCTGTTTTCCATTTCCCCGGCGGCCTGAGGGATTACCTCAAGGCGACGATGGGCAACGAGTTCACCGTCACCCGCGAAATCTTTGCCGGCAAGTCGGAAAAGGAAAGCGGCCACGGCTCACTCGAATGGGCGATCACCTGGTATGGCGGCGACCCGCAGGTCCACTCCTATTGCAACACGATTCCGACGCCGGAGGGCGGCACGCATGAGGCCGGTTTCCGCATTGCTCTCACCAAGGGCCTGAAGAACTACGCAGACCTCACCCAGAACAAGCGTGCGGCCAATATCACCACCGACGACGTGATGATTTCGGGCGTCGGCATGTTGTCGATCTTCATACGCGAGCCTGAATTCGTTGGCCAAACCAAGGACAAGCTTGCGACGGTCGAAGCGCAGCGCATCGTCGAAAACGCGCTGCGTGATCCCTTTGATCACTATCTTACCGACAATCCGGCCGAAGCCGAAAAACTGCTGGAATGGGTGATCGAGCGCTCAGATGAGCGCATGCGGCGCCGCAAGGAAAAGGAAGTCAACCGCAAGACCGCCGTGCGCAAACTGCGACTGCCGGGTAAGCTCGCGGATTGCTCGCAGAGCGCCGCCGCAGGCGCCGAACTCTTCCTCGTGGAGGGCGATTCGGCAGGTGGCTCGGCCAAGCAGGCGCGAAACCGCACCAACCAGGCAATCCTGCCGCTGCGCGGCAAGATCCTCAACGTCGCCAGCGCGGGCCGCGAAAAGCTTTCCGCCAACCAGCAGATTACCGACCTCGTTCAGGCGCTCGGCTGCGGCACGCGCTCGAAATATCGGGAAGAAGATCTTCGCTATCAGCGCATCGTCGTCATGACCGATGCCGACGTCGACGGCGCCCACATCGCCTCGCTCCTTATCACCTTCTTCTATCAGGAGATGCCGGAGCTGATCCGCCAGGGTCATCTGTTCCTGGCCGTGCCACCGCTCTACAAGATCACCCAGGGCTCGAAATCCATCTATGCCCGCGATGACGCCCACCGGCAGGAGCTGATGCAGACGGAGTTCAAGGGCAAAGGCAAGGTCGAGATCAGCCGCTTCAAAGGTCTCGGCGAAATGCTGCCCGCCCAGCTCAAGGAAACGACGATGGATCCGGCTAAGCGCACCCTGCTGCGGGTCGAGATCGACGAGGTGGATTTCGAGGGCACGCGCGATGCCGTCGACAACCTGATGGGCACCAAGGCAGAGGCTCGCTTCCGTTTCATTCAGGAACGGGCCGCCTTCGCCGACGATCTGGATATCTGACGGCAGACCAACCGTCGATTGCTGCGACCGACGGGATTCGCGATATTTTACCGGATTGTCCGATATCCGTTACGAAGACGTCATGAATGGATGTGTAGATGGCGGCATTGCTTTCAATGCCGCCATTTCACTATCTGGGTTGACGATTTCGCCATGTTGAAACCATTTCTGACGACTGCCGCCGTTCTCCTTTTTGGCCATGCCGCCCATGCGATGGATATCGGGACGACCATCGACGTTCCCTGCCCCTTCGGCGATTGCAAAGCGGGTATCAGCCTTTCCTATCTGGGCAGCTACGATATTCCCACGGGTTTCACGGAGAATGGAGTGGAGGTCGGCGGCCTCTCGGGCATCGAATTTGATCCGTCCACTGGCCGCTATGTTTCCATCAGCGACGATCGCTCCGAAAAAGCGCCGGCCCGCTTCTACAATCTCGATATCGACGTCAGCGCCAGTGGCTTGAAGGGCGTGACGGTTCTCGACCATGTCACGCTGAAGGATAAGGACGGTCAGCCTTTTGCGATCAAGAAAGTCGATGGCGAATCCATCCGTCTGGGCAAGGATGGCATCTATTGGACCAGCGAAGGCGACGGCAAGGCACTGTTGCCGCCGTTCGTGCGGATCGCCAGTCGCGACGGTGGTTTCATGCGCGAGCTCTCGTTGCCGGCGGGATTTGCTCCCACCGCAGATAAGAGCACCGGTATTCGCGACAATCTCGCTTTCGAGGGCCTGGCCTTTCTCCCCGGCGGCGATCTGATCGTCGGCACGGAATCCGCGCTCTATCAGGATGGACCCATTACGACGCTGACCGGTGGTGCGCTTGCCCGCCTCATCCGCTATGACGTGGCGACCGGCGAGCAAAAGGCGCAATATGTCTACCCGATCTCGCCCATCCCGCAGGCGCCGTCCACGGCAACCGGCTGGAACGATTTCGGCCTGTCGGAAATCATGGCACTTGACGATCGACGTCTGCTGTCGCTCGAACGCGGCTATGCGCAGGGTGTCGGCACTTCGGTCGTCATCAACATGTTCGACCTCGATGGTGCCACCGATGTCTCCAACATCCTTTCCCTGGCCAAGACGGATCAGCGGATCGTGCCGGTGCGCAAGACGCAGGTCATGGACCTGCGGGCTCTCGGTCTCGAACCAGACAACATCGAAGGCATTACTTTCGGCAAGGCAAAAGACGGTACGGACGTATTGATCCTGGTCGCCGACAACAATTTCAATCCGACGCAAAAGACTCAATTCTTCGCATTCAAGGTAATCCGTCGACCTGCTTGAGACCTTGTTCTTATTCGTAAAGCAGTCGTGTTACTGTCATAGCGGCGGAATAGAGAAGCTTTCGGGGCGATGCCCTTGAAAGAGCCTGGATCATACCCCATAACCGGGTGATCTAGTAATGTGGGGCGAAATAAGTCTGGTGGGTGTTTTTGAACGTCAAAAACTGAAGGAGCATCGTTGGCTCGGGCCGAGCGCGCATGCGCGCATGCCGCTTATTCCATCTATCTCCGCCGCCCGCTGGCTCCTTATTCTGATAGCCGTTGCCGGCATCTATTTCTTCTACGGCTTCCTCGTTCCGGTTCTGGCCGCCGCGGTGATCGGCTTCGCCACCTGGCCGCTTTTTAGCGATCTCGTCCGCCGTACCGGCGGAAACACGACGCTTGCAGCCAGCATAGCCATTGCGTTCATCGTCACTTTCCTCGTCCTGCCAATCGTCCTTTCGGCGCTTTATATGGCCGGCGAAGTGCGCGATTGGTTCGCCTGGGCCGTGCATGTCAATCGAGATGGCGCGGCGCCGCCGCCGTGGATTTTGGCTTTGCCCGTCGTCGGCTCATGGCTTGGCGAACAGTGGGTGCAGTATGTCGGTAGCCCCGGCTCTCTTGGCGAGTTGGCCCAGATCGTGAGCGGCGCTCATATCGGCAATATCTACAGGGCGGTGCTTGCCGCCGGCGGCAATGCGTTCCACGTCGTGCTGACCCTGCTGTTCATGCTGATCGCCCTGTTCTTCATTTATCGCGACGGCTCAACATTCGTTCGTCAGGTCGACCTGCTCGGCGAGCGCATCCTTCCGAACCGCTGGGAGCGGATTTCCCGCGTAGTGCCGGCGACGATCAGCTCGACGGTCATGGGTATGACACTGATCGCCATCGGCGAAGGTATCGTGCTCGGCGTCGCCTATTGGATCGCAGGCGCTCCGTCTGCCATTACGCTTGGTGTCCTCACGGGTGTCATGGCTCTGGTGCCAGGTGGCGCTCCGCTGTCCATGTCGCTGGTCTCGATCTATCTCATCGCCAGCGGCTCGCTTTGGGCCGGTATCGCGCTCTTCCTCTGGGGCACGATCGAACTGTTCATTGTCGACAAGACACTTCGTCCCAAACTCGTAGGCGGCCCCATCAAGCTACCGTTCCTGCCGACCTTCTTTGGTTTGGTCGGCGGCGTGAAAACCATGGGATTCCTCGGCCTCTTTATCGGACCGGTACTGATGGCAATCATCGTCGCTATCTGGCGCGAATGGATTCGCGAAGCCGAGCTGACCGAAGAGCAGCCTGCGCAGGAACCGGAGCTGCAGCTACAGCTCCAGGATAACGCCAAGCAATAATCTTCCGCCTATGCCTGCGTCAGTCGTTTTTCCATGAACAGGCTGAGCGGATCCGGCAAATAGCTGCCGAAGGCGGGGATTTCGACGTAGCCGAACCGTTTGTAGAGGCCGATTGCTTCGGGCTGGTATATGCCCGTTTCCAGCCGGATCGCTGCAAGCCGCTTTTCGAATGCCGCCGCTTCGATCGTTTCCATCAGCTTGCGCGCGACGCTGCGCCCTCTGGCGGCGGGATCGACGAACATGCGCTTGATCTCGGCAGTGCCATCGCCCGCTTCGACCAGAGCGCAACATCCGATGATATCGCCCTCGATCCTGGCAACCCAAAAGGTTACCCCCGGCTTCTCCAGCGAAGCCAGATCGAGCATGTGATTACTTTGCGGCGGATAAAGCGATTCCGCATAGGCGTCCGACATTTCGAGAAGACGGATGACGCCATCCTGGCGGGGAGATTCAACGGCGATACGCAGCGACAAGATGCACCTCGGACATGGGTCTATCGCTGGATATCACGCGGCAGCAAGGGTCGCCAGTGCCGCAAAATTCCGCGCCGCGTGCCTCCGTTCAGTGTTTGCGAGCTTCTCCACCATGTCAAGCAGCTGGGCGGCAGCGGCAGGCGGCTCTTTCAGGCGGAATTTGCGCATCAAACGGGAGCAGACATTCTCCAGCATGGCTTCGCTGTTGGCGCGTGACGCATCGCGCCAGACCAGCGTGGCGTCCACGAACACGGTGCTGATGTCTCTCGTCAGACCGGCGCTCTCATAAAGGGCACGAATGGCATAGATGCGGCCCCTGGAGATGATGGAGCGCACGCGCCGTTCGTCGCAGCCGGAAAGATTGGTGACTGCGCAGGCAAAGAAATCGACCTTGCCGGAGCATAGCGCCTGCATCAGGAAGGCGGGGGTCAGCGAGCCGCACTGCCGTAAATGTTCCACCAGCTCCGGCAGCTGCTCGTGCGGCGCCGAACCGGCGATGGCGACGGTCGCAGATTCCGTGGCCTCGCGCGTCACCTGCTTAAGCCTGCCCGCGCCGATCACGTTCTGGATGAGGTCCGATCCCGACAACGCTTCGCTGACCCGGTGCATCAATAGCTGCCGAGTGTCGGAAGACAAGGCATCGCGGGACAGGAGAAGGCCGCGTATGTCGGCACAATCGCCAAGGCGCTCGGTGATGCGCTTCAATGAGGCCTGCGAAAGCAATGCCCCATCATTTTCGAGAAGGCACGATATCTCGGTTTCCCCACCGATCTCGGCGAGCGCTGCACAAACCACGCGCGGAACCTGCCCGCGCGACGCAATCAAAATCCGCGTCACCTCGCTGCCATGCAATACAAGGTCGACGAGATCGGCATCGTTGAAGACAGGTGAAAGCAGGATGATCTGTCCCGCAATTTCCGGCTGGTCCTCGGCAAGGGACAGAATCACATTGCGCGGGGCCCCTGGCGAACGAGCAACCGCTTCAGCTAGAGAAAGCCGCACGCGGGGCGACGGATCGTCGAGCAGGTAGGTCATCGCCATCTCGGCGGCCACGCGCTCCTCCTTCGGCATATCCGACTGCAGATAGGCCCGGCCAAGCGCATTGGCCGCCCTGGCTCGGTTCTCTGCCTTTGCGGTCTCGGCCCAGCGGAGGAATGCTTCTATGATCACGTAACGCCCCGATATCGGCGGGGCGATTCCCGCCCCGCGAACTCATGCTGCCAACGTTATCGGGCAAAGGTTTACGGGTCGTTTACCGTGTTCGTTAACCCCTGAAAAACAAAGATGATTGTCAGGGGGCTTTGGGCCGCATCATTTCGAAGACGTCGCTGCCTTCACTGTAGTCCATATAGCCCATGCGCGCGACCGGCCTTGCAAGCGCCATATCGAGCCTTCCCTCGCGAATGATCGTCTCATCGATATGGATGCCGACGACCTGGCCGATGACCATGATATTCTCGGAAGCCTGGCCATCGAGACCCTTGGGCTGGAGAATATCGGTCACACGGCACTCGAGTACTGCAAAGGCCTCGCCGACATAAGGCGCATCGATCAGCTTGGCCGGCGCTGCCGTCAATCCGGCCAGATCGAATTCGTTGACGCCGTACGGTGCAGCAATCGATGAATGGTTCATCTTGTCAACGAGATTGCGGCTCACGAGGTTGGTGGTGAATACGCCGGTCTCCTCGACATTGCGCACGCTGTCTTTGCGGCCCGCAGACGAAAACATCACCAGCTTCGGCCGGTCGCTGATCGCATTGAAGAAGGAATAGGGAGACAGGTTCAGCGAAGCGTCTCTGCCCTTGCTGCCGATCCAGCCAATCGGCCTCGGCGCGACGATCGCCTTGAACGGATCGTGCGCCAGGCCATGAGCATTGGTATCCGTCGAATAGAACATTATGCGTCCCCGCCACCGACCCAGGTCACCGTTTCGGCCAGCTCCGGACGCGGGCGCTCGACGGGCGGAAAGCTCGAAGAGCCGATATGGATGAAGCCGGCAACCTTCTCGCCCGGCGCAACGCCGAGCAACGGATAAGCACGCTCGTCATAGGCAAACCATTCGGTCAGCCAATTGGATACCCAGCCATGGGCGTTCGCAGCGATCAGGAGGTTGAGGCAAAGCGCGCCTGCCGACATCAATTGCTCCCATTCGGGAATCTTGAAGTGTGGCGCCGCCTTGCTGACCACGGCGATTACGACCGGCGCGCGCGTGAAACGAGTGCGCTCCACCTGGATCATCTCTTCCGAAAGATCCGGCTTCGCCTCCAATGCGAGCTTCAGCAATTCCTCGCCGAGGCGCGCACGCTCCTCCCCGCGGTAGACGATGAAACGCCAGGGGGCGAGCTTGCCGTGATCGGGCACGCGCGAGGCCAATCGGATAATCTCCTCGATCTCTGCCCTTTCCGGTCCCGGCTCCGCCATCTGAAATGCGGGAATGGATCGGCGTACCGCGAGATAATCGATGAGCTTGATATCGGTTTTCATTGAGTGATTGCTTTCATTTTATGGATTGGGAGACGTTGGTCTTGAATTTGTCACGGCATTGGTTTTGAAGTGGCTTGTGTCTTATCGGAAGTCAATCGGTTCGGAACCCATGTCTGGCATTTCATCCGCTCGCCGGTTGAGCGTGGTTTTCGCTGTTCTCGGCTGCCTCGGTACGACGGCCTCGGCGCAGGAAGCGTTCAAGGAGTTCAAGCAGCTCGACGGCAGCGTGAAGATGCCGAAGCTCAATGCCTTCGTGGCACCCGACGGCGAAAACTCCGCCTCTCGCAACTTGCGTGACGTTTCGCTCGAAGCCAAACTGTCCCCCCAAAGCGGGCCCCAGCAACAGGGCCTGTCCTGGTATGTGTTCAGCCCGATTGCCGGTGCCGACGGCAAACTGCCGCTGGTGGCAAGCTCGAAGGGCGGCTCCGCCTCCTTCCATCTCCTGCCCGGCGATTATTTCGTCAACGTCTCCTTCGGCCGCGCCGGCGTGACGAAGAAGCTGAGCGTGTCGGCAACGGCCGATCCTCAGAAGCAGACGATGGTGCTTGATGCCGGCGGTATGGTTTTGAATGCCGTATCCGGGCCCGATGTCCGAATCCCGCCCGATGAGTTGAGCTTTTCGATCTATTCGAGCGAAACCAAGGAAGACGGCGAACGCGGTCTTGTCATGGAAGATGTCAAGCCAAACACGCTGGTCGGCCTTAGCGCCGGCACCTACCATGTTGTTTCCGAATATGGCGAGGTCAACGCCGTCATCCGAGCCGATATCCAGGTGGAAGCCGGCAAGGTGACGGAAGCGACTATCCAGCACAGGGCGGCAAAAATCACGTTCAAGCTGGTATCCGACGCCGGCAGCGAGGCGATCGCCGATACTGCGTGGTCGATCCTGACCTCCGCCGGCGATATCGTCGGGGAAAGTGTCAGCGCCTTTCCGACCATGGTACTTGCAGAAGGCCGCTATACCGCCGTCGCCCGCAACAAGGACAAGATCTATCAGCGCGATTTCACTGTGGCGGCGGGCATGAATACCGATGTGGAAGTACTGATGAAACAGCAGCAGCCGTTGGATGTCGATAACCGGCAACCGGCCCAGCAGATTCCGCTCCAGATGCCGCAGATGCGGCAAACGCAAAATCCGCAGACGCCGCCGGCGACAACCAATCAGCAGCCGCTTCCGACCTACGAGCAGCTGGCGCCCGCCAGCGGCGGCGAAGGCGACAGCATGGATTGACGGTTCCGGTCCGTCACCCTGCCCTTCGGCGCAGCATTTTCCGCGGCGGCGCCATCGAAAAGACGGCACCATAGAGTTTCGAGAGCAAGTCTTTGCGGTCGTTACCTTCGCTCAGCGATTCCCAGCTCATTAGTGCGCCGATATGTGCCGTGATCGTGCTCCCTGAGAGGCGTCGGAACTCGCGGATCAGCAGCGATATCCGCAGCGTCATCGAGATGCGGCTCGCCAGATGGAACAAGCGGCCGTTCTGCCCCTCGAAATAGATCGGAATGACGCTCGCGCGCGCCGCCTGGATGAGCTTGGCCGGAAATATCTTCCATGGAAGGTCTTCGGCCCGGCCGAAACCCTTCTTGGCGGTTGCCACGCCGCCAGCAGGAAAGACGATGATGGTCGTGCCTTCCTTGAGCAGGCGAACGGCCTCATGGCGCGTCTTCATGTTGATCGCCATAGCTTCCTTGGTTTCCTCGAAGGAAACGGGCAGCGAATAGTCGTTCATCTCCGGCACCTTCAACAACTCGTTGTTGATCAGCACCTTGAAAGGGCGGCCGAGCTGTTCGGCAAGCGCGAGCACCGCGATCCCGTCACCAATGCCATAGGGGTGATTGGCGACGATGACGATCGGCGCGTCGGGAACTTGCCGTAAGGGCCATTCGCCCTTGGCAAGCAGGCGTACATCGATGAGGTCGAGCATCTTGCCGAAGACGCGATCGCTCTTGCCGATAATATCGCTGCGCCAGATGTCATAGAGCCTGGCATAACGGTCGCGGCCGGACAGGCCTTCGATGGAGCGGATGAACCAGCGTTTGATGCGCGGATCCCGTTCATTGGCGTAGGATAGTTCTTTGAAATCCAAATGCGCGACGGGCTGCCCCGCTCCTATCGTTTCGCTGCGCCGCATCTGACGGCCGCAGCAACGCTTTGATTTATCAAGTATATGAAAGTTCTATGTCAGTTCTCTGACGACACCCTGAAGGTGCCGTCAGAGATAATTTCACATTCAGGCGGCCTTGGAGCGACGTGCGTCCTGCTTGCGCAGAATATCGGGCGCGGTCGCCTCGAGCGAAAGCGATGCGATCGCCTCGTCGAGCGACATGGAGGTCTGCGACTGGCTGCCGAGGCGGCGGATGTTGACCGAACGCTCTTCGGCTTCCTTCTTGCCGCACACAATGATCACCGGAACCTTCGTTACCGAATGCTCGCGGATCTTGTAGTTGATCTTCTCGTTGCGGAAGTCGGTCTCGACGTCGAGGCCGGCATCGCGCAGCGCTTCGGCTACTTCTTCGCCATAGGCATCAGCCTCGGACGTAATCGTCGCCACGACCACCTGCAGTGGCGAGACCCACAGCGGCATGTGCCCGGCGAAGTTCTCGATCAGGATGCCAAGGAAGCGTTCCATCGAGCCGCAGATGGCGCGGTGGATCATCACCGGCTGCGTCTTTTCGGAGTGCTGGTCGATGTAGAACGCACCGAAGCGCTCCGGCAGATTGAAGTCGACCTGCGTCGTGCCGCACTGCCATTCACGGCCGATGGCATCCTTGAGCGTATATTCGAACTTCGGCCCGTAGAACGCGCCCTCGCCCGGCAGAATGCCGGTCTTGATGCGTCCTTCGGACTGGGCCTCGATGGTCTTCAGCACGTCCATCATCACGCTTTCGGCGCGATCCCAGAGTTCATCCGAGCCGACACGCTTGTCGGGGCGGGTCGAGAGCTTGACGACGATCTCCTTGAAGCCGAAGTCCTCATAGACCGACAGGATGAGATCGTTGATCTTCAGGCACTCGGCGGCCATCTGCTCATCGGTGCAGAAGATATGGGCGTCGTCCTGCGTGAAGCCGCGCACGCGCATCAATCCATGCAGCGCGCCCGAGGGCTCGTAACGATGCACGTTACCGAATTCCGCAAGGCGGATCGGCAGTTCGCGGTAGGACTTCAAGCCATGCTTGAAGATCTGGATATGACCGGGGCAGTTCATTGGCTTTAGCGCGAAGACGCGATCGTCATCGGTATCGTCGCCCGCGACGGTGACCTTGAACATATTGTCGCGATACCAGCCCCAGTGACCCGAAGTCTCCCAAAGCGACTTGTCGAGCACCTGCGGTGCGTTGACTTCCTGATAATCGCCCTGCAGCCGCCGGCGCATATAGGACACCAGCGTCTGGAACATGCGCCAGCCCTTGCCATGCCAGAAGACGACGCCTGGACCTTCTTCCTGGAAATGGAACAGGTCCATTTCGCGGCCGAGACGGCGATGATCACGCTTCTCGGCTTCGGCAAGAATATGCAGATAGTTGTCGAGATCCGCCTGCTCGGCAAATGCCGTGCCGTAGATGCGCGTCAGCATCGGATTGTTGCTGTCGCCACGCCAATAGGCGCCGGCAACCTTCATCAGCTTGAAGGCATTGCCGATCTGGCCGGTTGAAGCCATGTGCGGACCGCGGCAAAGGTCGAACCAGTCGCCCTGGTAATAGATCTTCAGATCCTGACCTTCGGGGATAGCATCGACCAGTTCCACCTTGTAGCTCTCGCCCTTGGCGGCAAAGACTTCCTTCGCCTTCTCGCGCGACCAGATTTCCCTAGTGAACGGCTTGTTGCGCTGAATGATCTCGCGCATCCGCTTCTCGATCACAGGCAGATCATCAGGCGTGAACGGCTCGTTCTTGGCGAAGTCGTAGTAGAATCCGTTTTCGATGACCGGGCCGATCGTCACCTGCGTTCCGGGCCAAAGTTCCTGCACGGCTTCGGCTAGAACGTGTGCCGTGTCGTGGCGGATCAGCTCCAGTGCACGGTCGTCCGTGCGGGTAATGATCTCGATCTTGCCGTCGGCCACCGGATCGGAAAGATCGCGCACGGTACCATCGATGGCAATGGCGACAGCCTTCTTGGCAAGCGACTTGGAAATGGATTCGGCGACATCGCGACCGGTCGTGCCGGCAGCAAAGCTGCGCACGGAGCCGTCGGGAAATGCCAGGGAAACGGATTGGGACATCTATATTCTCCTTGTCCAGTCCCGCCAACGAATGCGGGTGGTTTCGTAAATGCGGACTAAGTAAATGCTTACTTATGTCCGGGCGCCTGATAGCCGTATTTGGCTATTTAGTAAAGGAAAAGCGGCGCTAGCGGCCGATCATCTCGGCCAAACTGCGTACCGTGTTCCAATTCCGCATCGTTCCGATGCCGAGCCGCTTTGTCGTCAGTGCAGGCAGCAATTTCGTCTCACTGGCCTTTAGGCCGAAATCGACCCAGAGATCGCCGTCGACAACGGCCATGCGTTCGCCGTTCTGCCGATACTTCGCAAGTGTATCGAGGACTTCAGGTTCAAGCGGCTGCCGCATGACGCGAATGATGACTTCGCTGCCGATACCGTCGAGAAAGGGATTGCCATCGGCAAGTCTCAGCCATGTCTCCGCATCGCGTGCGATGATATCGACGTGCCTGCCGAAAACTGTCGCAAATCCGGCTTCGAGCTGCGCCTCGATCAATGCGATCGGCTGAGCATCCGCTTCGAAAACCAGATTGCCGGTGGCGACAAGCGTCCGCACGTTCCGAAAGCCCAAACTCTCCGCCATTGCCTTGAGATCGGCCATAACGACCCTGCGCCCGGCACCGAGCACGATGCTGTAAAGCAGCGCCACGTAGACAGTCATGCGGATCAGGCTGCCTTCTGTCCGAGGCGGAAGTAGCGCCAGGGCGTCCACCAATGATAGTGCTGTTCCAGCTCGCCAGGCACCGGATCGAGCCCGCTCGTGCCGCCAGGCCCGCAGCGTGCGACGCGAAACAGCGTCATCCAGCCTCCGGCCCAAAGCCCGTGGCGGGCAACAGCCTCATAGCCGTATTCCGAGCAGGTCGGGATATGGCGGCAGGAATTGCCGACAAAGCCGGAAAGCGTGAGTTGATAGAGCCGAATGAGGCCCATGCCGAAAAGCCGATCCGGCGTCTTACGGAAAGGACCGGAATAGTTGCGCGATTTTACTGCCTTGTCTCCAGCCGGTGATGTATCGCGCCACACTCGCTTGGAGGGAGCAGCACCGCCCTCATCTTCATTGTCATCCTGCATGAGACAGAATTGGCACATGATCAACGCCCACTCAGACGGCTTCAGCCGTTTTGGCATTTCCGCCTTGACGCGCCGCCTCGATCTGCCCGATCGCATCCACGACGGCATCGAATGTGAGCATGGTCGACGCGTGGCGCGCCTTGTAGTCCCGGACGGGCTTCAGATAGCGCATGTCCTCGAAGCGGCCATCCGGCCCCTCGCCGTCCGCCTTGAGCATGGCGAGCATGTCTTCGCGCGCCTTGCGCACTTCATCCGCCGAAGCGCCGACGACATGGCGGGCCATAATCGACGATGAGGCCTGACCAAGCGCGCAGGCCTTGACGTCATGGGCAAAATCGGTCACGACATCGCCGTCCATTTTTAGCCAGATTTTTACGCGAGAACCGCACAGTCTGGAATGGGCCTGGGCACTGGCATCGGCGTCAGGAAGACTGCCGATACGGCCGATATTGCCGGCAAACTCCAGAATTTTGCTGTTGTAGATGTCGTCCATCTCAGATTTTGCTCCGATGCACCCGTCAGTGTTTCGTAACAAAAAACACAGCGTGTCCGTTTAGGACACTTTCACAGGGACAATGCCATACTATATGTATGTCGTTCGAAGACCATAGAAATGCAATGGTCTCGTGTAAGTTTGATGGGAAACCGTGCAGGACGGCAGGCTTGTCCGCCAGCCAGAACGCCCCGGAGCCCGCCAAAGGTGCAAAATCTCCGTGCCTCGGGGAATGCCAGTGGCGAGTCCGACAGAATGATATCCGCGTAGCGGGTCAGGAGATCCACAGGTAATGGACGCCATTGTAAAGAACTTTCCGCAAGTCGTTGATTCCGATCGTCCGTCGCAGAAGGAAGCTGAGGACGCCGTCCGCGTTCTGCTTCGCTGGGCCGGCGACGATCCGCAGCGCGAGGGCCTGCTCGATACGCCGGCGCGCGTCGCCAAGGCCTATCGCGAGCTTTTCGGCGGTTACGATTTGAACCCCGAGGATGTCCTTGGCCGCACCTTCGAAGAGGTGTCCGGCTATGATGACATCGTCCTCGTGCGCGACATTCCGTTTTTCTCTCATTGCGAACACCACATGGTGCCGATCATCGGCAAGGCTCATGTCGGCTATCTGCCGAACGGCCGCGTACTCGGCCTCTCCAAGATCGCCCGCGTCGTCGATATCTTCGGCCGCCGCCTGCAGACGCAGGAAGCCATGACGGCGCAGATTGCGAACGCGATCGACGATACGCTGCGCCCGCGCGGCGTGGCCGTTATGATCGAGGCAGAGCATATGTGCATGGCCATGCGCGGCGTGCAGAAGCAGGGCTCCTCGACGCTGACGATGACCTTCACGGGTGCCTTCAAGGCCGATGCTGCCGAACAGGCCCGTTTCATGTCTTTGGTCCGGGGTCGCTGACCGGGGTTCAACGAAAGAGCCTGAGATGAATCTGATTTTCAATGCGCCTTCGGAGAACAAATCCGAGCTTGAAGACGCCGGCGATTTCACGCCGCGCTTCGACGATCGCGGCCTGATCACCGCGATTGTGACCGATGCGCATGACGGCGAACTCCTGATGGTCGCGCACATGAATGCGGAAGCCCTGGCTTTGACGATCAAGACCGGCACGGCGCATTATTTCAGCCGCTCTCGGGGAAAACTCTGGAAGAAGGGCGAAACCTCCGGAAACCTGCAGGCGGTGAAGGAGATCCGTACCGATTGCGATCAGGATGCAATCTGGCTCAAAGTAGAGGTCGCGGGACACGACGCAACGTGTCACACTGGGCGCCGTTCCTGCTTCTATCGCACCGTTCAGCTGGAAGACGGAAAGCCGGTGTTGAGCGTGGTCGACGAACACCTGCATTTTGATCCGGAAGAAGTCTACAAACAGTAGACCTGACGGCGAAACACGCCAACAAGCTGCAACCAGTATACGATTTGGAAACGAAAAAGGGACAGTATTTTAGCAAGAGGCACATATGGCCTCGGAGGAGGCTTTAAATGCTGAATTGGGGGTTGAATCGTCTTAACGGCGGCCAGAACTCGACCGGTTTGAGCACCTCGCAAGATACATCCACACCGCTTCTCGCTCCAGCTCCTCCCAAGAGGGTCAAGATCGCGCTGGCGCTTGGCGGCGGCGCGGCGCGCGGCTGGGCGCATATAGGCGTGTTGCGCGCCCTGGACGAGGCGGGCATAGCCGTCGGCATGATCGCCGGCACGTCGATCGGCGCCCTGGTGGGCGGCTGCTATTTTGCCGGCAAGCTAGACGAACTGGAGGCCTTCGCCCGCTCGCTGACCATGCGCCGCATCGCAAGCCTTCTCGATCTGACCATCGGCGGCAGCGGCCTGTTCGGCGGCATGCGGCTGACCAAGCGCATGCAGGAACATCTCGAGGGTCTGTCGATCGAGGATCTTGGCCACCCGTTCGTCGCCGTCGCTTCGGAACTCAACACCGGTCATGAAGTGTGGATCGCCAACGGATCCCTGATCACGGCACTGCGCGCTTCCTACGCCTTGCCCGGCATCTTCGAGCCGGTGCGCTCCAACGGACGAACGCTGGTCGATGGCGCGCTGGTCAATCCCGTTCCGGTTTCCGTGTGCCGCACGTATGAGCAGCCGTTGGTAGTTGCAGTAAATCTGCACTACGACCTCTACGGAAGATCTGCTGTGATCAAGCACAATGTCAGTCCTCCCAACGGCGATCATCAGCGTCGCGACGACACGCCCGCCACGAAACTCGGCATGACCGGCGTCATGGTACAGGCTTTCAACATCATACAGGATAGAATTGCGCGCGCCCGACTTGCCGGCGATCCGCCCGATCTGGCGCTGCATCCGCGCCTAAGCGATGTCGGCCTTTCGGAATTTCATCGTGCCGGCGAAGCGATAGAGCGCGGCTACGAGGAGGCATCGGCAAGATTGACCGAAATCCGGCGCATGCAGGAAGCCTATGCGCGCTAAGACGCGGGTTCGAAAAAGCCTGCAATCGAACTGAGCCCCTCTCCGCCCGGGATGCGAGAGGCGCTATGGAAGTGGGACAGTCCCGTCCTTCGCTTTGAGTTCAGGCCGTCATCGTTGCAATCGACCCACTGGATCGATTGCTTGAACTCCGCCCGCTCGTTCCTCACCCGGCAATATAGGCCTTGATCTGCTCGGTCTCGAGCTCGATCTCGCGGATGCGCCATTTGACGACGTCGCCGATCGAGATGATGCCGGTCAGTTTGCCTTTTTCTTCGACGGGGACGTGACGGAAGCGACCCGACGTCATCAGCCCCATCAGCTCATCTGTCGTGGTGTCTTCCTTGCAGCGCTGCACCTTCGCGGTCATGAGCGACGCGATCGGCTTATCGAGGGATTCCGAGCCATGCTTGGCAACGGCATTGACGATATCCCGTTCGGTGAAGATGCCGGAAATCTTGCCGTTCATGCCGACGACGACAATCGCGCCGATGCGTTTCTGATTGAGTATCTTGGCGGCCTCTGCGACCGTCGTGTTACCTCCGGCGGTAACCACATCACGGCCCTTGGCATCAAGTATGGCCTTCACGGAAACTGACATTCGATCCTCCCATCTCGAAAGCATGTGAACACTTGAAGCATCCGATATGTTCCGAAATTACCCCCGGAGCTCAAAGCGGCGCTTTGCCCGTCGGTCGAGTCGATCTCCTCTGTTCCGCGACCGACGGATAGCGATCGTGCACTTGTGTCAGCGAGAAAGCAACAGCTTCATTCGTCCAATGGAGCAGCTTCTTGCTCTTCCATGCGCGGATGCCGATCAAACAGCGCAAAGAGCAGAAAGCCGAAGAGAAAGCCGCCGATATGGGCATCCCACGCGACGGGCTGTGAGCTGTCGCCGGCAAGTGTGATGCCGAACGCGACGAGCGCATTACCGGCAATCCACATGACGATATAGGCAACGACCGTGCGGCTGCGCAGCGCGCCGAGAATGCCAAGGCGCGGATTGAGATGCGCCTCCCGCATGGAAACCCGGCGTCCGTCGGTGACGGGAAAGGCGAAGCGGCAAGCAGCACCCATCAGCGCCGAGACGACCCCGGACGCGCCGATCAACAAGGTTTGATCGCCCCAGAAGAGCGCCGCATGCATGAAAGCGGAGGCGGCGGACGAGAGAATCCAGAAGATCACATAGCGTGCGGACCCGATGCGTCGCGCCACTGGCGCTGCAAACACCATCAACCAAAGGCTGTTGAAGACGATATGCTGGACGCCGCCATGCAGCAGCGAATAGGTGACGGGCGTCCAGAGCCATTCGAGGCCCTGCTGCGACAGCGGAAATGCGTAACGGGCAGGCATGAAGCTGAAGGTGAAGTAAATCCAGTTCAGCGTATCGTCCGACCATGATGGCACGTTCATAAGCGCAAAGACGGCAACCAGCACCGCGAGGCTGACAAGGATCACCGGTGGCAGATTGAAGGCCGGAACGCGCTGCGGCCGCGGATCTTCCGGCTCTTGGCGCGGCAGCTGTTCATCGTCCATGTCTTGCTCTGCTTTTCTTTAGATGTGATCGACACATAGCGCAGCGAAACTCAAAAAAAAAGCCGCCCGGATGCCGGGCGGCGTATCGGGCGATTCTGTATGGGATTGGCCTGCGGAGCCGGTCCCGCGCCCTATAAGTTCGTGCCGAAGGTCACTTGGTGAAGTGATGGGCAATTTCTTTCATTTGCCGCCACGAAAGGCAATCGAAACCATTCGTTAACCCTAATGCACGGGTTCTGGCATGAAACTGGCAGGGCTTGATGTGAGGGCAAGGGACGCCCCCGGAATTGAACTGTATTGGGACACCGACGTACCATGTACCAGAAAACGAGCGCCGAAATATTTACTTACTGGGAGCAGATCCGAGGCAATGCGGATGCGCCCTTGCGCAGTTTGATACAACCGTCGGCGGTCAGCCATATTCTCCCGGAGCTGTTCATCCTGGAAAATACCGCCGACAGCAATCCGCGCTTCCGCCTGGCAGGCACGACGGTCTGCAATCTCATGGGGCGGGAGATCCGCGGCGAAGATTTTGCAGTCCTCTGGGCCGGCAGCCAACAGGAAGACCCGGTACGCATCGCCGCCGGTGTAATGAAGCATGTCGTTCCCGCCGTGATCAGGGCAACCGGCTATTGCATCAGCGGCCGCAGCGTGGCTTTCGAAATGATGCTGATGCCTTTGCGCAGCTCTGGCGATATCTGCGACAGATTGCTGGGCTGTCTGACGCCCGCAGCTCCGGCCCCGTGGCTCGGCAACGAGTGCCTGGAGTTCCTTGCGTTCGACTGCAGCCGCCTGCTTTACGACCGACCTGTCCGCCTCCTCGATTCACCGCCCCATCCGGATCCGACCGATCTTCTGCCGCCTCAGGAAAACATCCGCTTGGGTGAGTGGATGCGCAGGAAGTTAAATCTTGCGATGGGTGGTCGGGGTGCCCTTGAGAGTGAACCACTGCGGGACAAAACCGGCCGGCACTTCTAGGTTACACCTTGAGGAAAGACAACAATACCTTAAGAAGTTTCGGCTAGTTATTGCAGCGGACGCAATCGGTAAAGAAGCTCTTCCATGCATTCATTCCAACCGGCGCAAGCGATGCGGTCAAATCAATTCGCAGGTAATGCCCTTCGCGGCGATCAGAGGACCTTTCAGCGGGTCCCGATCAACATGCAGGGCCGTCTGATGCTGGCAAATTATGAAGAGTTCGAGTGCCTGGTAACGGAAATGTCGCCTGGCGACATGTATGTCATCTGCGTGGGACGTCCCCGTGCCGATGAGCGCGTCATCGCCTATATCGACCATCTTGGCCGCGTCGAGGGCCATGTCGTTGCCGTTGACGGACGCGGTTTCAGCATGTCGATCAACGCGACCGAACGGAAGCGCGAAAAGCTTGCGGCACAGCTCACCTGGCTTGCCAACAAGCATGAGCTCGGCCTGCCGGAAGATCGTCGCCACGATCGCCTGACGCCGCGCAACACCCGTAGCGACCTCACCCTTGACGACGGCACGGTATATAGCTGCCGCATCATGGACCTTTCGCTTTCAGGAGCTGCCGTCGACGTCGAAGTACGTCCGCCTCTCGGCACTCCCGTGCGCCTCGGCAATATGCGCGGTCGCGTCGTGCGCCATTTCATGGAAGGCGTAGCGATCGAGTTCCTTTCCCTGCAGTCGCGCGAGACCTTGCGCGAATTTCTTTGACCCGTCATTCGTCTGTCACGCAACGTCTGGAAATAGCGACGTTTGTCCTTGTCTTCGATGCGTGGCCGCGAGATGCTTTATCCCGATATAACTCCTTTCGACGAGGGCCTGCTGGATGTCGGCGACAGCCAGCGGATATTCTGGATGCAATCCGGCAATCCCGCAGGCATACCGGTCCTCATCCTGCATGGCGGTCCCGGATCTGGGAGTTCCGCGGGAACGCGACGCTGATCGTCGTTCCCAACGCAGCCCATTCGCCCGCGCTATCGGAAATGGCCGCTTGCATCGTCCGCGCCGCGGACGCATTGCGCACGCTCGACCTGCAATAAAAATCAAAAAATATTTTTCGGCCGTTTTTCCCAGAATGGCACAGGATGGAGCGGATCTGCCGATTTCGCCGGCTCCGCCATGCGCCGGCGCAGCTTCTCTGTTTCACTATGGGACGATTTTTGGCCGCAAGCGCTGCTTCGCCGTTAAGAATCCGATTGGCGGGAAGCCATTTAAAAGCAGTAGTTCTCTCTGTTTTCGCGCCCAGGAACTCATACCGGAAACATTCAAATTTTAATCGAATTCGCCGAAAAATTGAGTCAAGTTTTCTGCGTGTTTGATGAAAGTTTGATCCAGATTTGATTCAACTAAGCCATTAATTTGACTGTGCAATTTTGCGCCAGATAAAAGCATGCGTGTCATTCTGATCCCAACAAAATAAGCAGGGACAGGGACATGAACTTTCAATTCGTACTTCGCGGCTGCGCCGCGCTGGCACTCTTCACTCTCGGCTTCTTCGGCCCCGCTCAGGCCGCACCTGCCAACATGACGATCACCGGCGACGCCGCTCCTCCCATCGGTCACTACGAGTTCTGCAAGGAAAATCCGCGCGAGTGCGCTTTTGCCGGTGGCGATGCCGGTCCGATCATCCTGACTCAGGATAGCTGGAAGACGATCCTGAAGATCAACTACACGGTCAACACGACGATCAAGTCGATGACCGACATGGAGCTTTACGGCGTCGAGGAGAAGTGGGCGATCCCGACCACTGCCGGCGACTGCGAAGATTTCGCGCTGCTGAAGCGCAAGGAATTGATCGATGCGGGCTTTTCGCCCTCCGACCTCCTTATGACCGTCGTCCTGCAGCCGAACGGTGATGGCCACGCGGTTCTCACGGTTCGCACCGACCGCGGCGATTTCGTCCTCGACAACATGCGCGACAAGGTGAAGCTCTGGTCCGAGACCGAATATACCTTCCTCAAGCGTCAGTCCGTCGAGCACCCGGCCCGCTGGGTCAAGATACAGGACGGCCGTGCCGTCGCAGTCGGAAGCTTGAAGTAGACACGCAATACAGGATCGTCGGTGGCCTAGCGCCGGCGATCAAGATCAGAGGCCCGGTCTAGTCCCCTGATTTCTGTCCAGGCCGGTGCCTCTGAGCCGTTCCCACTGTCCCGGGAACGGCTCTTTTCGTTGTTACCGGATCCATTCCGAAGCGAGCAGGCGGAAGTTTCGGGAACGAAACGGCAATAGAATGGCTGCCGACGCATTTTTAAAGCTTCATTAACCATCATGGCGCCAATCATTTTTTTGACAAGACTCATCGAAAGTCTGACGCCTCTGCCGATCCACCGTCGATCTTCATCACGATGGCGTCCAGGGCGGAAGGAAATGAAGGCAAGGGCATGGTTTCTCCTCCGTTATCCGCCTCAATGATCGACGAACGGCCGCTGATATCGAGTGGTCTCGTCTATCGGATCACATCAGGCATAGGCGTTCTGGCCGCCCTCACCGTCGCTATCTCCGTCGGCGGCCATTGGCTCGGCGAACGGATTTCACTGGGCGGCCATACGACGGATACCAAGCCCGTTTCCGTGACGATCGGCGAAGACACGCTGCACCTGGCAGCAAATACCATCCGCTTTCCGAGCGAACGCGTCGATAGTGCGGCCGAGCGTGTCGATCTCTATCTCACATGGCCGCAGATGCAGGGGTTCAGCGAAGCCGATCGCCTGCGCTTTGACGATGTCTCGCAGTCTTCCTCGCTGATTTTCCTGCAGCTCAGCCAAAGCACGATGTCGCGCGACATGTCGGGCAGGCTGGAGCCCATCTATTCTCATATCATGGATGGTGCTCCCTATGCCGGCCCCTATGGTCTGACGGCACATCGCTTGCGCGCCGATGCCGGCTACAACAATGAGATTCTTCTGACCGCGCCGCGCTCGGGTGAGCCTGACTACGTTGTGCGCTGCATCCTGCCTGCCTCATCGGCTTCGGCCACCAGCGGCGACTGTCAGAGGGATGTCAAAGTCGGCAAGGATTTGAGCGTCCTCTACCGCTTTTCCAGCAATCAGCTTAGGGACTGGCAAACCATGGATGCCGCCGTCCAAGGTTTTATCGGCGCGCACCTCGTGAATGTCTCAGGCGCTGCAACACCGATAGCCGGAGGTCGCTAAAATGGCACGGAAACCTGAAACCAACCGTTCATCATAAACCGATTGGTAACGCTAAGCCTTTAGTCTCGAGCGCAACGGGCGTTCGTGGAAGGCGGCGACCGGATCATCGAGAATGTAAATGCAAGCAGAGAGTGATTTAGTGTCCAGATCAACCCTTCCCGTATCGTCGTCTCAATCCGGTAAGATTCTGGCGAAAATGTTTTTTGGTTTCTCGGTCGCGACGGCTTCGATCACGGTGGTTGCCGTGGATGCTTCTGCCGCCGGCCCGAAATATGCCGGCATCGTCATCGATGCCAATACGGGCAACGTTCTCTATAGCGAAAACGCCGACACGCTTCACTATCCCGCCTCGCTGACCAAGATGATGACGGTTTACCTGACCTTCGAAGCGCTTGAGGCCGGACGCATCACTCTCGACACGCCAGTCGTCTTCTCCAGGAATGCCGCCATGCAGGCGCCGACGAAGCTTGGCATCGGTACCGGCCACTCCGTCACGGTTCGCGAGGCGATCCTTGGTATTGTCACCAAGTCGGCCAACGATGCCGCCATGGCGCTTGGCGAAACGCTCGGCGGCTCCGAGGAAGGCTTTGCGCGCATGATGAACGACAAGGCGCGCGCGCTCGGCATGACACGGACGACCTATCGCAATCCGAACGGCCTGCCGAATACGGCACAGATGACGACGGCGCGCGATCAGGCGCGCCTCGGCATCGCCCTTCGCGAGCATTTCCCGCAATATTACGGCTTCTTTTCTGAGACGAGCTTCCGGCTCGGCAGCAGGGTCATCTTCGGTCACAACCGTCTCATTGGCTCCGTGCGCGGTGTGGACGGCATCAAGACCGGCTATACACGCGCTGCGGGATATAACCTTGCGACATCGGTGAAGGTCGAAGGACGCTCCATCGTCGGCGTCGTTCTCGGGGGCGCTTCGACCCCTGCCCGCGACAATCAGATGCGCAAGCTGATCGCGGCCTATCTGCCGCAGGCGTCGACACGCCATATTGCTTCCGATGTCATCGCCCACGCGCCGGCCGCAACGCCGGACGTTCAGGCAGCCAGCGCCCGCTTTGCCGACGTCAGCCACGGAAAGATCAAGAACGATGAGACGGCGGAAGCGGCCGAGGTCCGGCAACCGTCCAGCGCTGCAGCTTTTGCGGCCGTAGCGCCGAAATCCGCCAATCCTTTGCTTGCGGTCAAGCCCGCTCAGCAGCGCTCTGTTTCGGAAGATGTCGCGGCTACTGATCCTTCCGATGACCGTGACGAAGACGAGATCGATACCGTCACCACGGCCTCGACCTCCAAAGCCGATACGAAGATCGTTAAGCTGCAGCGGGCTGAAAAGGCTGAAAAGACGGAGAAGGTCGCAAAGGCAAGCAAGACCGAACGTGATCCTGCCGGCTGGGTCGTTCAAATCGGAGTGTCCTCCAGCAAGGACGGCGCTAGCGACCTCCTCGACGCGGCTAGGAGCAAGGGCGGCAAGGCATTGCGCTCGGCCAAGTCTTATACCGTCGCCTTCGACGGCGGCTATCGCGCCCGTTTCGGCGGCTTCGAAGATCAAGGCGAAGCACTCAATGCCTGCAAGGCTCTCAAGCGTGCCGGCGTGAAGTGCTGGGCGAGCATGGAATAGAATGGCGGCACAATGTCTTTCGTGCCGCTTAGTTTGAAGAACGGTCGGGCTTCTCTTGTTGATGCCTAGCCCTCCGGTTCCGGATGTCTGTCGGACCGGCCCTGAGTTGGTAACGTGTACGGGGATTTGAAATGGCAATGAACGAGAACTTTCCCGGATTCTCGCTCGATGGCGGGGGCAAGGTGAAACAGAAGAGCTTTGCTCTTCATCCGCTACATGAGGCAGCGATGCGGCTCGCGGATCTGGGTCTCAGCCGTTCGCGCTCGCGCAGCAAGACGAAAGATCTGATCGGCGTTCTGCTTTGCCATGGCGCCCGCGCCTGGCGCTATTCGCAGCCGGACGCGCATATCCACCTGCATATCACAGCCCCGAGCGGCCGAGCGCCGGTCATGATGCGGTTGCGCTAAAACCATGAAATGGAGCGGCTCGGAGATTCCGTGAAGATCTGAACTGCTCTCGAAGGCTGCTCTAAAGCAGTCCGAGTTCGGAAAGTTCCCGCCGTAGATCGGCGGGCAATTCGGCCGCATCGCCGAGACTGTCGAGATCGCGTGGCACATCGTCCTGCGGCAGATAGCGCCAGCCTTGAAACGGCCGCCGCGGCTGCCCGGTCGTTTCAACGACGCTCGGGTCGAGGATAAGCCGGCAACGCTGAATACCTTCCGCATCGGTGAAGGTCTCGATGCCAAGCAGCTTCTGCCTTGCCTGCACCTGCCCCTTAATCACCCAGTAAAGCGAGCCGCCATCCAGCAGCTCCTCGATCCGTTTCGGCACCATCCGTGTCGTATGGGTCGTATGCGGCTCCAGCTCGGCTGCGATGGCATTCATCGCCCGCTCAGAAACCCACTCACGCAGATCATCGAGCGAATCCGCGCCCACGCACAATTTGATGAGATGCAAAGCCATAGATGCCGTTGAAGTCCTTTTGGCGAAAGGCGTCAAGCTTTTAGATCAGGCATCCACACTCAGCATTCGACCACATTCACAGCAAGGCCACCTGTCGAGGTTTCCTTGTACTTCTCGCTCATGTCGTAGCCCGTCTGGCGCATGGTTTCGATGCAGGCGTCGAGCGGCACGAAATGCTGGCCATCGCCCTTGATGGCGAGCGAGGCGGCGGTGACCGCCTTGACGGCACCGAGGGCGTTTCGCTCGATGCACGGCACCTGAACGAGGCCGGCGATCGGATCGCAGGTCATGCCGAGATGATGTTCCAGCGCGATTTCCGCGGCATTCTCGATCTGCTCCGGCGTCGCACCCATGACGGCGGCAAGTCCTGCAGCTGCCATCGCGGCTGCCGAACCCACCTCGCCCTGACAGCCGACTTCGGCGCCGGAAATCGAAGCGTTATGCTTGATGATGCCGCCGACTGCGGCCGCGGTCAGCAGGTAATTGTGAATACCTTCCCGATCCCAATCCTCGTGGAAGTGCTGGTAGTAACGGATTGTCGCCGGAATGACGCCGGCTGCGCCATTGGTCGGTGCGGTCACCACACGTCCGCCGGCCGCATTCTCTTCATTGACGGCCATGGCGTAGACGCTGAGCCAATCATTGGCGAGCAGCGGATTGATACGGTTGCTGCGCCATTCCTCCTGCAGTTTGTCGTGAATGGCGCGGGCACGCCGGCGCACCTTCAGCCCGCCGGGCATGATGCCGTCGACCTTGAGGCCGCGATCGATACAGCTGCTCATGGCAGCCCAGATGCGGTCGAGGCCGGCATCCAGCTCTTCGGCGCTCATCCGCGTCTCTTCATTGGCGCGCTTCATCTGCGCGATCGTGAGACCGGAGCGCTCGGACATTTCGAGCATCTGCTTGGCGCTGGCAAAGGGGAACGGAACACGTTCGCCAGCCGCAGCCGGCTTCTTCTTGTCGGCCCGCATTTGTTCCAGCTCAGTATCGGTAACGACGAAGCCGCCACCGACCGAATAATAGATGCGCTTCACCAGCAGGCGATCATCCTTGTCGAAGGCGGAGAAGCTCATGCCATTGGCATGGCCCGGCAGCGGAACCTTCTTGTCGAAGATGAGATCGGTCTTGGGCTGGAACTGATAGCCCGGATGGCCGGGGGGCGTGACGCGCCCGCTGCGCTCGACCTCGTCGATGATGGCGTCCATCCGGTCCGGATCGACCGTATCAGGCCGCTCGCCCATCAGGCCGAGAATGACGGCCCTGCCCGTGCCATGGCCGATGCCGGTATGGGCGAGAGAGCCATGCAGGCTGACCTTGATCGAGGCTACATGCACGTTCGAAGACGGGCGTGGCCATTCGTTTGAAAGCAACAAGTCCAGGAAGCGATTCGCAGCGGACATTGGCCCCATGGTGTGCGAGCTGGACGGTCCCACACCGATCTTGAAAACATCGAAAACTGAAAGAAACATGGACCTTTATTGCCTCCTCGGCAAATCGACTGTGGGCAAGGCTACGCTATCGGGGCAAGCTTGCACGGCGATCGACCGACATCGGATTTCATGGCAGCGACATTACATGTAGGCATTCGACGAGGCAAACAGAAGGGCATTGCGCCCGGCCGGAGCTGAGCTACAGTCCACATCGGAATATTCCTGGGGAATCTGCTTTTATGACGACTGCCGACTATGTCGCCCTCGCCCTGTTCATCTTTCTCTGGGTTGCGCTGAACTGGATCACCAGCAGCGCCCGCTTCTTCAATCGCACCAGCCTGACGCTGGCGATGAACGAGCGCCGGCGCGAATGGATCTATAACTCGCTGCGCCGCGATCTGAAGATGATCGATACGCAAATCCTCTCCGGCCTGCAGAACGGCACGGGCTTTTTTGCCTCCACCTCGATTTTCGCCATCGGCAGCTGCTTTGCGCTGCTCGGCGCCACCGACAAGGTCAATGCGTTTTTCTCCGATCTGCCGTTCATACTCAATGGCGGCCGTGCCGCTTTCGAGATCAAGGTGGCGGGGCTGGCTTGCCTGTTCGGCTATGCCTTCTTCAAATTCGGCTGGGCCTACCGCCTGTTCAACTATTGCACCATTCTCTTCGGTTCCTTGCCGATGCTCGAAGATGCCATCCGCGATCCGGTGCGCGCCGAACGCGCCGCCGAGCGGGTTATTCGCATGAACATCATCGCCGCCCGCAATTTCAACGCTGGCCTCCGCGCCATCTTCCTGTCCATCGGCTATCTCGGCTGGTTCCTCAGCCCCTATGTCTTCATGGGCACGACGATGTTCATCATCATCGTGCTGATCCGCCGACAGTTTTTTTCCGATGCCCGTCTGGCCATTATGGATAGCGATGTGCCATGAGAGGCTCGCGTTCGCTCGAACCGAGCGCACATGTTTGAGTCCATGCCTGGAAGGACCCCTTAATGGTCGCTATCGCCGAGAGCGCCGATGCACCGCGAAAGACGCCCCGCATCGGCTTTCTTGATACGGCGCGCGGCGTCGCGCTTCTGGCGATGGCAAGCTACCACTGCACCTGGGATTTCGAGTTTTTCGGTTATCTCGATGCGGGTACGGCGGAAACGGGCTGGTTGAAAGTCTATGCCCGCCTCATCGCCAGCACCTTCCTGTTTCTGGCCGGCTTCAGCCTCGTACTCGCCAACACGCCGGAGATTCGCTGGCGCTCCTATGGGCGCCGTCTCGGGATGATCGTGGTCGCCGCGCTGGCGATCTCCATCGTGACGAAATTGTTTATCGGCCCTGGATGGATCTATTTCGGAATCCTCCATGCAATCGCGGCCTCCAGCATCATAGGCCTGCTTTTCCTGCGATTGCCGGCTTTCGCCACCTTGCTCATTGCTGCCTTGCTGGCGGCCGGCATTGTCGTCGACAACGTTATTGCGCCCTTCTCCCTGCATTCTGCCGCTTTCGACACGCCGTGGCTTTGGTGGGTCGGCCTGTCGGAGACGCCGCAGCAATCGAACGACTATGTGCCGCTCTTTCCCTGGCTGACACCTTTTCTGTTCGGCCTCGGCACGGCGCGACTGGCAATGTCCTTCGGCTGGCTGGAGCGGCTGGCGAAATTCGGTCCGGGCCGCAATCTGATCGCTCGTGCCGGCCGTCACAGCCTCGCCTTCTACCTCGTTCATCAGCCGGTGCTGTTCAGTCTTGTCTATCTTCTGTCGCTGGTCGCTCCGGCGCCACAACAGGATCCGGCGGTCGGCTACATCAAGCAATGCGTAGCGTCCTGCACGCGCTCGGGCAGCGAAGCCATGTGTCGCAGCTTCTGCCAGTGCACTCTCGACAAGTTGCAGGCACAAAATCTCTTTAAAGCCCTGGAATCAGGCGCGATCAAAGCAGATAGCGATGAACGTGTGAGCCGAATCGCGATACAATGCACGGATGAAGCGCAATGACAGGGTTATTCCATGAATGCCTATCGTTCGAAGTCGCTGAGTTTTCCGTGGCCGCCGCTACTCTATAGCATCGCCGTCGTTATCGCGCTCTCTCTACAGCGGTACTATCCATTGCCACTACCGCTTCTCTGGTCGATCGTCGCATGGGCCGTCGGGTCCGTTCTGACCGCATTTGCGGTGACACTGAACGTCTGGGCCGTCAAGACATTGATAGAGAGCCGAACGACGGTGCTGACACAGCGCTGCACCGCCTATCTGGTGACCACGGGCCCCTTTCGTTTCACCCGCAACCCCACCTATCTCGGCTATACGCTGCTAACGGCCGGGCTCGGCCTGCTGATCGGCAATCTCTGGTTCGTGGCGATGGCAGCCTTGGCAGCCGCGCTGACCACGCCGCTGGTCATCCGCTGCGAGGAGATGCATCTCCTCTCGCGCTTCGGCTGTGAATTCGAATTCTACTGCAAACACACGCGCCGCTGGATTTGAGACCGAAGGAGCGTGAAAGATCGGTCAACGAAATGATGCAGTCATTTCCTACTGGTTTCCGAAGAGAAAAAGAATCTGACCGATCCCCATCCTCGTGCGATAGACCAGATCCTTCGTGATTGCAGCATCTTTGCCAGCATAGAGCTTGAATTGACGAGATCTTTCTCCGCCTGCTGCTCCCTCCAGCTTGGCAGATGCGCTCCCACTTGAGAAGGAGCAATCGAGTTCGCCGCACTGAGTGCTGACTTCGCCCGATAGACGTTGCGTGGACTCGATCGTCACGCTCAGCTGAACGTGAGTATCCTGATTGTCGATAAGCTGACAAGGAGCATGAATGTGGCAAACAAGCTGGCCATAGACCGCATCCTTGCCGTCAAGCAAAAGGCCATAAGCGACCGGAATATCCGACCGTGCGACTTCGGCCGCATGGCTGCGGTCCGAGTTCTCGACAATAACGGCGGCGAGCATAGCAAGGGCGAACGAGATTTTTGATACCACGCCACCAACTCCCCAAGAACGCTTTGCTTTTAGAAAGCGTTCTTGCCGGAACTATGGCAGCAAAATTGTCTGCTCAAACCGCAACGGGAGCGATCAGGTCCCGACGCCGATATCGGCGAGGCGTCCGAGGCAGGCTTCCTCGACATTGTCGAGTTCGCTCAATGTGTCGTCGATGTCCTTGCGCTTCTGGCGCAGTTCGTCTCGCTTTTCGTCGACGCGCTTCATTAGCAGTTTCAGCTGACCAATTTCGCCCGGGGGCTCCTTGTAGACCTGAATGATCTCGCGGATTTCGGCTATAGTGAAGCCAATGCGGCGGCCGCGGAGGATTTCTGAAATGAGGCGCCGGTCGGCCGGCCGGAACAGGCGCGTACGCCCCCTGCGCTCGGGTTGAATGAGGCCCTCGTCCTCATAGAACCTCAAGGTCCGGGTCGAAACGCCGAATTCCCGCGTGAGCTCCGTTATGCTATAGTATCCGTCTACCAAGAATCCGCCCCTATCTGTCGCGGACTATAATATTGACTTTTACGTAATAGTCAATTTCTGCACGGTACGCGATCGCTCTTGCCGCGCGCAGATCATCGCGTCGCGAAACCTCGAAACGCGATATGGTCCATTTCAAGCAATGCTTCGAAGCGGATACAGCTCTCTTCAACATCAATTGAAAAATATTTATTAACAAATAGATAGGCGGAATTCCTCATATTTCCTATCTTTTCATCGGGCGATGGCGTCACAATCCGTCCGGCCCTATTCTCGCGCCTTCAACTCATACCGCTTTATCAACGGAGAATCCCGTGCCGGTCCGCCCCATTATCCGCTTCCCCAATCCATTGCTGCAAACGGCCTGCACCCAAGTCACCAGCTTCGACGACGACTTGCATGGATTAGTGGCTGATCTGCTGGATACGATGCGCGCGGCGCCCGGTGTCGGCATCACTGGTCCGCACATCGGCGTGCTCAAGCGCGTCGTCGTGATCGAGCTCAGCCGGGAAGACGACGTACGCACCTACATTAATCCGCAGATCCTGTGGTCGTCTGGAGAAACCATGCGGCATATGGAAGGCAGCGTTTCCATGCCAGGCATCACCGAAGAGATCGTCAGGCCGAAAGCCATTCGCTTTTCCTATCAGGATATTCATGGCGCAATGCACGAGGAACAAGCCGAAGACTTTCTCGCGATCTGCATTCAGCATGAGATCGACCAGCTCGACGGCATATTCTGGCTACAGCGCATTTCGAAGCTCAAGCGCGATCGCCTGACGAAGAAATGGGAAAAGATCCGGCGCTGATCCTTTCAAAACGAAACGGGCGCCATGAAGGCGCCCGTTCGTTCATCCAATCAGACTGAAATCAGCCCTTGAGCTTAGAGTTGCAGAGGCTGTAGTAGCCGCCGCCCTTCTGGATCCACTTCAGCCCGCCGAGCGAATTCTTGGCCTTGTTGGCATTGTAGGCATCGACGCAGGTGTGGAAGCGGCTCTTGCCCGGGGTCTCGCTGGCATACTTGGCATCGACCTTAGCCGGGAAGGTCACGCCGGCCGGAGCGACCGTCGTCGGCTTTGCCGGTTCGGCTGCCGGCGGCTTGGTGGCGTCGGGCTCGCTGGCATCAACCTTGGCAGCTGCAGTTGTCTTCGCCGTTTTGGAAGGCGTTGTGGCAGCCGGTGCGGTCGCTGCCGGTGCAGTCGCTGCAGGGGCAGCTGCTGCTGGTGCAGTTGTCGCAGCGCCTGCATCGGCAGCGCACTGCGTGGCGCGGAAGTCATTCCACTTCTGGCCGTTCAGAGTGCCAGCGGTTTTCGCTGCCTGATATTTGGCGCTGCACTCTTTCATGGTTAGCGCAGAAGCCGAAGAAGCGAGGCCCATCGAGCCTACAACTGTGAGAGACGCAAGGGACATCAACAGAATGGCACGACTAGTCATTGGCATTTCCTCCGCTCTATGACGAATGTCGAAACTATTAATCGTGTCGTCCCTAGTCCTTGTCAATCGAGACGCGATTTCGGGGCGACGGATGACACCATATGCGGACGAATATGAACGTAGACTGTACGAAAACAACTATCAGAAAGCGTAGTTCAACCTTGATATCAATCACTGATGGCAGTTCATTACAGCCACTGATTCAGCCGAAAATGAAGAGGATTGTCGTGCCGATACGGCACAATGGCCGCCTTCATCTTGCTGCCCGCAGATCACCGTTTCGCGAGACAAAGGAGCAATTGTAAGCGCAATGCAACCTATCGTGAGAACCGGCCCTTGAAGTGTAGGGGCACCGCCCTATTCTTTTTGAGGCAGTTCCCCTCTCTATGCCCTGGATGCTCTCCCTTCCAGGGCATTTTTCTTGGAGGAAAAGCAATCACAGCGTGCGATTCCTTGCCATCGACTGCCGGCTGTCCGAAATGATTCGCCACAGCCCCTCGATGGGCGTAGGCAGAGGCTATCGTCGGCTACCCGAACCCGTAGGCGCCAACGGCTGAGAGAGGCAACGCACTCTCGCCTGCAGAGGTCAAGGAGCTACCTGCATGACTTCGCACGACAATCGAGACAATATTCTCAGCGACCAGAAGCTGCACGATCTTCTCAAGTCGGAAGACGAGTTCGAGCGCTTGCTGAGAAGGAAGCGCGACAAGCCGGCCGAGACCGGTTTGCTTCCCGAAGAAAACGCAGACGAATCGCTCCTGTGAACGCACGGTGTGTCGTGGCAATCGATCGCGGTTGCGAGATAGCATTCGCGACCGTTCGGTCGTTGCCATGCAAGCCGAAGTATCAGAGCAATTCCAGCAAAAGTGCGAAGCGGTTTTGCGTCCGGAATTGTGTGAAAACAAAGAGATGGAGCATTTCCGTGACTCCGTTGAAAACGGAAATACTCTAACCGTCGTTGACGGTTTGTCCGAAGACCTGCTCGAAAGCGTCGCGGAGGCGGATATCGACATCCGCCATCATGACCGGCAGGCCGAGATCCACGAGGCTGGTGACACCATAGGCCGAGATTCCGCAGGGAACGATGCCGGTGAAATGGCCGAGATCGGGATCGACGTTCAGCGACAGACCGTGAAACGTCACCCATTTGCGCACGCGGATACCGAGGGCCGCAATTTTGTCTTCGGCGACGGTTCCGTCCGGCAGTACCGGCTTTTCGGGACGCCTCACCCAGACGCCCACCCGGTCCTCGCGCCGTTCGCCGCGCACATTCATCGAATCGAGCGTGTGGATGATGACTTCTTCAAGCGCGCCGACAAAGGCGCGGATATCCTGCCGACGACACTTGAGGTCCAGCATAACATAGGCCACGCGCTGGCCAGGTCCGTGATAGGTATATTCGCCGCCGCGTCCGGTCGCGAATACCGGAAATCGCTCCGGCTCGATGAGATCGGCTGCATCGGCGCTGGTGCCTGCCGTATAGAGCGGCGGATGCTCGACCAGCCAGACCAGCTCCGGCGCCCGGCCTTCGGCGATCGCCGCAGCCTCCGCCTCCATCGTGGCAACGGCCTCTTCATAAGGCACAAGACCATCGCTGATCCGCCAGCGAACAGGCGGCGTGCCATGAGCGGGAAACATTTGATGAGAAAGTTCTGTGCGAAGCATTTGGCAGTCCTTTGCGCGCCGCAGGCCGCATTTGTGGAAATCCTGCGCGCCGACGGGTTATCCACATATGGCGCTATTCCGGCGGAAATTCAAACATCTACGGCACTTCCCCGGCAATCGGACGGGCGCGATCGGAGGAGCTGTGAAGGAATTTAAAAAAACTGACACATCGCTCTTGTGCCCCCCGAATGCTTTTGCTACATGCAGCCGCGCCGGAGCAATTCGGCGCCTACCACGATGCGGTCGTGGCGGAATTGGTAGACGCGCAGCGTTGAGGTCGCTGTGGGGCAACCCGTGGAAGTTCGAGTCTTCTCGACCGCACCAAGAACCCGGCCTAGGCCGGGTTTTTTGTTTTTAGAACAGGGCATTAGGTGCTACTGGATTTCACGATGAAGAATAGCGTGGGACACTATGGATATCTCACCGGCGGTTGATCGCTTGATCTGCTGAAATCAGCTTCTATCGATACCGGCTACCCCCGACACCTTCAGCTCCCCCGGACATCGGTTAATTCACCCGATAGAGACCACCAAGCTGATTCCTCGCGGAGGATGACAGCGGAGCAGCGTTTTAATGCCCTATAGCGGCTAGGTTCAAGCCGGCGGTCCCCAGCCTCACTCACCTCTACATCATATACGGCGCTCATATTGCCACTTCGCCTTGATCATCAAGAGCCATTGGATCTCCATGATCACTTGACTTCGCGCGCCCCTCTGGCACCGTGAAGTTTCTTCGGAAGTGGGAGGATGCATGACGCCAGAACGCTTTTCAGAATGCCTTTTGCATATACGCTGGACTCCGATCAATCTGGCGAGCGCCCTGCAATGCGACCTGTCATGGGTGGAGGCGTTGGAAGCTGGAAATGCCGAAGTACCGGCTGGATTGGCGACGTGGCTGGAAACTCTCGCGCAATGCCATGAGGAGGCCGGCGTTCCAACCACCTATCGAGGACGTGGGCACGAGTGAGATCGACTGAGGTGAGCCTGAAAAACGAGTGGCGGTCCGGAAACGGCGGATAATTCACTCCAAACGGAGGGATTTGAGATGAATGATGATTTTCGCTTGAAGCTTATCAAAATTAGAGGCGAAAAGATCGCCCATCGCAACGAACTGCTGGCGATGAAAATACAGGGCGCAAGCGCAAAAGGGGTTAGCGAGGCTATCGATCTTGACGGCATGATCGCCCGCGAACAACTCGCGATCGACAATCTGGACGACACGATTGCCCGCCTAAGCTAGACGTGCCCTACGGAACGGATCGATTAAAACCCCTGTTCGCTATGAACATCGAAGGGTGCCGCGCTCAATGAGCGATGTCCTTGCTGACATTGCGCAGCCGAATCTGATGGTCGAGCCGTTCGATCTGGCGAGTCGTTGCTTCGATCAGCCGGCCGATCTCCTGATGCGCCGTCTGCAGTCGTAGGAACTCGTTCCTGACGGCATCCAGCGCGCGCTGGTCGCTATCCTCGTCCGGACCATCGCCCGCCCCGGTCATCAGCCAAACAGGAGATACGCCGAAGAGAGCCGACATCGTCACCAGAGCGGATGGCTTGGGCTCGGAGCGGTCCGATTCCCACGCGAGCATCGTTTCCTCGCTGACGCCCAGCTCGCTCGCCAGCGTTTCCAAGCTGATGCCGGCGGCGTCGCGAGCCATCGACAGACGTCCGCCCAGGGTATCGCCGCCCTCGTCCGAAAAAACGGTCGTCTCTTGTTCGAGCTTGAACATCGGTGCGATCCTTTTCTTGGCTGCGCCGGCAATTTATGCGGCGCATGTATGTTTTAGCCGTTTCCGAAAGTAGAGATAGGTCTAGGGGCGTCATCTCGCCACCACGATCTGTCCCAAATGGAAAAGTGCGACATCTTGCACCGTCAGCCCGCGGCTTTTGGTGCCGCATCCGATCGCTTCTTGATTGCATGCTGCTCCTGTGTTTGATGTCTCTTCATGTCCGTATCTTCCGCCGTTTCCACACAGCAGAATCCGCTCAGAGGCATGACGATCATGGCAAGCGCCATGATCCTGCTGCCGACGATGGATGCCATCGCCAAATACATGGCGAGCTTCGAAGGCATGTCGCCCGGCCAGGTTACGTTCTACCGCTTCTTCTTTCAGCTCGTCTGCATGCTGCCGCTGCTGGCGACCGTCACGGGTCGTGCGGCATTTTCCGCAAAGCGTCCCTGGATGAACCTGCTGCGCGGCGCGCTGCATGGCGCTGCCAGTCTGCTCTTCTTCGCAGCGGTCAAATACATGCCCCTCGCCGATGTCTTCGCGATCTATTTCGTCGAACCATTCATGCTGACGGCACTTTCAGCTCTGTTTCTCGGCGACAAGGTCGGCTGGAGGCGCTGGCTGGCGATCGTCATCGGCTTCGTCGGCGCAATGATCGTCATCCAGCCGAGTTTCGAGATTTTCGGGCTAAAGGCGCTGCTGCCCGTTGCCTGCGCCTTCCTCTTTGCACTCTATCTGTTCATGAACCGCGCCGTCGGCGAGGCGGATTCGCCGATGACAATGCAGGTGATGGCCGGCGTAGGCGGCACACTGTTCATGTCGATTACCCTTTTGGCGGGAGCATCCGCAGGCATCGCGGATTTCGAGCCTTCCCTGCCCGCCTCTATGCTCGGGCTCGTCCTTTTGCTGATTCTGGGCTCGATATCGGGCTACGCGCATATGCTTGTCGTCAGAGCCTTCCGCCTGGCGCCGCTCTCGCTGCTTGCCCCGTTCCAATATTTCGAGATCATTTCCGCCACCGTTCTCGGCTATGCGATCTTCGGCGATTTTCCCAATCTTTCCAAATGGATCGGCATCGCCATCATCGTCAGCTCCGGCCTCTTCATCATCTGGCGGGAGCGCGTTCAGTCAAGATTGCAGAAAACGGCGTAAGCGCAGACATCTTGCGCATGGACCGACAGCGCAATTTGTGGCTAAAACACTGACTGAATAGGGTATTTGGGCGGAGATTGCATGTTCAAGAAAATCCTGATCGCCAATCGCGGCGAGATCGCCTGCCGCGTGATCAAGACCGCGCGCCGGATGGGTATCCTGACGGTCGCCGTCTATTCCGATGCCGATCGGGATGCATTGCACGTCGAAATGGCCGACGAGGCCGTGCATATCGGCCCGGCTCCTGCTGCTGAGAGCTATCTCGTCGCCGACAAGATCATCGCCGCCTGCAAGCAGACGGGCGCGGAAGCGGTTCATCCGGGCTATGGCTTCCTCTCCGAGCGCGCCTCCTTCTGCGCCGCGCTGGAGAAGGAAGGTATCGTCTTCATCGGCCCGAAGCCGAAGGCGATCGAAGCCATGGGCGACAAGATCGAATCGAAGAAGTTCGCCAATGCCGCCAAGGTTTCCACCGTTCCCGGCTACCTCGGCATCATCGATGACGCCGATCACGCCGAAAGGATCGCGGGCGAGATCGGTTATCCCGTCATGATCAAGGCGTCTGCGGGCGGCGGCGGCAAGGGTATGCGTATCGCCTGGAGCAAGGACGAGGTGCGCGACGGATTCGAGCGTGCCCGCTCGGAAGCGAAAAGCTCCTTCGGTGACGACCGCGTCTTCATCGAGAAATTCGTCGTCGATCCCAGGCATATCGAAATCCAGGTGCTGGCCGATGCGCATGGCAACGTCGTCTATCTCGGCGAGCGCGAATGCTCCATTCAGCGGCGGAACCAGAAGGTCGTGGAAGAGGCGCCCTCGCCCTTCCTCGATGAAGCAACGCGCAAGGCCATGGGCGAGCAGTCGGTGGCGCTGGCGAAAGCCGTGGATTACCAAAGCGCCGGCACGGTCGAATTCATCGTCGATCGCGATAGGAATTTCTATTTCCTTGAAATGAACACCCGCCTGCAGGTCGAGCATCCGGTGACGGAGCTCGTCACCGGCATCGATCTCGTCGAGCAGATGATCCGCATCGCCGCCGGCGAAAAGCTGCCGTTCAAGCAGGCGGATATCAAGCTCAATGGCTGGGCAATCGAAAGCCGTCTCTATGCGGAAGACCCCTACCGCAACTTCCTGCCCTCGATCGGCCGTCTGACGCGCTATCGTCCGCCGCGCGAAGGCAAGACGGAAAAATCGGTCGTCCGCAATGACACCGGCGTCTTCGAAGGCGCCGAGATCTCGATGTATTACGATCCTATGATCGCCAAACTCTGCACCTGGGCACCGAACCGGCTAGCGGCGATCGAAGCGATGGGGGAAGCCTTGGATGGCTTTGTCGTCGACGGCATCGAGCACAACATGCCGTTCCTCTCCGCGCTCATGAAGCATCCGCGTTGGCGCGAAGGCCGTCTCTCCACCGGCTTCATCGCCGAGGAATATCCGGAAGGCTTTGCGCCCGTCACGCCGGATGAGGAACAGACTGCCCTGCTCGCCGCAGTCGCCCTTTCTTGCAGCCTGGCCGAAGCCAATCGCCGCGAGCGCTATGGTGACCGATTGCGTCCCGCAGCCGGGCCGCTACGGGAAAACTGGATCGTCAAGCTCGGCACGGATTACCTGCCCGTGACGCTGCTCGAGGGCGTGGTGACCATTCCTTTCGAGATGGACATGCAGATGGGCGGCAAGACCGTGACTGTCGCAACCGACTGGCGTCCCGGCGATGCCGTCTGGGTCGGCGCCGTGGGCGGCCGCAAGCTGACGGCCCAGATCCGCACGGTGTTGAACGGCCTGCGCATCGATTGGCAAGGGCTCTCCGTCAGGGCCAAGGTGTTCACGCCACGCCAGGCGGAGCTCGACAAGCTCATGCCGATCAAATTGCCGCCCGACACGTCGAAGCTGCTGCTCTGCCCCATGCCCGGCCTCGTCGTGTCGATCGCCGTCGCCGAGGGCCAGGAGGTCAAGGCAGGCGAGACGCTGGCCATCGTCGAGGCGATGAAGATGGAGAATGTCCTGCGCGCCGAACGCGATCTTATCGTTGGCAAGATCAATGCGAAACCCGGTGAAAGCCTCGCCGTCGATGCCGTGATCATGGAATTTGCCTGATTAAAATACGGGCGGCCGAACTTTTCCGGAAAAGTGCGCAGCGCCTGTTCGGGTGAAACCCGACGATTGCGACGCTAAGTGTCTGATTTTGGCTTGAGCCGCAACGCGCGCCCATGGCAATGTCGCGCGAACCAAATCATAGCAGGAAGGGATGAAACCATGGACGTAAGAGCAGCCGTAGCGGTGCAGGCCGGCAAGCCGCTTGAGGTGATGACGGTTCAGCTTGAGGGGCCGAGAGCCGGCGAAGTGCTGATCGAGATCAAGGCGACCGGCATCTGCCATACCGACGATTTCACCCTGTCGGGGGCCGATCCGGAAGGCCTGTTCCCGGCCATCCTCGGCCATGAGGGTGCGGGTATCGTCGTCGATGTCGGACCGGGGGTGACCTCGGTGAAGAAAGGCGATCACGTCATCCCGCTCTATACGCCCGAATGCCGCGAATGCCCGTCGTGCCTCAGCC
>NZ_JARWKZ010000032.1:65000-67500 GCF_050577975.1 Rhizobium sp. BR 315 | reverse complement strand
GTGGGTTGGGAATGGACGGTGACGCGGAAGTTGCCGAACCCTGGTTGTAGGACCGGGGCGATCGAGCTGATGGGGCTGTAGCTCAGCTGGGAGAGCACCTGCTTTGCAAGCAGGGGGTCAGCGGTTCGATCCCGCTCAGCTCCACCAAATCGATTGGTGTCGAGACTGACGGCATGTTGTCTTCTGAAGAAAAAAAGGTTTTGCGTCGGCCTTAGGGCTGATCGCGTGTTCTGCATACATTGTGAAGAGAAGATTGATCTGGAGGCTTCCAGGTGTTTTGGGTTTTGCCCGAAACGTCCGAGCCCGGACCTGCTGATATCGTGGATGGCCTAGCCGGCTGGAAACGAAGGAGGGGACGGAGGTAGGAAGGAAGCTTGTCGCTCTGGGTCGTCATTGTTGGTGTCCTTATGGATACCTCTGATGGACGACCGGATTACCGTTGCCTGACCGCGCGGTATCGGATCCAATCTCGAGAAGCTGGTCTTAAGATAGACTGCAAGCGAGCTGCTCGGCGTAGCTCCAATATCTCGCGAAAGCTTTATGGCTTTTGCGTAAAAGCAGATCTATCGAACACGTCGATGGCATTGTTGAGTAGGCTGGGTTGTAAAAGGTAACCCGGTCTGTCGCTCGTTTCCGCGAGGGGATGGCGACTAGATGATGAGCATTGGCAATGAGAACGATCAAGTGTCGTAAGGGTATTTAGTGGATGCCTAGGCATGCACAGGCGATGAAGGACGTGATACGCTGCGAAAAGCCGTGGGGAGCTGCGAATAAGCTTTGATCCATGGATCTCCGAATGGGGCAACCCACCTTAAATRCYTAGAAAATCATTCTGGTTGTCGGACYTTTGGTCCGACGTTACGGCGAACGATCGCCGACGCGCTCTGCGCTTTGTTGGTGCCCTGCTCGGGTTCGAGTGTGGCAGCAGCACAGGCSRGAGGCYTGTCGTCGGTCGTCCGACGCGCCCACGCAGCGCCGCCYGMMGGGCGGAACAAGCGTGAGTGGGAAACCCGAATGGTTTCTARGYATTGTTATGAGGTATCTTCACCTGAATAAAATAGGGTGTAAGAAGCGAACGCAGGGAACTGAAACATCTAAGTACCTGCAGGAAAGGACATCAACCGAGACTCCGCAAGTAGTGGCGAGCGAACGCGGACCAGGCCAGTGGCAATGAAGTTTAAAGTGGAAGAACCTGGAAAGGTTTGCCGTAGAGGGTGACAGCCCCGTACGCGTAGATAGCTTTATTGTCCTAGAGTAGGGCGGGACACGTGAAATCCTGTCTGAACATGGGGAGACCACTCTCCAAGCCTAAGTACTCGTGCATGACCGATAGCGAACCAGTACCGTGAGGGAAAGGTGAAAAGCACCCCGACAAGGGGAGTGAAATAGAACCTGAAACTGGATACCTACAAACAGTCGGAGCCCGCAAGGGTGACGGCGTACCTTTTGTATAATGGGTCAACGACTTAGTGTAACAAGCAAGCTTAAGCCGGTAGGTGTAGGCGAAGCGAAAGCGAGTCTGAATAGGGCGATATAGTTTGTTGCATTAGACCCGAAACCGAGTGATCTAGCCATGAGCAGGTTGAAGGTTGGGTAACACCAACTGGAGGACCGAACCCGCATCTGTTGCAATAGATTGGGATGACTTGTGGCTAGGGGTGAAAGGCCAATCAAACTCGGAAATAGCTGGTTCTCCGCGAAATCTATTTAGGTAGAGCGTCGAGCGAATACTCCCGGGGGTAGAGCACTGGATGGGCTATGGGGACTCACCGTCTTACTGATCCTAACCAAACTCCGAATACCGGGAAGTACTACTCGGCAGACACACGGCGGGTGCTAACGTCCGTCGTGAAAAGGGCAACAACCCTAACCTCCAGCTAAGGTCCCCAAGTCATGGCTAAGTGGGAAAGGATGTGAGGATCCCAAAACAACCAGGATGTTGGCTTAGAAGCAGCCATCATTTAAAGAAAGCGTAACAGCTCACTGGTCTAGTCAAGGGTCTTTGCGCCGAAAATGTAACGGGGCTGAAGCCATGCACCGAAGCTGAGGATKTGCGAGYAATCGCAMGTGGTAGCGGAGCGTTCCGTAAGCCAGTGAAGGGRTACCTGTGAGGGGYCCTGGAGGTATCGGAAGTGCGAATGTTGACATGAGTAACGATAAAGAGGGTGAGAGACCCTCTCGCCGAAAGACCAAGGGTTCCTGCTTAAAGTTAATCTGAGCAGGGTTAGCCGGCCCCTAAGACGAGGCGGACACGCGTAGTCGATGGGAACCACGTTAATATTCGTGGGCCTGGTGGTAGTGACGGATTGCTTAACTTGTTCACACTTATTGGATTGTGTGGGCGGGGACGCGGTTCCAGGAAATAGCTCCACCGTATAGACCGTACCCGAAACCGACACAGGTGGTCAGGTAGAGTATACCAAGGCGCTTGAGAGAACTATGTTGAAGGAACTCGGCAAATTGCACGCGTAACTTCGGAAGAAGCGTGACCCTTATGTAC
>NZ_JARWKZ010000032.1:0-62500 GCF_050577975.1 Rhizobium sp. BR 315 | reverse complement strand
AGTCCAAGCTTTTCTGGATTGAGTATGGCCACGACACTCTGAACAAAGCCTTCGCTCCGGAGGCGGTCAAGCCTTCTGGAACACTGCGCGGCCGACAGGTTCACGAGTTGCGACAGCTCGGCCTGCGTCAGTTCCGCGTTTCTTTGGATTGCCGCAAGGAGCCGGATGTCAAACTGGTCAAGTGCCTCCCCTTTGCTCGCCATGTCGATTCTCTTGCGTGAATATGGAGAAAACAAAGAATTTCGTGCGCCATACTAAGTGAGTGTGAGCGAAAATGCAAGAAATCGCCATCGCCGTGGCGGTATGGTGACGCCAGATCCTACAAGCGAGGTGGAAGATGTTCAACAAACTCAAAGAGCAGCCAGCCGATAGCCTCCTGGCGCTTATCAAGGCGTTTCACGCCGACCCACGTCAAACCAAGATCGACCTCGGTGTCGGTGTCTATCGTGACCAACAGGGCAAGACGCCGGTCATGCGCGCCGTCAAGAAGGCGGAAAAGTTCTTGCTCGAAACGCAGGACAGCAAACGCTACCTCGGTCCGGAAGGCGATTTGACATTCGTGAGTTTGCTCAAGCCGATTATTTTCGGCGCCACGAACAACTTGCTTGATCGTATCGTCGGCATTCAGACGCCTGGCGGAAGCGGCGCCTTGCGGCTTGGCGCTGAATTGATCGCGGCTGCCAATCCGAATACTCAGGTCTGGTTGGGGACGCCGAGTTGGCCTAACCATGCGCCGATCTTTGGATCCGCCCGGTTGGACGTCAAGGACTACCGATTCGTCGATCTGGCGACGCAGAAGATCGATTTCGATCGCGTTGTCGAGGCGCTGTCATTGGCGAATGCGGGGGATATCGTTCTTCTCCATGGCTGCTGCCATAACCCCACGGGAATCGATTTTACCACTGAGCAATGGAATCAGATCACGGCGCTGCTGGTTGAACGCGCGCTCATTCCGTTCATCGACCTCGCCTATCAGGGGCTCGGCGATGGTCTTGAGCAAGACGCAGAGCCGACACGCCTTGTTCTCAGTGCTGTCGACGAAGCCATGGTCGCCTATTCCTGTGATAAGAATTTCGGACTTTATCGCGAACGGGTCGGCGCACTTTATCTCGTGAGCCGGAATTCCAGGGAACGTCAGATTGCCGAGAGCAACCTGGCTTCCTTGGCTCGTGTCAACTGGTCGATGCCGCCTGATCACGGCGCGGCAATCGTTCGCGCCGTTCTGGAGAGCGCGGAGTTGACGGAAGTGTGGAAGGTTGAGCTTCAGGAAATGTGCTCTCGCGTCAACGGAAATCGCGCCGCACTCGCTGCGGCGCATCCTGATCTTGCATTTATCGCCAAGCAGCGTGGCCTGTTCTCGAACCTGGCCATTTCAAAGGAAACCGCCGCGGCGCTGCGATTGAAGCATGGGATCTACATGGCGGATTCGGGCCGCGTGAACCTTGCGGGAATGCAGCCCGACGACGCCACCGCCATCGTGAAGTCTCTTCACGCAGAAGGCGCGTTGAACGCGCGGTCCGCAGCCTGATCTCATTCCAGATTCAAAGCCAGATTCAAAGTTGGACAAGTGATGACAAAAATGGAAACCACGGGTCAGGCCATTGCCCGCTCCCTGATCGAAAATGGCATTGATACGGTGTTCGGCATTCCCGGCGCCCACATGTATGACTTCAATGACGCTCTCTACGAAAAGCGCGACGAACTCCGTTTCATCCACACCCGCCACGAACAGGGTGCCGGCTACATGGCTTACGGCTATGCCCAGTCGACGGGTCGGATCGGCGCCTATACAGTGGTGCCCGGTCCTGGTGTTTTGAACTCGGGCGCAGCCTTGTGTACCGCCTACGGTGCCAATTCCCCGGTTCTTTGCCTGACAGGCAATATCATGTCCCACTTGATCGGCCAGGGGCGAGGGCAGCTTCACGAACTGCCCGACCAACTGGCGACCATGCGGGGGATCACGAAGGTTGCCGAGCGCATCGATCACCAATCCCAGAGCGGAACGGTGATGGCCGAGGTTATCGGCAAGATGCTTTCCGGACGACGCGGGCCGGGCGCCGTGGAAGCGCCATGGGATGTCTTCGGCATGGCGGGACCGGAACTGGATCTTCCCCAGACCAGACCTGCTCCCGCCCCGCAGGTTAATCCAGAGCAAATCAAGGCAGCTGCCGCCATTCTCGCAAATGCAAGGAACCCGCTTATCATGGTCGGCGGTGGCGCCGTGGAGGCTGGCGATGAGGTGGCTTTGCTTGCGACCGTCCTCAACGCGCCGGTCACATCACACCGTTCAGGCAAGGGCGTCGTCAGCGACGATCATCCCAACTATCTCAATTTGGTGGCTGCCTTCGATTATTGGAGGGATACAGACGTCCTGATCGGTATCGGTAGCCGCCTTGAACTTGAATACATGCGCTGGCGGTGGTTGCCGAAGGGACTGAAGGTCATTCGCATCGACATCGACCCGACGGAGATGGTCCGGCTGAAGCCGGACGTCGGTGTGGTTGCCGACGCGAGGGCAGGGACCAAGGCTCTGATCGACGTTCTGACGCCGACGACCGCTGCCGACAGGACGACCGAGTTTGCAGAACTCAACCGCAAGGCCAGGGAGCGTTTTTCGGCTGTGCAGCCGCAGGTCGATTATCTCAACGCGATCCGTGAGGCCCTTCCCAGAGACGGCTTTTTCGTCGAGGAAGTCAGTCAGATAGGTTTCACTGCACGATTTGCTTTTCCGGTTTACGGCCCAAGGCAGTATGTCACTTGCGGCTACCAGGACAATCTCGGTTTTGGCTTCAATACAGCGCTTGGCGTCAAAGTTGGCAATCCCGACAAGGCCGTCGTATCCGTGTCAGGTGACGGCGGGTTCATGTTCGGTGTCCAAGAGCTGGCGACCGCCGTTCAACACAACATCGCGGTTGTAGCGATCGTCTTCAACAATAATGCCTACGGTAACGTCCTGCGCGACCAGAAGCAGACCTATTCAGGTCGCTACCTCGGTTCCGAACTGACGAACCCGGACTTCGTGAAGCTGGGCGAAAGCTTCGGCGTCAAGACATTCCGTGCCACATCGCCAGACGAACTCACGTCGCTAATCATCGACGCATTGAATCGGAGTGCTCCTGTCCTTATCGAGGTTCCGATCGAGAAGGGTTCGGAGGCTAGCCCTTGGCCCTTTCTCCATCCAGCGCCGCCTATTGTGTAGACTCTGGGCTTGACGCGCGTTGCGCGGCTCAAGATCGCATTGGATAACCGATCCTTGTATTGAAAAGCTCCTTTCGAAGACTCTGTTCCAAGCCTCCGAGAAATCAGAAAGTCAATTTATGTCCAAAGATGACCTACCCCTGAAACTTGATAGAATTGAGAGCTATCATGCCCATGTCTATTTCGACGGCTCCGAGCAGCGCGAGACTGCGGAATTGTTGCGGGAGGAGATAGCCGAACGTTTCTCCGTTCTCCTCGGTCGCTGGCATGATCGCCCGGTCGGACCACACGCGCTTGCAATGTATCAGGTGGCCTTCTTGCCCGTCGAGTTCGCCCGTCTTGTGCCCTGGCTCATGGTCAACCGGCGCGGTCTGACCATACTCATACATCCCAACACGGGAGAGCCCAAGTCTGACCATCTTGAACGCGCGCTTTGGCTGGGCGCGGTATTGGAGATCGATTCCGCACCATTATCCGACCATGAAGATTCAGAGGTGGAGATTGTCCCTAATACCCGTCCGACGGTCAGCCCATAATCAATCTATAGCGCGACGTTCAGGATGAGACATCGTATTGCCTCACGCAGCGATGCTCCCGCGGGCCAGATTGTCGCCTCATGGGTTTTGCTTCCCGCTTGGGGCGAAGGAGGCGGGCGCGAAGACGGTAAGGATTTCGCACCGCTCCGCCTCCTTCGTGAGCACCTAGTGCTGATCAATGGGGCGTTGCAACCTCAAGGACCTCCTGCGTTATTTCCGGGAAACCGAACAGCAACGCGTGGGCTTTTTCACTTCGCCACGCCTTGAGGCGACGCTAAGCGTTCGCGACCGCAACCTGCCACTCCTCGATATAGGCTATTGAGAATTGACCCATGTTTGAACCCAGCCCCGCGGGTTTCAGCGAGGGCTACGGAGTGATCGACATGGCATTACCGAGCCTGATTCGACGAGAGCATCTATCGATCGTTCGCGCGGCCAGTTCTGGTATTTCGCTCTCGAACAATCGCAGGAATCGTTGCTTGTGAGCCCCCGCAACCAAATCTTACAAGACTTATCAAACGAATAAGCCCTCCCTCAAGGAGGGCTTTCGTGCGTTTTGGACCTAGCACACAGCTAGCACAAACGAGGTGACCCGATTTGACCGCCGCTCGATGTCGTGATTCCCTGTTCCCATATCGAAGTAACGAAATCGACGAGGGAGCCCTTATGGGGAGCCACGAAATCCTCGGAGGAAAGGTCAACGTCTACCGGCGCGGGGGGCTGACGTGGCATTGCTCGGCCTCCGTAAAAGGCCGCCAGTATCGCACCAGCACCAAGGAAACGAGCCTCGAACAAGCCAAGGCATTTGCCGAAGACTGGTATCTCGGTCTACGCGGCAAGCTGGCGGCAGGTATCCTGAAAACGGAGACCACCTTCGCTCTCCTCGCAAAGGCAAAAAGTGTAACCCATGTCTCCGGTATGAACTGTCACCCCTCTCTCGGGAAGGACAAGCAACTCACGACAATGATGTTTTGCCATGCTTGAGCAGGGCATTTGTCGTCCATATTTCTACGATTGCCCGAAAGTATATGCGACGTGAACCTTGACGAACCGAGGTGGTTCACCAATAATCATAGTGAACCAAGGAAAGTTGGGTGCCATGACTGCATTCACCGTGCGCGTCTCGGATGAGACGGCCAGCAAGCTCGACCAGATCGCAGAGAAGCTTGATCGCTCCCGTGCGTATACGGCTGCACAAGCCATCGAGGACTATGTTGCACGCGAAGAGTGGCAGCTTGCCGAAATTGAAGCCGGTTTGGCTGAGGCCAATCGGGGTGAGTTTGCCAGCGATGATAATGTGGCGAAGGTTGTCGGCAAGTACGTCAAGTCTGCCCGTCAATCATGAGTCGGAAACGCATCCGCTGGACGCTACGAGCGTTGCGGCGGCTTGATGAGATCGGTGAGTATATCCAGAAGGACAATCCCGACGCCGCTGCGCGCATTGTTGCGCGAATTGTGTCGGCTGTAGATACGCTGGCGGATTTTCCGGCGACAGGGCGTGCCGGTCGCATCAAGGGCACACGTGAGGTAGTGCTGGGGGACATTCCCTATATCATTCCCTATCGCGTCGGGCAGGATGTCGAAATCCTGACGGTGATGCATGCTCATCAGCGGTGGCCCTTGGAGCTGTAGTCTCACTATGGATGCAGCGATCACCTGGACGAAAGACTGGCTGGCCGCCCATGACTATTGTCTGCTTGGTGAGCCGGACCTTGTACGTGCCGTACCATGGTCAAAGATCTATCGTTTCGCCACTGATCGCGGGCATGTTTACCTGAAATGGAGTGCGCCCGCTTACGCGAGCGAGGCGGCGTTAATGACTCGTTTAGCCGAGCAGTTTCCCACCGTTATCCTCCCGGTTCTTGCCCGCAATCCGGCCCTAGGCGCGTTCCTCATGCCTGATGGTGGCGAACCTCTTCGTGGCAAGCTGAAGCAATCCTATGATCGGCAAACCGTTGGGACGCTCCTCGGCGAATACGCCCATATCCAACTCAGCGTAGTTTCTGACGTAGATTCGCTTCTCGCCTTGGGCATTGACGACTGGCGCATGGCTGTCTTCGCCGATCTTTATGATAAGCTGGTTCACGACCAGGGTTTGTTGGCGCGCGAAGGCCTGACGATGGCTGAGATTGAAGTGTTGCAGCGGAGTGGAGACGAGGTTCGCCGCCTATGCCGCGAGTTCGCCGAGTTCAACATACCGGACACGCTTGAGCATTGCGACTTTCACGACAACAATGTCTTGGTGAATCCGGGCGGCGTCCTGATCAACGATTGAGGGGATGCGGTCATTACCCATCCATTCTTCTCGTTGGCTGGCTTTCTGGACAGTGCCGCGCGTAATCACGGGCTGGATGTCGGCTCACCGGCTTATGACGATATCAAGGACGCCTATTTCGGGATTTGGCTTGACCTCGAAAACCCGCCGCGGCTGGAGCGTATTTTCGAAATCGCGCAGGTTCTCAGTCCTATCGAGTTTGCCTTCAATTTCCGGCGCGTCGTTAACATGACGACAGTCGAGGAATTCCAGCCATACCGTGGTTACATCGGCGAAGCTTTGCGACGGTTCCTCTCCAGCGTCCGAGAGATATTGTAAGATAAGCCTGCTTCCGAAACTGACGGCATTCCGACAAATGGGGGCGTCTCCGCCGCCTGATCGGCATCAACGCAGCTATTATCGTGCTCTGTAGCTTCAATGATGGCGTTCACCCGCTTCCATCGGTAGGGTCGCCTGCGGTGACAAATAACATTCCAGATCATGAAATCTGCGCTTTGTGTCGCGCCAGTTAGCTGATTCAAGGTGGCATGAGCCGATATGACCTCACCGACTTCGAATGGCGAACGATAGAGCCGATCCTGCCAAATAAACCAAGAGGTGTGCCCCGCGTTGATGACCGCAGGGTCTTAAATGGCATCTTCTGGGTTCTGCGATCCGGAGCACCTTGGCGAGATGTCCCTGAACGATATGGACCATATACGACTTGCTATAATCGGTTCAGGCGCTGGACGATAGCTGGCGCATCATCTGGCCGCCAGCCTGCGGGTACACAGCACATCTCCCCAGGAGGCGCGCTGTGATGAATATTGACAATATATGCTACGCGCCCCACAATTAGGGAGTAACGAAAGGATATCGCCGATGGCGTCGGGTAGCATTCATGTGAAGGTCAGCGGTGCGCTGCAAGCCCACATCCAGCAGCAGATTGGCGACGATGGTCTCTATGAGAACGCCAGCGAATACATTCGCGCGTTGATCCGTCGCGATCTGCAAACCCGTGATGAGGCATGGGAAGCGCTCCAAAAGGAGCTTGCCCCCGCCATGCGGGCGGATGACAGCGAGTTTGTCGCGGTTTCCGCCGAGGACGTTATCCGCCGCAATAAGCGCCGCTGATCATGGTGGCGTATCGCTTTTATCCGCGCGCAGATACGGCGCAGGACAGGATTTGGCGCGACACGTCCGACACCTGGGGCGAAGCCCAGGCGGATACCTATATCCGTGGGCTTCATACGCATCTACAACGGCTTTGCGAAAATCGTCTCGTGTGGCGGCGCCTTCCACAAAAGTTAGCCGTGCCATCCGATATCAAGCAGAAAGCTTTTTTCAGCCGATATGAACACCACTGCGTGTTCTTTCGCGAATTGGAAAACGGTGATCTCGGTATCATGAGTATCCTTCATGAGAAAATGGATTTGCCCGTTCGACTGACGGAAGACCTGCACGCTCTGCTTTCAAAGGATGAGAGCAGCGATCAAAGTTAAGACCGCCGGGGATGGAGATGGCGAACGAGCCCCTTAGTGAGGCTAAACCGCTCCATACCCTTAACGCTCGCGGTAATATCCTGCTTGAGGTCGTGCGGGATCAATTCAAATTGTCCCCGGAGCGGATGTTCCGCGAAATCCAATGGCTTCGACACTCGGTCGAAGAGGCTTTCTCCGGGAAGGGCATCAGCTATGACGATCTGAAAACTGCCCTGGTGCCAGGCCGTAAGCGGAGGGAAATGGCGCTTGTGTTTGATATCCGCGCGCTCGATCGGGGATGGTATGGATTGCCTGTATTTCGACGGCTCATCCCGCTCTTCAGCAAGGACAGCAATCATTCCGTTCTGGCTGGCGACTACATAGGCGGGTACACTGTAGCCTCCGGTGCCGGCGTGCAACGGAGGACTTGCCGTCTTGCTCTCTGGTGGAGGCTTTCCGATTGAGGCCCATGGATGCCGAACGGGCTTTTCATGGTGCATCCCCATAGGCGCCATGCCACCCTATACGTGCAATGTCGTCAAGCGCCGAGCGTATCTGGGGCCAGGGAAACTCGGAGCTGTCTTCCCAGATATTGCCTTCGCGCAACACGGCGTCCAGCTTGGCCGCTACGCCGGCCAATGACGTCGCAGAGGTGGCGGCCATGGCCTCAAGCAGCTCTTCAGCTCGATCACCAGCGTCTCGCTCGGCCTGCGCCGTGGCCGAATAGCCAATTTCTTGGTCGGCCCTATCCCACTGCAACTTATGAGCCGCGAACTCTGCTTTAGCCTTCGCGTAAGCTTCTATCCCCTCTTGGGCTAGATGGAGCACATCGTGGATAGCCCCGAGGGAATATGCAGCGACGCGTTCGCCATCGGATAACTGGATTATTGCACAAGGAAAGCCGATGGTTTCTGCGAGTTGCTGTTCGAGGCCTTGCTGTTGACGGCAAAGGTTTTCCCTCAGACGGTGGGTATCCTGCCATCGATGCCAGAGCGTCATGACCGGGTCGGAGGATGCTTCTCCCACAGTTCTTTTGCCGGCGAAGGCATTGGAACCCCATGCTCCCATTGCGATAGCGGCACTCGCTAACAAGGCTCCAGATTTCCTGCGCGATATCGCCGGGATCAAGCGTGGGGAAGGCAACTTTTCCCGAATATCGCAATGCTCACGCAATTCAGTCTACAGAGATTGCCGCCTTCTGATTGAGCAGGGGCAGATTTTATGCGATTACCGTTTCTATTGGCATGTATCGTGCTGACCAGCGGACAATGTTTTTCAGGGGCGCAGTCAAGTCCCTTGCGGCAGGAACCACCTGCTCTTCCTATTCAATACCGATACGATCCCTGCACGGACGGTCGCGTGAGCGGTGGCCACCCGCGAAGCTGCGCAGAGATTAGGCGCGCGCTGCGGCACGATCGATGGGCTTCCTCGCCGGGCCATGAATATGATGGGCGAAGGAACCCTTCCGTAAACCCGTGCACCGATGGGCGCTTCAGCGATGGAAAGGCCCGAACCTGCCGCGAGTTACTGCAATGGCTGGACGAGCAATGAGGACGATTCTGTCTCTCTCGTCCTGGCCTTTGGTGTTCTTCTCCGGCCTGCTATGCACCTATTTCGCCTTCGCAAGCGAGCGGCCGATGTTTGCCTTTGCGCTTGTCTATGCCGGCGAGGTCCTGCTGCTCTTCCTGCTGGAGCGATATATTCCCTATGAGCGGCGCTGGCTGCTGTCCGACGGCGAAATGGCAAATGATATCGCCCATACGCTTCTGACCAAGGGGCTGGTGCAGCTCATGGCGCTATTGGGTGCCGTCTTTCCGATGTTTACGGCCATCGTCCTGTTACCGCTCACCGGCGCGCAGCTGGACATCTGGCCGACGACCCTGCCCATGCTGCTGCAGGTGGCGATGGGCGTTCTCATCGCGGAATTCGGTCTGTACTGGTCGCATAGGATTGCCCATGAGAGACTTTTCTTCTGGCGATTTCACGCCCTGCATCATAGCGTGACCCGCCTTTGGGTCATCAATACCGGCCGCTTTCATATCGCAGATTCGCTGTTCAAGGTCGCGCTCAGCCAGCTCCCGCTTTTTCTTCTCGGCGCTCCGCTGCCTGTATTCCTGTGGCTTGGCGCCGTCACGGCGTTCATGGGCATCCTCACCCATTGCAACGTCGATATGAGGACCGGCTTTTTCGACTACATCTTCAGTACCCCGCGCCTGCATCGGTGGCATCACTCCAAGGATATTCGCGAGGGTAATACGAACTACGGCGAGAATGTCGTGTTCCTCGATCTGCTGTTTGGCACCTATTTCAATCCTGACCGCCCATCTTCGACCGACATCGGCATTCGCGGCCAGATCGCGAAGAGCTTCCTGGGCCAGCTTGCGCAACCCTTCAGAAAGGACGGCATCCGCCAGATTCTCGGCCGCTCGACAAAAAGCGGCTGATGCCGCAATGCGCAATGCTGCCGTAATCCTGGCAACGTACCCCCTGCCTGTGATCTTCCTCCAGTTGCAAAAGGACGTTCTTGATGTCTGCCACTAGCATGAATCGGCTCCCTGTCGGTGTTGCCGCTCTGACGATACTGCTGATTCTCTCGGCCTGTGCCTCGCAAGTTATGAAAAGCTATATTGGTGCGCCGATCAGCAGTGTCATGGTCGACTACGGCCCGCCTGACAACGTCTATGATCTGCGTCCGGGCGAGCGCGCCTACCAGTGGCGCAAGCAGAAAACGCAGGTGGTGCCCGGCCAATCCAGCGGCGAAATCAAGGAGACGCGCCGCGGCAGCCGTTACCAGGTGACGGAGACGCCGGGCTACGTCGAGCGCACGGAATGCTTCTACACCTTCTATACCCGAGGCTCCGGGTCGGATTGGTACGTGACCAGCTTCCGGCAGCCTTCGCTCGAATGCGAATAGGCTGAACCTTCAATCCCTCCAGCGACAGGATTCTCGGACATGAAGCGAATTTCCATGATCACGGCTGCTATCGCGACCCTTTCCGTCGCGCTGGCCGCTCCGGCGCGAGCCGAGCAGAAAGTAGCAGAGGGTGCCGGCCTCATCCGGGTCGTCGGCGAAGGACAGGTGCTTCGCAGCCCTGACCTAGCTGTCGTGCGCTTGACGGTATTGCGCCAGGCGGCAGAGGCGAGCGAGGCGGTTGCGACGTCTACGGAGGCGACCCGCAACCTCATCGCCTCGCTCGTGTCCTCGGGTATCGCTAGGGACGACATGCAAAGCGCGGATTTTCAGATCTCGCCGCGCTTCGACTTCACGGCGAAGCCTGACGGGACTCCCCCATCTTCGGCCATTACCGGCTATGATGCCCGGAACACGCTGATGGTGCGCGTCCGCAAGGTGTCGGAGGTCGGCAATGTCCTCGATGTCGCCTTGAAAAGCGGCGTCAACGAGGGCGGCTCGGTGGAATTCATGGTCGATGATGTGGCTGGCGCCGTCGACGAGGCGCGCAAGATAGCCGTCACCGCGGCGGGGAAAAGCGCCCGCTCCGTCGCGCAGGCTTCGGGCTTGAGGCTCGGGCCGATCATAGCGATCGAAGACCAGCCCGCTGCGACCGTCTTTCCCTATGCTTCCACCGAGGCCAGGTTGCGTTCCGCGAGTACAAGTGGCGGCGTGCCGATCGAGACCGGCAAGAATGTCATCACCGCGCGTGTCGCCGTGTCCTATCTGGTCGCAAGATGAGTGGATCGGTCGTGAGAAAAATGGGCTTGCTTGCAACTGCCGTTTTCGTTGCGGTTCCGGCTGTTTCGAATGCCGAAACGATCTGCACTATCGCGGAGGATGTCGAAAGCGGCAAGACGCTTGTAAAGCAGGGTGATTGCGACCGCACTCTTTCTCCCGCCTCGACATTCAAGCTCGCGCTTAGCCTCATGGGCTACGATGCTCATATTCTCACGGATGAATCGACGCCCGTCTGGCCCTATGTCAAAGGCTATTCCGATTGGTCGGCGACATGGGAGGACAAGGCGACGCCGCGCCTCTGGATGGAGAAGTCCATCGTCTGGTATTCCCAGCGTCTCACGGAGGCACTGGGCGCTGCGAAATTCCAAGCCTATGTCCGGCAATTCAATTACGGCAATCGCGACGTCTCGGGCAATCCGGGCAAGCATGATGGCCTGACGCATGCCTGGCTCGGCTCGTCGCTGAAGATCTCGCCCGTCGAGCAGCTCGTCTTCCTGCGAAAGCTGGTCCGCCGGGAGCTTGATGTCAGCGAGCAAGCCTATGATATGACGGCGAAGATAGCTGACTATGGAGTGCAGCAGTCAGGCTGGCATATCTTCGGCAAGACCGGCGCGATGCCGGCATCGAAAGCCGGGGCACGCCGGGGTCGCAGCAGGATGTATGGCTGGTTCGTCGGCTGGGCAGTCAAGGGAGATCGCAGGATCGTTTTTGCGCGCCTCGCCGGCGAAGAGCGGAACATACCGGGCTCGGCCGGCCGGAGGACACGCGATGCTCTCTTCAAGGACCTGCTTTCCAAGCTCGATACGCTCTGATCCGTAAGAATGTCCCGGCCCATGCCGGAACGTCAATCCTGCTCCTCGTCGTCGATTTCGCCCCATCGCCACCGCCATGGGGCATCGCTTTTCCACCAGACTACGAAAATCAAAAGCGCTGTCGGGACACCGATCGCGGTTGCATAGGCGAAGGGATGACTGTCCGCATAGGGGGCGACGACGCTGACGGCTGCTGCCAGCACGAGCGCGTAGATCGCAACGGCGACCCAGCCCTGCCAGTGGCAAGGCAGACCGGCTCCGTAGCCATAGGCTTTGACGCGGAACCAGGGTACTTGTTTCCTCATTCGGCTGCGTCCTTTATCTGGTCAGGCGTCGGTCGGTCCTGTTGCTTTCTCAGCATTGTCCGGCAGCTTTCGATCAATGACAAGGCGACCGGCACGAAGACGAGCGTCAGTGCCGTTGAGGAGAGCAGGCCGCCGATCACGGCGTGGGCCATCGATGCGCGTTCCTCTCCGCCTTCACCAAGCCCGAGCGCCAGCGGTATCATGCCGATAATCATGGCCGAGGTGGTCATGACGATCGGGCGGAACCGGACCGTGCCAGCATCGATCAGGCTCTGCCGCATGCTGGTGCCTTCCCGGCGGCGCTTGTTGGCGTGATCCACGAGCAGGATGGCGTTCTTCGTCACCAGGCCCATCAGCATGATGAAGCCGATCACCGAGAAGATGTTGATCGTCGAGCCGGTCAAAAGAAGACCGGCCAGTACGCCGCTGATCGACAGGGGCAGGCTGGTCATGATGGCGACCGGCTGAACGAAGGAGCTGAATTGCGAGGCAAGGATGAGGTAGATGAAGACGATAGCCAGCACCAGAGCCTGCACCGCATAGCCGAAGCTCTCCATCATGTCGTCGGCCTCGCCGCCAATGGCGATACGATAGCCTGCCGGCAAATTCATGGAGCCGATTACCGTCTGGACATCGCGGACGACGACTCCAAGGGGCTGGCCGTTCAGATTGGCGGAAAGACGAACCTCGCGGTCGCCGTCGCGGCGGATGATCGTCTGTGGCGTCATGGTCTCGGTGACGTCCGCCACCTGCGCCAGCGGCACCGTCGCTGCGGGGCCGGTTCCGCCGGCTCGCTCTACAGGAATGGGGATTTGCTTGAGATCGTCGATCGTCTGGCGGCCCGCTTCCGGCAACCGGATTGCGACGTAGCGGGATTCGGCGCCGCCATAAGCCCAGCTCGTCAGCTTTTCCCCTGCGATCAGCGGGCGGAGATTGTTCTCGATCGTCGTGGTCGAAATTCCAAGATCGGCCGCCTCTACGGCGCGAAGCCGGATCATCAGCATGGGACGCTTCTTGTCCGCGGAGGATTCGAGGTCTATGAGCCCGCCGATCGTGCCGAGCCTGGCCTTCATGTCTTGCGACAGGCGCTCAAGGACGTTCAGATCGCCGCCCTGGATCGATATCTGGATCGTTTTAGATTCTGAGCCTGCGCCGTCCCCAGGCTGTCCGACCTCCACCTTGACCCCCGCGACAGGGCTCAACGCTTTGCGCAGCTTCGGCGCGATCGTGACTGAGCTCATCGTTCTCTTGTCCGACGGCACCATGGAGGCGGTAATTCTTGCCTCGTTGGTATTGGCGACGTCGCCGCTGTTGACGGTCGAATACAGGTCCTGGATATCCGGAAACTGCCGCAGGATAGCTTCGGCCTGCCTGATCTTGGTGGCGGTATATTCAACCGCCGCCCCCTCCGGCAGAGTGAGACTGACGGAGACCATGCCCTGATCCGATTTAGGCACGAATTCCGTACCGATGCTCGGGACGAGGCAGAGGCTTCCGGCAAACAGTGCCAGAACGCAGAACGAAGTGACGGCACGATGGGCAAGACACCAGCCGACCAGGCGGCCATAGCGCTGTGCGATCCTTTCGAAGCCATGGTCGAACCGGTCGAGCATTGCCTGAAAGCGCCTTGTTTTTCCCGAGGCCGGTCGATCCGCCCAGACGCTTGAAAGCATCGGGTCGAGCGTGAAGGAAACGAAAAGCGAAATCAGCACGGCGACAGAAACGGTGAGGCCGAACTGAAGGAAGAACCGGCCGATAATGCCGCCCATGAACGCAACGGGAAGGAAGACGGCGACGATGGAAAGCGTCGTGGCCAGCACGGCGAGACCGATCTCCGATGTGCCATCCAAGGCCGCAAGCCTGCGATCCTTGCCCATGGCCGCATGACGGCTGATGTTTTCACGCACCACGATCGCATCATCGATCAGGATGCCGATGCAGATCGACAGCGCCAGCATGGTCATGAGATTGAGGCTGAAGCCCATGACGGCCATGGCGGCAAAGGTGCCGATGACCGCGACCGGCAATGTGAGGGCGGTGATGACGGTCGAGCGCCACGAATTGAGAAACAACAGGACGATGACAATCGTCAGAGCGCCGCCCTCGATGATCGTTCTTTGCACGTCGCCGATCTGCCCGACGATTGTTCGCGAACTATCCTGCGATACGACGATGCCGATGTCCTTTAGAGCATCGTCTTTTCTGAGGCGTGCCAGTTCCCGCTCGATACCCTTTGCGACCTCGACGGTGTTTGCACCTTCCAGCTTGTTGATGTCGAGGCCGAGCGCAGGCTTGCCGTTGAACCAGGCGCGGCTTTTCGGATCGGCGCCCGCCTCCGTCACGTCGGCGACTTCCGAGAGCCGGATGGTGCGGCCGGCACTATCGCGGGCGACGACGATGTCGGCAAAGTCCCTGACCTTGCCCGGCTGTACGCTGACGGTGACGCTGCGCTCGCGCGTCGACGAAATGATGGAGCCGATGGCGCTGTCGCGTGTCGCCCGCTGTATGGCTTCGATCACGGTCGGGATCGAGATGCCGAAGGATTGGAGTTTGGCAGGATCGGGCTGAATTCGCACCTGATCCTCACTGGCGCCGACTAGCGTCACCTGGCCCACGCCCTGCACACGGCGCAGCCGCGGCACGATGGTCGTGTCGGCGATCTTCGTCATCCGGCTGAGCGATGTATCAGCGGAGAAGGCGGCGAGCGACATGATTGGTGCGTCCTGCGGATTGAAGCGCGTGACGATCGGCCGATCCGCGCCGTCTGGAAGCGTGTCCTGCAGTCGCGATATGCGGTCGCGCACCTCGTCAGCCGCTGCTCTCGATGGCGTCTCAAGTGTGAATTCCGCGATGACAAGCGAATTGCCCGTCGACGATCGCGACGTGACTTTCTTGACGCCGGCGATCGCGCCGATGCTTTCCTCAATGGGGCGGCTCACCTGTTGCTCGACGGCAAGCGCCGACGCGCCGTCGAAGTTGGTGGAAACGACCACGGTCGGCAAATCCATCGAGGGAAGCAGGTCCACGGGCAGTCGCGACCAGGCGGTAATGCCCAGCACGACAATGGCGACCATGACCATCGTGGCGAAGACGGGCTGCTGAATGGAAATACGAGCTAGAAGCATGTGTGACCCCCTCAGCGCTCCGCGATTTTCACCGAGGTGCCGTTGGAAACGTTCCTCAGCGGCACGGTTATGACGACATCGCCTTCGCTTAGCCCGTCGCGGATCTCGACGAGATCCTCTCCGACCTTGGAGGTGCCGAGAACGACCGGCTGCCACCGCACGGCGCCATTGACGATCGTTCGGACGAAGCTTTCTCCCGCATCCTTGGCGATCGCGCCGGCGGGAATGGCGAGAATATTCTCGCGCTTCTCGATCTGTAGGGAGCCGTGGCCGAACATGCCGCCGCGAAGATCGGGCACAGGGTGATCGAGCCTGAGATAGACCTGCAGCGAACGCGAATTGTCGAGCGTTGCCGGGCTGATTCTATCGAGCCGGGCCGATAGAGGCTTGTTCGACAATCCCTCGATCTCGACGGAGGCCGTCTGTCCGATGGAGAGCCCGGCGCTCTCCTGCGGCGGAATGAGGGCGACCAGATCCAGCTGCGCGATATCGACGATCTCGAATAGCTCGGTATTGATCGATACGGCTTGGCCCGGATTGACCTTTCGGGAATTGACGACGCCGTCGAAGGGTGCTGTCACGACCGCATCGTCCAGCGCGCGCCGCGCCTCTGCCTCCTCGGCCTGCAGCGCGCGCAATTCGGCTTTCTGCACGGCTACATCGGTTTCGGCCTCGGTCAGCTTCGCCTGCGCAACTCCGCCGGTGGCGGCGAGACTGCGCGTGCGCTCCAGATCCTTCTGCGCCCGCAAAAGCGTTGCCGCCTTGGCTTCGGTGGTTGCCACCAGCTTGTTCAGTGAAAGCGTCAGGGTTTCCGTGTTGAAGCGCGCGATGACATCGCCGGCGCGAACGCTTGTTCCCACATCGGCCTCGACGGCGGCCAGCGTACCGGACAATCTCGCCGTCAGCGTCACGCGTCGGGCAGGCTGAATGAAACCGTTGATGCGAATATCCTGCCTGTAGGTTTGCCGGCGAACTTTCGTCACCTCCATGGCGGCGACCTCAATCGTCTTGGCTGTGGGCGCCTGCTCTGTCTGAACGGTGTCACGGCCGGCGGACGTGATCAAAACGTTCGCAAGTCCCAGCGCAATCAGCGCCGGGACGATCGTTATTTTCGTGACACGGCTCGTCATGGCATCCATCACTATGCTGTTGTCTTGAGAGTGAGAGCGGCGAGAGGGCTGACTCGGGGTTTGATCAGCCATCTGTCGCCGCTCCCCGCCAGGCGCGTTCTTGCTTGAAAGGTGCGCCGACGTTTGCGAAATTCGTCCGGTCAGAAGCGATAGTTCAGGCCGGCCTTGATCACATGGTCATGAACATCGGTCTTTGACTTGCCGCCTGCGGAATACGTCGTCACGTCGTTGGTCGTGACGTAGTTGTATTCGATCTTGGCAGACAGCCCGCCGCCGAAGCCCTGTTCGACACCGGCGCCGAGCAGATAGCCCTGCTTCCAGCCGCTCGGGCCGGAGACGCCCTTTCCGCCTTCGAATTTGGTCATCGTCAGACCCGCCGTGCCGTAAACGAAAGTGCGGTCAAAGGTCAGGCCGGCCTTGGCCTTGGCCGCACCGCGGAAGCGTTCTTCCAGACGGCCGTTCGGCACGCGTACCTCGTTGTTGCCGAGGTAGGAACCTTCGAGCTCCGCACCGACGATGCCCGCGCCGACCTGAAAATTGTAACCGGCCTGGACACCCGCGGCGAAGCCCCTGCCGCTGGCAAACGGGTTCAGCTTCGGCGAGGCGATGCCCCCATGCGCGCCGAAATATGCGCCGCTCCATTGAAAGGCCGCCGGCCGTTCGTAGCTGTTGTCCGGAGCCTGATAGTTCGTGTAGTCGGCGGCGGATGCGGTGGTCGCGGCCGCAAAGGTCAGGGCCGCGAAGAGGATCGATTTTGCGCTGAGCGACATTGGTAAACTCCATACGAAACCCATGCACCATCCCTCGGCGCCCATAAGGTCTCTGTTTGCGTTGGAGAACCGGAAACCGGTTCCTGCTGCTCTCCGGTGCCGTCCGTCTTGGGAGCGGATCGGTCTCAGGAGATGGAGATCATTTTGCCTGCGAGAATTGCGGGTACATTGCAGAATTTGAAAACATTGAAAAATTATCGAGTATTTTTATACAGTTGGTCGTAATTTTTTAACTATTTTTTAAGGATGGGCATCGTTGCGCGACCGAGAGGGGTTCAGTTCGGGAAGCATAGCCGGAAACGGGCACCGCCCTGCGGATTGTCCGAGACAACCACATGGCCGCCATGCCGCTGCATGATCTCCTTTACCAGATTGAGCCCGAGGCCAGCCCCGTGCTCGTGCGGATGAAGGCGGTGGAAGGGCTCGAAAATCCGGTCCCGCTCCGTCGCGGGTATGCCTGGCCCTTCGTCCGTGATCTCGACGATGGCCCGTCGGTCGATCCTGATCGTGATATTTCCCTTGCCGCCGGCATGCTCGATCGCGTTCTGCACGATGTTGAAGATGACACGCTGCAGCGCACCGGCGTCTCCCTGTATGATCACGCGATCGAGGCTGGTCTCCAACGACAGGTCGTAGCCTTGAGCGATCGCCAGGGGAGCCATGTCGGCCGCAACATTGCGGCAAATGTCCACCATATCGACCGAGGAGAAGTTCGCGCCGCTGACATCCAGGCGCTGAAGGTCGAGCAGCTGTTCGGCGAGTGCTGCGATGCGACCGGCATCGGCCAGGAGCCGGTTGCGGATCGGCCCATCTGCGATCCCCTCGACGCGTGTTTGCAGGATGGCTACTGGCGTGCGCAGCTCGTGCGCCGCATCGAGGATGAACCGCTGGTGGCGCTCATGTCCTTCATCAAGGCGCTGAAGGGCGCCGTTGATCGCATTGACGAGCGGCACGACTTCGTTGGGAATTCCCATCTGCGGCAGCCTGTATCCCCGGCGGTCGATATCGATGGCTTCCGCCTCTTTCGCGATCGTGGAAAGGCCGGCAAAGGCCCTGCTTACGATCCAGGGGATGGCAATGATGGTGATGAGAACCAGCAGGACAAGGATTGGCACCATCAGCAGGTTCGAGAGAAGCAGGATGGCGTAGGTCATGCTGAATACGTCGCCCTTGCCGAGCACGATGAAATCGCCGGCGGGACCGGAAACGCGACGGATGACGGCAAGGTAGGAGAAGGGCGCCTGGGTGTCCCTGATATCGGCAAAGGTCAATCGATCCAGATGCTGCGCCATAACCGCATAGACGACTGGGACATTGCCGGTCTGAACGATTTCGCCCCTTTCGCTGCGAGCGACGAACCAGAAGTCCGTGGAACGTTGCCTGAGCTTAGCAAGCTCTTCCGTCTCGTTGAGGACGAGATCGCCATCGGCTTTGCGCTCGATCGCGTGTGCTGCGACATTCGCGAATTCGGGATCGGAGAGAACGATACCCTCACCGGCCTGCAGCAGGTAGGCGACGAAGGCAACGCCGAACAGCAGAAGGATGCCGACCTGGAAGAGCAGAAGCTGTGCGATCAATCGGCGCTTCAGCGATTTCGATGTGGGATGCTTCATGCAACGGGCCTCAATAGATAGCCGACCCCGCGAATACCATGGATCTCGACACCGGCCTGTGCGTCGGCCAGCTTCTTGCGAAGTCTCGATACATGCGAATCGAGCGCATTCGACTGGATCTCGTCGTCGAAGGCATAGACGGCCTCTTCCAGTGCCGCCCTCAGAACGGTTCTGCCCTGACGACGGATCAGCGTTTCGAGAACGAGAAGCTCGCGCCTCGGCAGGTCGAGTATCTTGCCGGCGACCCGGGCCTCCCTGTTGTCGAGGCTGAATTCCAGCCGGCCGAGCTTGGCGACGATCGGTGCGACGGCTGCAGGCCGGCGCATCAGGGCACGGATACGTGCGAGAAGCTCCTCGAGTGCGAAGGGTTTTGAAAGATAGTCGTCAGCGCCGAGATCCAGTCCGCTGACGCGGTCGGCAAGGGAGCCGCGCGCGGTGAGCACGATGACCGGCACCGTCGCCCCGATCGACCGCAAATGCCGGATGAGCGCCAGCCCGTCGCCGTCGGGCAGCTGCCTATCGAGCACGATCATGTCATGGACATGTTCCGCGACGGCGCTTCTGGCAAAATCCAGGGTTGGCGCATGATCGGCGATGATGTCGTATTGATGCAAGGCGGTTGCAAGCGCATCGGCCATTTGCGGCTCATCTTCCACAAGCAAGAGGCGCATTCTTTCCCTCCTTGAAACGAAATGGTGTTGTTCAAGACATAGCGATCAACATTACGGCATCATTGCGCGCAATGGGTGTCTCTCGCATTGTCGGCTGTATGCGGGTCTGTCCCGGCTAATCGTTCTCGATGGCTTCCAGCCATGCCGAGCTGACCGCGGCCGCTAGCGATAGCAGGAACACCAGAAGGGTACAGGTCGTGCGAAATGAGGTGAGGCCGATCGAGGCGCCGGTCAGCATGTATTCGAGCGGCAGAAACAACAGAATGACGGAACAGGAAAGTCCCATGACATAGGGCCGGCTGCCGCGAGACGTTTTGACTTGAAGGACCGCGACGAAGGCGGGCGAAAGCCAGCCATTCGCCAATCCTGCAACAAGACCGGCGAGCATCATGGTCAATGGCGAGACCTCGACCCACATCAGCCCCGTTGCGAGCGCCAGTCCGAGAAAAGCTCTGGCAACAATGGAAGATGGCAGGAGCGCGCTCGGACGGGAGGCCAGATACAGGTTCATCATGATCGTGCCCGTCGCCGATGCTGCGAGAAAAATGCCGAGCCAGGCCACGGATACGCCCTGCAGCCGCAAGGCGGCCGGTACGAGGAAAATCTGCAGCGTCATGAAAAAGCCGAGCGCTGCGCTGGCGCAGAGGGCAAGCGGCAACGAGACGGCCGAACCGCGAAACTGCCTGACCGCAACGATGATATCCTGGAATCGCGGTGCCGGCCGCAGCCGGAATTTCGGCAGGCTGAGGGACAGCAGCGTCATGGCGGCAAAGTTGCAGATCGCGATCCACCAGGCAGCGTCCTTCGAGCCCATGGTGGCAACGATGAAGGCGCTGGCGGCCGAAGCCGTAAGAAGGACAAAACCGTCGATCGTATCGTCGATGGAATTGGCATCCGTGAGCGACAGCCCCGAAAGCCGGGCGATTTCCGGAACTTTCGCCTCGGTGGCAACCGTCGCCGGGCCATCGAGCATTGTGCTCAGAAGGCCAAAAAGGATGAGTATACCCGGGCTGAGGGAATCGGCGGTATAGAGTGCGGCAATGAGCAATGACGTCAGCGCTCCAACTTTGGCGGAGATGAGGGCCGTATAGCGGACACCGAGCAGCTCGGCCACATAGCCGCCGAAGACCATGCCGACCAGAAGCACGATGCCGTTGATGAACACCATCAGCGCCATGAATACCACGCTGCCGGTCAGGTCGTACATGATCCAGGGATAGAGCACCGTCGAGAAGGCATGGCTGAAATTTAGAGCCACGTTGCTGAGCTGCAGCCCGACGAAAGGCCATCGTGCATTGCGTTGAAGTCGTTGAAGCACGGTTCTTTCCCGATGATCGTTTCGTTCATCAGGTTCGGTGCGCTGCCTTGCGGTAACATTACGGACATCGAAATTATCCGGGATAGCCGGAGATTGCAGAAGAGGGCTGGGGATAAGCGGGGCTAGCTGGCCGTCGCCGGCGAAATCGTAAGGCCGGCCGAAGCCAGATTTATGGTCAATCGCGCGCCGCCCGTCCGGCTGGCGCCGGCTTTGACGTTGCCGCCATGCAGCTCAGCGATCTGCCTGACGAGATGAAGTCCCAGGCCCGTTCCGCGCGAGCGTGGCTTCAACCGGTAGAAGGGTTCAAAGATGCGGTCGCGTTCCACCGCCGGAATGCCGGGGCCATCGTCGCACACTTCCATGATGCCGGGGGCGATGTGAACATTGATCGTCCCGCGGCCGCCGCCGTGATCGATGGCGTTCTGGATAAGGCTTGCCAGCGCCCGCCCAAGTGCCGCCTCGTCGCCTTGAACAAGGCTGTCGGGTCCATGATGGATCAGGTCAAGCGCGTAGCCGGCCGGAAAGGCGAGCGGCGCCATGTCGCTCACCACGCGCTTGCCGAGGTCCAGCAGCGAGACAGGTTTGAAATCGGCAATGTCCCGACCAAGCCGCTCGATATCCAGCAATTGCTCGGTCAAGGTCGTCAGCCGCGCCACATCGGTAATCAGTTGCAAGCGCTCAGGTATGGGCGGCAGCGCGGCGATGCGAATGCCGAGAATGGCGATCGGAGTCCTGAGCTCGTGCGCGGCATCCGCGAGGAACTGCTGATGCCGTTCGTAGCCGTCGTCCAGCCGGCTAAGGGCTTCATTGACGGCGCGAATGAGCGATGCGATCTCGGGTGGCGTGCCTGCGGTTTCCAGCCGGACGCCGCGTTGGCCGATATCGATGAGAGCGGCCTGTTCCTCCGCTTTCGCGATGCCGGCCACCGCGCCGCGCACGACGAGGGGTGTCGCGACCAGGATGCCAAGGACAATGACGATCATGATCGGCAGACCGATCTTGAGGAACACGAGCAGAAGCCCGAGCGCCACGATCGTCGGCGGTGCCCTGCCTTCCGTTCCCGTCAGGATCTGCATCTCGCCCGCCGGGGTGTAGACCGTTCGCATGCGCGCCTCCGGCCGGTCCATGGCGGCGCGGTCGACCGTCGATCCGAAGCGGGCCTGGCCGATGCCCGGCAGCACGTCGCTGATGCGGTTGAAGATCGCGGGCACAGGCCCTTCGGAGATCTGCATCCCCTGGGTATCGCGTATGACGAACCAGAGAGCGGGCTCGGCTGATCTCAGCGCCATCAGCTCCGGCGTATCGCGAAGCTGCAATGCACCGGAGGCATCGCGCTGAACGGCATAGCGGAGGGCTTCTATGGTTCGATCCATCGAGCGGAAAGCGAAGAGATCGCCTCTGAAAAACATGATTCCGAGAACGAGAAAGAGGATCAGGCTCTGGAGGATGAGCAATCGCCGGATCAGTTGCCATTTGAGCGAGCGTCCGGTCGCCTTCTTCATATCTGCTCCATCAGCATGTAGCCGACGCCGCGCACGCCGTTGATGGTGACGCCCGCATCCGCATCGGCAAGCTTGCGCCGCAGCCGCGAGATATGGCTGTCGAGCGTGTTGGACTGAACCTCGTCGCTCATGCCAAAGACCGATTCCATCAGGATTTCGCGTGGCACCATCCGGCCGGCGCGCCGCATCAGCGCTTCGAGCACGAGAAGCTCGCGCCTCGGCAGATCGAAGCGCATGTCTTCAACCCTTGCCTCGCGATGATCCAGATCGAGAGAGAGGCGTCCAAGCTTGACGGACATCGGGCTGATATGATCGGGCCGGCGCATTACGGCGCGCAGCCGCGCAAGGAGTTCCTCGAAAGCGAAAGGCTTGGCCAGATAATCGTCGGCTCCGCTGTCAAGGCCGGTGATGCGCTCGGCAAGCCGCCCGCGTGCCGTCAGCACGATCACCGGAATGCTCGCCCTGTGCTGTCTTATTTTCGGGATCAACGACAGCCCGTCGCCGTCCGGAAGGCCGCGGTCGAGGATGATCGCATCATAGGAACCCGCTAGGATCATCTCCGTGGCGATTGCGAGACTGTCGGCATGATCGGTGATCATGTCGTGCCGCCGCAGCGCCGACTGCAGGGCCCCCGCCATTTCCGGCTCGTCTTCCACCACAAGGAGCCGCATCGATCATGTCCCTTCGCCGTATATTCCGGAGCGCTTCCTGCCCGTGCCACATTGCGACAACATGACGTTTCGAAGCAATGCAGGCGTCAGACGATCCGCCCAGACCCTTGTGGGACACAATCAACCGACAAGGGATGAACCGATATTATGAAAGATAGCCTGTTTTTCCTGCGCCAATGGGCCATGGCGCCTCTTCGCACGGCAGCCGTTGCGCCCTCGGGCCGTGCTCTTGCAAGACTGATGACCAGCGAGATTACACCTGCGACCGGACCGGTGATCGAGCTCGGTCCCGGCACCGGCGTGTTCACCAATGCGTTGCGCAATCGCGGCGTGGCGGAACACAATCTGACCCTGGTCGAGCTCAATCCGGACTTTGCCCTGCTGCTGAAGCACCGCTTTCCCTCGGCCCGTGTGCTGCAGATGAACGCCGCCGATCTTTCCGCATCCGCCGACATGCGGGAGGATAGCGCCGGCGCCGTCCTGAGCGGTCTCGGCGTGTTGTCCATGCCGACGGGCGTGGTCGTGAAGATCATGCAAGGCGCATTTCGCTGCCTCGGGCCGACGGGTGCTTTTTATCAGTTCACCTATGGCCCTCGCTGTCCGGTGTCGAAAAGTGTCATGAATTTCCTGGGCCTGCAGTCGGAGAGAATAGGAGGAACCCTCTTCAACCTGCCGCCGGCTTCGGTCTACCGGATAACGCGTGCGCCGAGTTGGCCGAACGAGATGCGCGAACGCCGGATTGCAAACGGCGCATCGCGCCGCCAGTCCGATGCTTTGAGCCGTTGAATGGACGATCATCCTTGAAGCACTGTAGGCTCATTCGCAACGCCGGCCGGTGGCGCGGTCGAAGAGATGCAGCGCATTGGCGTCGAAGCCGAGTTTCAGCGTCTGTCCCTCGGCAATGGCCGTGCGCGGTGGCAGGCAGGCCATCAGCCGCTGCGAACCCGTATGCGCCGTTACGATCAGTTCCGGGCCTGTCAGCTCCGCCACTTCGCAAACGGCCTCAAGCTGGCCCTGCTCGTCGAGGTAAAGCGTTTCCGGCCTGATGCCGACCACCAGCTCCTGCCCTTGCTTGATCTCCGCTTTTGTCGAAGGCAGGGGCAGCGTGATCGAGGTCCCGTCGATGCGAAGCGCGCCCTGATCGGCGGTGGCGTTCAGCAGATTCATCGGCGGTGCGCCGACGAAGGTCGCGACATAAAGCGTTGCCGGATGATTGTAGATCTCGTCCGGCGTGCCGAGCTGCTCGATCCGGCCGTCGCGCATCACGGCGATGCGGGTTGCAAGCGTCATCGCCTCGATCTGGTCGTGGGTCACATAGACGACGGTGGTCTTCAGCATCTGGTGGAGACGTTTCAGCTCGGTGCGCATCTCCATGCGCAGCTTCGCATCGAGGTTCGACAGCGGTTCGTCGAATAGGAAAACCTCCGGCTTGCGCACCAGTGCCCGGCCGATCGCCACGCGCTGGCGCTGGCCGCCGGAAAGCTGGCTTGGCTTGCGCTCCAGCAGCGGTTCGATCTGCAATAACTTTGCCGCCTCGCGCACAGCCTCGTCCCGCTCGGCCTTGGGCACTTTGCGCATCTCGAGGCCGAAGCCGATGTTGCGATGGACCGTGAGGTTTGGATAGAGTGCATAGGACTGGAACACCATGGCGATGTCGCGGTCCTTGGGATGCACGCCGAGCACGGAGCGATCGCCGATGCGGATATCGCCGCTGGTTGCTTCGGCCAGCCCGGCGATGATGTTCAAGAGCGTGGACTTGCCGCAGCCCGACGAGCCGAGCAGCACCAGGAACTCGCCGCTTTCGAGCGAGATGTCGATGCCCTTCAGCGTCTCCACTGCGCTGTAGCTCTTGCGGATGTTCTGGATTTCGAGCGCGCTCATCGAACGGCCTCCTCGGATGCTTTGGCCGGGCCGTAGCTGCGCGGCAGAGTGGAAATGGCCCGGGAAGCGACCGCAGTCCCGGCCGAAAGGCAGTTGGCAAGCGGCTCGCCGCGGGCAAGGGCAGCCAGGAAGCCGGCATTGAAGACATCGCCGGCGCCGATCGTATCGACGACCGTGACGCGTGGCGCTGCGACCGAAACGAGCTTGCCGTCGGCGTCGATGGCGATGGCTCCATCCGGACCGCGCTTGACAACAAAGATGGCACCAGCCGGCATCAGCGCGTGGAGCGCGCGGGCCGCTTCGGCAGGATCGCCCATGCCGGCAAGCGTCGTCGTTTCGACCTCGTTGATGAGCGCGATACCACAGCGGGAAAGCCAGTGCCTGACCGCATCGCAATTCGCCTCAATCCAGCCATCGAGCGGCCAGCCGGTATCGAGAGCAACCGCAATCCGATGCTTGTCGGTCCAGTCGAATAGGGCATCGTAATCCTGCGTGAGATCGTCGGTCAGGAAGGCGCCGCAGAGCAGTGCATAGCCGCCTGCGAGGTTATTGCCGTCAAGCACAGCAAGAACGTCGGCGAAGTTGAACCGCGGCAGGTGGCCGCGCGTGGTGAAGAAGGTGCGCTCGCCATCGGGATGGGTGATACCGACCGAGAGCGTCGTGCCCTCTGGACGCACCGGCCACTTGCTGCTGCGGGCGCCGAATGCCTCGGTGAGCCAGCGTCCGAACTGGTCGCTGCCGACATTGGCGGCGATTTCGTAATCGACTCCGAGGCCTTCCCAGGCAAGCGCGCTATTGCCGGCCTGGCCGCCGACGCGCAGCTCGTCATGATCGACGATGATCTCGGTGCCGGCCTTCGGCCAAGGTGCGGCTGGCCCGAGGATCAGATCGATATTGACGTTGCCGATGACTGCAAGCGGCTTCATTCACTCGCTCCGGGTGATCTTGGTGGTGCGCACCGGCGTACCGGCATTCTCCACCCGCTCGTCGGCAAAAGCGATCATTAGCAACTGCGCCACAGGCAGCATCTGGAAGATGGCGGCAAGACCGGCTTCCGGCTTGAAACGAAGCGTGACGCAGCCGGCAACGGGCGCTTCCTGCGAGCCGTCGAAGATGATCACAGGTGCACCCGTCTCAACGGCTGAAACGGCCATGGCCGTCACGAGGCTGGCTGTCGCGTCATTGCCGCGGAAAAGCACGACGCCGATCGAGGGGCCGAGCATTTCCATCGGCCCATGCCGTAGCTGTCCGCCTTCGAGCGAAAAGCAGGGGCGGCGCGACAGTTCGGTGAGGCCAAGCGCCAGCGCTTCGGCTACGCCCTGCAGGCGACGGCCGGAGGTAACGACGGTGGCAACATCGGCAAGAGCCGAAAGCGCCGGCCCGATGTCTATCGTCTCAGGCGCACGAAGCACGGCCAAGGCACGCGCCGGATCCTGCCCGAGGGCGGCGAAGATCGCCAGATGCAGCGCGAAGCTCACGGTGAGGCTGCGGGTTGCGGCAAAGGCAAGCTCGGTGCCGCCGGCGCCAACCAGCGAAGGAGCCGTCCTGGCGAGGAAGGAGCTGCCTTCCAGCGTCAGGCCGAAGGCCTCGCTGTTGCCGCTGGTCTCGTCGAACCAGCGCAGCACTTCGGCGCTTTCGCCGGACTGCGAGGTTACGAAGATCGTGCGCCCATCCAGCGACAGCGGCTGGCCGAGCTGTTCGGAGAGTGGCAAGGCGATCGCATCGATGCCGGCCGCGCGGTAAAGCGGCTCGACGGCGCGGTTGACGGCGTGGGAGCCGCCCATGCCGATCAACAGCAGCCTGCCGGTGCGCTTCAGCGAAGCGGCGGCCTTGGTGGCCATGTCGGTAGCAGCCTCGAAGGAAGCAATCGCATCGGCATGCTGGCGGGCCATTTCACGGTCGATGGCGGCAAGGCCTTCGGGGCGGGTTTTCTCTGTGGTCATCTTCATCCCTTGACGCCGCCATTGGTCAGCCCGGAGATCAGGGCGCGTTGCATGACAAGGCCGATCAGCACCGGGGGCAGGGCGGCCAGCACGCCGGCAGTCGCGATCAGTCCATAATCCGAGACACGGCCGCCGGCGAGATCCGCAATGGCGACGGTGAGGGTCTTTGCGCGCTGGTCGGAAGTGAAGAGCAGCGCATAGAAGAATTCATCCCAGGCAAGCAGGAAGGCGAAGAGAGCGGAGGTCGCCATGACCGGCATGGCAAGCGGCAGCGTGATGATCTTCAGCGTCTGGAACAGCCCGGCGCCATCGATCATCGCGGCCGCCTCGATCTCCTTCGGGATGGAATCGAAGCCGGATTTCATCAGCCAGGTCGTAAACGGCGCCAGGATCGTCAGATAGACGAGTGCTAGGCCGAAGACGTTGTTGAGCAGGCCGAGATAGGCAAGACCCATATAGAGCGGCACGGCCAGCGCCACCGGCGGCAGCATATAGGTGGCGATCACCATGGAGAGCGACCATCCCACAGACGGCGTGCGCGACACGGCCCAGCCGGCCGGGATGGCGAGGGCGATCGCGGCGATGGTCGCCATGCCCGCCACTTCGATACTGTTGCGCAGCGACGAGGTAAAGGCGGCGCCCTCGCTGTTTTCCAGCGTCGACAGCAGCACCTTGTAGCGCGAGAAGTCGGCCGTCTGCGGCCACCAGCGCAGGGGCTTGGCGGCAAGATCGGCAGCCGGCGAAATGCTCATGATGAAGAGCCAGGCGATCGGCGCCAGGATGATGACGGCGAGCAGGATGGCGCAGACATAGATGAAGCAGGTAAAGAGCAGGCTCTTGCGTTCCATCAGGTTGCACTCCCTGTGGTTTTGCGGACAAGGGCGGCATAGGCGGCGGCAAGCACCGTGACCAAGAGCGTGACGATAAGGGCGAGCGACGCGCCGGATCCCGCTCGCTGGAAGGAGAAGGCCTCCTGATAGACGAGGATGGACAGCGTGCGCGTGCTGTTTGCCGGGCCGCCGCGCGTCATGACCCAGATGATGTCGAAGACCTTGAAGGCCTCGATGGTACGCAACACCAGCGCCACCATCAGCGGTCCCACGAGATAGGGAAGGATCACGAAGCGGAAACGCTTGAAGGGTCCCGCGCCGTCCACGAGCGATGCGGCGGTGATGTCGCGCGGCACGGCCTGGAGCGCGGCAAGCGCGATCAGCGCGACGAGCGGAAAATTCTTCCAGCAATCGGCGACGATGAGCGCCGTCAGCGCCGTTCCCGGTTCGCCGAGCCAGGAGCGGTAGGCGTCGAGCAGGCCGAGCTGGGTGAGGGCTGCGTTGAGAGCACCGTATTCCGGATTGTAGATCAGCCGCCACAATGTGGCATTGACAACTGTTGGTAGCGCCCAAGGCAGGATCATCAGCGCGCGCAACACACCGCGGCCCTTGAACTCCTGGTTCAGCAGCAGTGCGGCAAGCACGCCGAGTATCATTTCGGCGGCAACGGAGACGATCGCGAACCAGGCTGTGGTGATCAGAGTCCGTTGGAAGTTGGAGTTCGTCAGCATCTTTGCGTAATTGTCGATGCCGACGAAATTGCCGCCGGTTCCCACAAGCTTTGCATCCGTGAATGAAAGGCCGACCGTATCGACGAGAGGCCAGCCGATGACGGCGACCATCACCACAAGCAGCGGCAACATCAAAAACCAGGCGCGAGTAGTCATCGAGGTGCCGGACATGGCAGGCCCCTTCTTTCATTCGTCATGGAGGGTAAGAGGCGGGCAGCGATTAGAGCATGATGCCGAAAAGTGTGATCGGTTTTCGGTCGACATCATGCTCTCTTTTTCCGATGCTAGACCGGATTCAGATTCTAGGTCGAATAGATCTAAAATCATCCGCTCTAGCGCCGCCCGGTAAGACTATCAGAGACCGCTGTTTTGGGCAGCCGACTTCAGTGCATCTTCCGGCGAAGACTGGCCGAGCAACGATTCCTGGATCGCCTGCTGAAGTGCTGTCGACAGTTCCTGATATTTCGGCGTCGTCGGACGCGGATACATGGCGGCGAGGCCCACCTTTGCGGCCGCGATCAGTTCTTCCTGGCCCTTTGTCACCGCCGGATCGCCGTAGGACGATGCCCAGATCGGCAGGCTGAGCTTGGCATACTGGTTCTGCGTTGCCTGCGAGGTCATGTAGCTGATGTACTTCCAGGCTTCATCCGGATGCTTGCTGGCAGAGGTGATGCCGAGGCCCATCGAGCCGTTGACGGCCGAAGCCTCGCTCTTGCCGGCGACGCCCGGTGCCGGCACGACGCCGACCTTGCCGGCAACCTTGCTGTCCTTCGGGTCGTTGGCCATGTTGTACATGTAGGTCCAGTTCAGCGCGAAGGCGGCGTCACCGTTTTCGAAGACCTTGCGGACATCCTCCTCGAGGAATTCCTTGGAGTTCGGATTGGTGAGGCCGGACTTGTAGCTGGATACCATGTATTTCAGGGCATCGAGGCCGCCGCCGGTCTGGAAATTCGGTTTGCCGTCCTTGATGAAGTCGCCCTTATAGGCGCTGACGAGTGTGGCATAATCGCAGATCGCGGCTTCGGCCTGCGACCAACTCCAGGCGATCGGGGTCGCGAGAAGGCCCTTGTCCTTGATGGTCTTCGCCTGCTCGTTCAGTTCGTCCCAGGTCTTTGGCGGCGTCTTGATGCCGGCCTTTTCCAGGAGTTCCTTGTTGTAGAACAGGTACTTGGTGTCGAGGATCCACGGCATGCCATAATACTTGCCGTCATACTGGACCGTCGTCCAGGCGCCGGGGAGCACGCTCTTCTTCGTGTCGTCGGAGATGCGCGAGGACACGTCGACAAGAACCTTGTTGGTCGCGTATTCGGCCGGCCAGATCACGTCAAACAGCACCACGTCGTAGCCGCCGCCGGAACCCTGCGCCAGCACGGTCTTGTCGTGAAGGCCCTCATAGGGAACGAATTCGAGATTGACCTTCACGTCCGGATTGGCCTTGGTGAAGGCATCCGTCATCGCGCGGACATCGGCTTCGCTATAGGCAGCCTGCGCCATGAAGAGGGCATTGATCGTCGTTTCGGCGAAGGCATGCGAGGCGAAGGTTACGCCGATCAGCGTTGCCCCGAGCAATGTCTTGTTCAATGATTTCAACATTCCATCCTCCAGTTTTTTGACAGTCACGCGATTTTTCCAACGGCGGCTGGATGTCGCCATCGGGTGTCGAACAGGCAGCCGGCTGGGCCGCCGGCCTTGATCGGAGCGTCTTCGGAGCCCGAAAGCCCCTGCGTTCCCTCATGAAACTCTGTGGTTTCTTTTAAGTCAATTGTCTTGACTAATTTGTTCTTCAATATTCTATTTGTGTCAAGAGGCAAAAACAGATGAACGATATTCGCCCGATCAGGGCCACGAGCGGAACGAACCACGAAGGCACCAGCGCCCATAACCGGCGGGTGATCATCGATGCCCTGCGATTGAATGGTGCACTTTCTCGCGCAGACTTGGCGCGAGCCACACGCCTGACGAAGCAGACGGTTTCCAACATCATGGAGGAGTTGGAAAACGACGGGCTGGTCATCTCAAGGGAAACGGTGCGGCGAGGCAGGGGCCAACCTTCCACGCCCTACGGCCTGGTGCCGGAAGGCGCCTTCGCGATCGGCCTGCAGATCGACCGTCATATCACCCGTGCCATCGCCGTGGATCTCGTCGGTAATGTGCTGATCCGCAAGGAGGCGAACCTGCCGGCCGGCGGGCCTGCTACCGGCACCCCTGTGGTGCTGCAGCTCGTAGAGAGCGTCCGCAGCGAACTCAAACAGCGTACCGCGCAGGCGGAGAAGCGCCTCGTCGGGCTCGGCGTTGCGATGCCGGGCCCATTCGGCATCGAACAGGATACAGACGACAATCCCTGGATGATGGGTCCCTGGCAGCGCTTTCCCCTGCTGGAGACGCTAGCCGCCGGCACTGGCCTCAACGTCACGCTGCAGAACGACGCCGCTGCCTGCGCAACCGCCGAGCGCATGGTTGGCGCTGCCCACGGGCTCGATCACGCGGTCTGTCTCTATGTCGGCTATGGTATTGGCGCCGGGCTGATCCTTGGTGGCGAACTTTATAGCGGCGCCCGTGGCAATGCCGGCGAAATCGGTATGGCGCTGCTCACGGCTGGCGGCAGGCTGACGCAGCTCGAACATCGCGCCTCGCTTGCCTCGCTTTATGAGCATCTGGGTGTCGATCCGATGGCGCCTGACATCTATTCGCTGATCGACAAGCGCGCAGCCGCCGACGATCCGGAGATCGTCGCCTGGATCGAAAAGGCGGCGATCGACCTGCGCTGGGCCGTGCATCTCATCGAAACCGTCTTCGATCCGCAGACTGTGATTCTATGCGGCGGAGCGCCGGCGGCTCTCGCGACGCGGTTGATCGACGCCATGCAGCCATTGTTGCCGTCCAATGCCGATCGCACAGACCGGCCTCTGCCGCGCCTGCAGCTCGGCATGACCGACCCTTGGGCTGTGGCGCGCGGAGCGGCGGTGGAACCGATCGGCCACGCTTTCGATCCGCGTTTCTCGGCGATCCTGAAATCCTGAATGTCAGGGATGACGGGGGCTGGCGCCAAGGCGCGCGAGCACCTTGTTCGGGATGTCATAGCGCTGAATGACGTCGCGCCCGTTGCGCAGGCCGCAGATCTCACGATGGATGAACATCGCCCAGACGGCCTCCGCTGCGGTATCGACCAACCGTTCGTGCTCGACGCCTTTCCTGCCCTTTGCCTCCCCGTCTCGCAGCGCCGCAAGCGCCGCCTCTACCTTCAGGCCGTGATGGCCGAGCGTACTGGCGCGCTCCGACATCATCTCGTATTCGAGAATCCCGAGGCCGGTCTCAGTCACTACCGATGGGTTGAAATCGCGCGGCGGGCGAACTGTCATCTCGGGCTCCGCATGGTGATGATCTGTCCTGTCTCGGTTTTACACAATTCCAGCCGGTTTCCAAAGCGTGAGTATGCCGCATCCGTTCAACGCGAACCGGGGCACACGCATTCGAAACTGCCGGATTTCATCGTCCAATGTCTCTTTTCGGGTGGCTGCAGCCGGGTATTTCGGGTCCTATGCGGTCACAAGCGCTTCACGAAGGCAATCTTGCCCAAGACAGAGAGCGCAATTCAAGGAAAGGATATCGGCATGACCAAAGCTCCGGGATATGACGGAAAGCACTATGTATATCGGATCATGAACTCGCCCGTTGGCACGCTCAAGCTCGTCGGCAGCGATGATGGCCTGGCCGCGATCCTCTGGGACAACGATCGGCCAGGCCGCGTGCCGCTGTCGATCGTCGCCGAAGACGAAAGTCATCCGGTCCTGCTGGAAGCCGAACGACAGCTTCTGGAATATTTCGCCGGCAAACGACAGGCCTTCGATTTGCCGCTCGACTTTGCCGGAACGGAGTTTCAGAAAAAAGTCTGGCGCGCATTGCTGGCCATTCCCTTCGGCGAGACGCGCACCTACAGGCAGATTACGACTGAGATCGGCGCGCTGAAGGCGGTGCGGGCTGTCGGCGCCGCGAATGGCCGTAATCCTATCTCGATCATCGCCCCTTGCCATCGGGTTATCGGATCTACCGGCGAACTGCGCGGATTCGCGGGCGGTCTCGAGCGCAAGGCCTATCTGCTGCGGCTCGAAGGAGCGGAGGCGAAGACCTTCGATTTCGCCGCCTGATCATACCGGGGCAGTTGTCGGCATAGCCATAAAGAAAACGGCCCATCCAGATGCCGGGTGGGCCGTTCCTGTTCATGTGCTCAAGCTCAGCTGCAGGCCGCTTCGCTTCAGCCTTCGAGCCACTTCACCTGTTCGGGCGTCAGCTTGATGTCTAGCGCCGAGAGGCTGTCTTCCAGTTCGGCGACGGTGCGCGGGCCGATCAGCGGGATGACCGGGAACGGCTGGGCGACGACATAGGCAAGCGCTATGTGGATCGGGTTGCGGCCGAGTTTCTGCGCCAGTTCGATCGCCCTGTCGCGGCGGCCGAAATTGCGATCGGAATACCAGACGCGGACCAATTCCTCGTCATCGCGCTTGTCGCGGCCGGCGCGGTCGGTGAAGAAGCCGCGGCCCTGGCTTGACCAGGCGAAGTTGGGGATCTGCTTGGCATTGAGCCAGGCCTTCCATTCATCGTCGGAGGCCGCCACGCATCCGGCCCAGATCGGATCGAGCATTTCCGCCAGTGAGAAGTTGTTGGAAAGTGCTGATGGCGCCGTCTTGCCGTTTTTCTCAGCATATGCGATTGCCTCGTCGAAGCGGGCGCGCGTCCAGTTCGAGCCGCCGAAGATGCCGCGGATGCGGCCGGCCTTCACCTCTGCATCCATGGCATCGACGAATTCGCCGACCGGAACGCCGGTATTGTCGCGATGCATGAAGTAGATATCGACATAGTCGGTCTTCAGGCGGTTAAGCGACTGGTCGAGCTGTTTGGCGATCATGTCAGGGTAGCAAAGCGGCGAATGAGCGCCCTTGCCGATGAGGACGATATCCTCGCGCGGCACGTTGCGGCTGGTGTGCCAATCGCCGAAGATGCTCTCCGTCTTGCCACCGCTATAGACATAGGCCGTGTCGAAGGCATTGCCGCCGGCTTCATAAAAGGCGTCCAGCGTCAGCGAGGCGGCGGCGAAGTTCGGGAAGAACTCGAAGCCGAGGGTGACGAGCGATGCCGGCTTGGTTATACCCGGAATGCTGCGCTTCGGGATGCTGCTGCCCTTGATAACGGTCGCGCCGGCGATGTTCTTCATCCGGTGCGTTGCCTTCTCGACACCATATTCGAGGCCGATCGAGGCTCGCCATTGATCGAGAACCCTGAGATTGCCGATCGAATCCGCCCAGCCGATGCCGGGATAGCCGAATTCCTGGCTGCCAGCCCGGATGGCGTCGCCCGCAGCATCGACTTCGAAGGAATAGAGCCAGCGCTCCTCCTTGACCTCGATGGTCTGGGTTTCGCCACCCTTGATGAGTTCGATCTTGCCGACGCCGCCTTTGTGGCCGGAGGCGAACCAGAAGTCCGCGACTTCGATACGGCCTTCCGAGCCGATGATGCGCAGCGTGTTGTCCTGATTTGCCATGATCGAGCAGGACACTTCGGCGATGATCTCGTTCGGGAATTTCAGGACGGCGGAGGCCCATTCGTCGACGCCGGTCTGGCCGAGATGGCCGACGCCCGACACCTTGTCGGGATCGAGGAACGGCTTGCCGTCGGCGGCGCCCGCGATCAGGCGCGCCATCGAAACCGGATAGCCGCCGACATCGAGAATGCCGCCGCCGGCCATGTCATTGGCAAACAACCGGTGTTCTGCCTTTACCGTACCCATGTTGAAGCCGAAGGAGGAGCGGATGATGCGCAGATCGCCGATTGCGCCGCTCTTGATGAGCTCGATCAGCTTCGCCGTCTGCGGGTGGACGCGATACATGAAGGCTTCGCCGGCGAAAACTCCAGCCTTCTTCGCTTCGTAGTAGATGGCCTCGGCATCGAAGGCAGAAAGCGCGATCGGCTTTTCGACAAGCACATGCTTGCTAGCGCGGATTGCCTTGATCGCCCATTCGGCATGGCCGGTATGCGGTGTAGCGATATAAACAGCGTCGATTTCCTTGTCGGCGAGCAGAGCCTCGTAACCGTTGACGATGCGCGCACCCGGGAAGCCGTCGCCAAGGCCCGGCTTGTCGGGGTTACGGCTGGCGATAGCCACCAGCTTGCCGCTGCGGGAATGAGCGATACCATCGGCAAAAGTCTGCGCGATCCGGCCGGGGCCGATGATGCCCCAGCGGATGGATGTATCGGTAGTCATGATATGGTCCTTTCCTAAATCTGCATGCTGTCTTGGGAGGGATAAGGACAACGCCTACCGCAATCGGTTGCCGGCGCTGTCGAACAGGAATGTCTTGGCCGCTGATAGCGCCACGGTGAGCTTGTCGCTGTTGCCCGTGGTGCGGGACTCTTCGCGTTCGATGACGATCTGCTCGCCGCCGGCGATATTGGCGTAGATGTAGCTGGTATTGCCGAGATGCTCGGCGACATCGACATCGACGGTCAAATCGGCATCGCCTCGTCCGGCTTCGAGGAAATGTTCGGGGCGAATGCCGAGCGTCACATGCTCGCCGATTTCGACCCCGCCTGCCGTGATCGGCAGCGACAGGCCGACGTTACGCTGGTCGCGAAGGACAACTCCGATGCGACCAGCCTGGTTGTCGACGATTTCGGCGCGCAGGAAGTTCATCTTCGGAGAGCCGACGAAGCCGGCGACGAACTGGTTGGCCGGGTCGTCATAGAGATCGAGCGGCGCGCCCACCTGCTCGATATTGCCGCTGCGCAGCACCACGATCTTGTCAGCAAGCGTCATGGCTTCCGTCTGATCGTGCGTGACATAGATCATCGTCGTGCCGAGCTTCTTGTGCAGGCGTGAGATTTCGACACGCATCTGCACGCGCAGTTCGGCATCGAGGTTGGAGAGCGGCTCGTCGAACAGGAAGATCTGCGGCTCGCGCACGATGGCGCGGCCGATGGCAACGCGCTGGCGCTGACCGCCGGAGAGCTGCTTCGGCCGGCGCTGCATCAGCTCCGTGATCTGCAGGATCTCGGCCGCTTGTTTGACGCGGCGGTCGGTATCGGCCTTGGGGTTGCCGTTCATGCGCAGGCCAAAATTGAGGTTCTGCTCGACCGTCAGATGCGGATACAGGGCATAGGACTGGAAGACCATGGCGATGCCGCGGTCGGCCGGTTCCATATCATTGACCACCCGGCCGCCGATCTTGAGTTCGCCGCCGGAGATATCCTCCAGCCCGGCGATCATGCGCAGCAGCGTGGACTTGCCGCATCCCGAGGGGCCGACGAAGACGACGAACTCGCCATCCTTCACGTCGAGATTGGCGCCGTGGACGATTTCCAGTGAACCGTAGCGTTTGACGATATTGGTAAGGGATAGTTCAGCCATACGGATCTCCCGGAATTATTTGACTGCGCCGGCAGCAATGCCGGCGATGAAGTGGCGTTGCAGGAGAACGAAGACGACGAGGATCGGCGCTGTCAGCATCACGGCGCCGGCCATGATGCCGCCCCAGGAGACCCTGGTGAGGCCGATCAGCGTCCCGAGCGCGACGGGTGCCGTCATCATTCCCGGCCGGGAGTTGATGAGCAGTGGCCAGAGATAGTTGTTCCAGGAAGCCAGGAACAGGATGATGGCGAGCGCCGCCATGGTCGGCCTTGCGAGCGGCAGGGCGATGCGCAGGAAGATCTGCCATTCCTTGACGCCCTCCACGCGAGCGGCGTCAAAGAGCTCGCCCGGCATCATCGAGAAGGCCTGGCGCATGAACAGCACGCCGAGTGAGTTGAATAGTGGCGGTACGATCAGGGCGACCCATGAATTGGCCAGCCCGAAATCGCGCGCCACCATGATGAACTGCGGGATGACGACGACGGAGTAGGGTAGCGTGATCGTGCCGAGGATGATGCCGATGACGCCCGAACGGCCGGCGAACTGGTAGCGCGCCAGAGCCCATCCGGCCATTGAGGTCAACAGCACCGACAGGAAGGTATAGACGACGGCAACGACAATGGAGATCGTCATAGCACCGATGAAGTTAGTGTCGGCCTGCAGGTTCCGGACGTTGTCCATGAAACCTGTCGACGGTGTCAGGATGATGCCAGGGCTGAAAATGCCGTAATCGGGCATGGTCGAGAAGACGAACATCATCCAGAGCGGAAACAGCCAGATGATGGCGAGCGGCACCAGCAGGCCGTGCAGCGCGATCGAGCGGATCAGATTGGATTTGGACTTCGATTTCATTTCGGTTCGCGCCCCACCCAGAGATTGAGGAGAGAGATGGCTACCGCGAGCGCCGCCATCGTGTAGGCGACCGCCGAGGCATAGCCGAAGTTGGTCGACTGGAAGGCCTGGCGATAGAGCAGCAGGCCGAGCGTCTCCGTCCCGCCGCCGGGGCCACCTCTGTTTGTGATCAGATATGGTTCGGTGAAGAGCTGCATGGTGCCGATGACGGACAGGACGACGCAGAACAGAATGATCGGCTTCAACAGCGGCAGGGTGATATGGATGAACTGCTGGAAGCGGTTGACGCGGTCGAGGGTGGCAGCCTCGTAAACATCCTCGGGGATCGATTGCAGCCCGGACAGGATGATGATGGCGTTATAACCCGCCCAGCGCCAGGTGACGGCGATGATGATGAGCACCATGGCGGCATGCGATTCCGCGAACCACGACACCGGTGCGAAGCCGACCGTACCGAGCAGTTTGTTGACGATGCCGAAATCGACGTTGAACATCAGGCGGAAGACAGCGGCATACGCCACCTCGCCAACGACGACGGGTGCGAAGAAAGCGAAGCGAAAAATGCCACGGGCCTTCAACAGCGGTGAATTCAGCAGCACCGCCATGACCGTGGCGAGCGTGATCATGACGGGGACCTGGACGATCAGGATGATCAGCGTGTTTTGCAGCGCGTTGTAGAAGGCCGGGTCGCCGAACAGGCGCCCCCAATTGAGCGACAGATTGAAAACCCACGGATTAACCCGGGTGTTCTGGAACGAAATCAGGAACGAATCAATGATCGGCCAGACCCAGAAAGCGGCGAACACCAGAAGATAGGGTGCAAGGAACGCATAAGCGCTCCGGTTTCGCAACCGCATGAAAGCCTCCTCACTTTATGCGCAGTGAAATGATGCGTGACATCGCATCCCCGCCGCCCTGAGGGCGGCGGGGATGCCGAGCGCGGCTTGGGATGCGCGCCCGGCAGTGTCACTCATTTCGCGAGCGGCAGGCCCGTCGCCGAAGCGATCTGCTGGGCCGCGTCGTCAAGCGCTGCCTTGCCGTTCGGATATCCACCGGCGAGGTACTTCGTCTGTACCGCCTTGATGACTTCGTCAGCGTCGCTGAAGTACGGCGTGCCGGGGCTCGGGTGGATTTTCGGCAGGGTGGCGAGGATATCGGCCCAGACCTTTTGCCCACCCCAATAGGGCTGCGGCTGGTTGACGAAGGGATCTTGGACCGCAGTCAGAAGCGACGGCACGAGCCCGAAGGACTTCAGCATGGTCACCTGGCCCTCATTGGTGCCAAGCGTGTATTCGAGGTACTTCCAGGCGGCTTCCTTGTGCTTGGAGCCGCTGGCGATTGCGAGCGACGAACCGCCGAGATTGGCTGCGTGCGGACCGTCGGCCGTCATGCTCGGCATCGGATAGACGCCCCATTTGCCGGCGAGATCCGGCGAGGTGGAGCGGACGGTGCCTTCATACCAGCCGCCATAGAGCTGCGATGCCACCTTGCTTGCAGTGTTCGCCTGGATTTTCTCGTTCCAGTTCGCCGCGGTCATCAGGCCCGCGTCCTTGATCCCCTTCACCTTGTCCAGCGCTTTGACACAGCCGGGCTGGTTGACGGTGATGCTCTGGCTGTCACTCGAAAAATAGCCGCAGCCTTGTTCGTTGGCGAGCATGCGGAACCATTCTGTGTCGCCGTTGAGATCGGCCTGCGTCATGACGACACCGGGATTGGCCGCGGAGATCTTCTTGCCGGCGGCGATGAAATCGTCCCAAGTCTTGATCGTTGCCGGATCGACGCCTGCCTTTTCATAGAGATCGCGGCGATAGAACATGGTGACCGGGCCGGAATCCCATGGCATCGCATAGGCTGCGGCGCCAACTTCGAGTTCCGCGCGCTTGAAGTCCGGGAACTGCTTCTTGAGGCTGTCGTTATAGCCGAGCTTCGTCAGGTCGGTCAGGCAGTCCGGAAAGCGGTTCCAGAAGATCGATGCTTTGTGGTTTTCGATCGACATGACGTCGGGCAGACCGTCGCCGCCGGCAGCGCAAGCGGCCAGCATCTTGTCGAAGACCTGTGGGTTGCCGATGTCCTGCACATCGACCTTGATGTCGGGATATTTCTTATTGAACCCCTCGACCGTGGATTTCAGCGCCGACGCGGCGATGTTCCAGCTCCAGACCGTAATGGTGGTTTGTTCCGCAAAGGCAGAACCGGAAGCGAGTAAGGCGGCAAGCGCCGTCGCTCCAGCAAGTTTTAAACGCATTGAAAATCCTCCCTTTTCAATTGCTGTCCGCAAGCGAACGCGCTTAAACTAGCTGTCGGTACGCTTCTGTCTCCTAAAAAGGGAACATCGACTTGGCGAAAAGTAAGGTGGATGAACGGGCAGTTTATCAGCCAGGCGCAAGCAGCGTCGAAGGGCTCCCGACAATCCTGCAGATGTTCTACTCCCATCCGTTGCCGATGGCGAAGCCTCATTGGCACGCGCAGGTGGAAGTGAACTACATCGTGCGCGGCAGCGTGCATTACCAAATAGGCGATCATGAGCTGCATCTGAGGGCGGGTCAGATCTGCCTCTTCTGGGGCGGCCAGCCGCACCAGCTGGATGAATTGTCCGACGATGCGATCTACGCGGGCGCGCATCTGCCGCTCGTGCATTTCTTCCGGCTGCGGCTGCCGCTCGATATTTCCGGCCGCCTCATTCGCGGGCAGACCCTGATAAGCTCGGCAACAGATGCCGCCGATGACGAGAATTTCGCCCGGTGGCACCGCTATGTCATGTCCGATGACGGAGCCAAGGCCGAGCACGCCGTCGCCGAACTTCTCTTGCGCCTGGAGCGGATCGCCTTCGAGCCCTATCGCATGGTGCCGGAAAAGCAGGGAAGCCTTGCGAACGAACACGCCCATCCGCAATCCTCGCGCAGCCTGGCGAGAATGTGCGATTTCATTGCCGAAAATTTTCTGGACGATATCGATACGGTCGATATCGCCAAGGCGGCGCATCTTCATCCGAAATACGCCATGAACCTCTTCAAGAAATCGACCGGCATGACGCTGGCCAAATATGTGAACCTGCTGCGCCTTTCGCGTGCCCAGGCGATGCTGATGCGGGATGGGGCCAACGTGCTTCAGGTCGCCATGGACAGCGGTTTCGGCTCGATCAGCGCCTTCAACAAATCCTTCCGCCACATTGCCGGCATGACGCCTTCCGATTTCCGCCGCGACATGCGCGTTCTCTCCGCAATGAATGTGGAGGCCCTCGAGTCGTCCATCAGGCGCCCCTCGCAGATTCAGCGTTGAGACCTCTTGCGGTTGCTGCCGATCCCAAGCATTGCTGATGAAAATGCGGGAGGAGATTTCAATGCGTCAGTTTTCGGCTTGTATCGAGTGGTTGTTTGCGCGCGACGGCGACGCTTTCGCACATCGCATTCGGCGGGCGCACGAGGCAGGGCTCGATGCTGTCGAATTCTGGCATTGGAGGAACAAGGATCTCGATGCGATCGCCGCAGCCGTTGCCGAGACCGGCATTGCAGTGTCCGGCTTCGTCGCGGAGCCGATGATCGCGCTGACGAATCCGGCAAACAAAGAGGCTTGGCTGAAGGGTCTGCGCGAGTCCGTCGCCGTGGCGCAGCGCCTTGGAGCGTCGGTCTTGATTGCGCAGGCCGGCGATGATCTGCCGGGGTTTTCGCGTGCCGAGCAGCGGGCCTCCCTCGTGGCCGCCCTTGGCGCCGGCGCCGATATCCTCGAGGGATCCGGCGTTCGGCTCGGCCTCGAACCGCTGAACACCAAAATCGATCATGTCGGCTACTATCTGTCTTCGACGGCGGAAGGCCTGGATATCGTCGATGAAGTCGGCCGCCCGGAAATCGGCATTGTCTATGATCTCTATCATTCGGCCGTCATGGGCGAGAACACGCAGCAGGTCGTCGGCGATAGGGTCGACCGGATCGTGCATCTCCATGCCGCCGATCATCCCGGCCGCGGCGATCCCGGCACAGGTCAGGTGGACCTGCGGGAACGATTGGATTGGCTTTTCGCTCAAGGCTATCGCGGCAGGGTAGGTCTGGAATACAGGCCGGCGACCAGCGATGCCGCTGCCGTCCGCGCGGTGATCAAGTCGCTCGGCGGCTAGGCCTTCGGGTGGCCGGTAACCTATACCGGTTCCATCATGCCGAAGACGGCAACCAGTCCGATCACGACAATGCCGATGACGATTTCGGCAATGCTCCCCAGCCGGAGTGCCTGCAAGGCGCGGCTCGGATTGCGACTGATCCAGGGCACGAAGACATAGCGATTGACGATCGCCAGAAGCGCCATGCCGGCAACCAGCGCGATCTTGATCGCAAGCAGTTTCTGGTAGGACGAAGACCAGTCCGTCGGCAGGCGTTTCAGGATCAGTATCATGTTGGCGATGCCGGAGAGAATGACGAGGGCAACGGTCCAGTGCCCGACTTTCGAGAATCGGCGCAGTGCCAGCCCCGCATCCACCCGGCATTCGGGTCGGCTCAGAAGCCGCAAAATCGGGATCAGCGGCACCAGAGCGCCCAGCCAGCCGCCGCCCGTCAGGACGTGGAAGATATCATTGGCGCGATGGGCCTGGCGCAACCAGCCTTCCAGCATGGAGGCGTGGCCGGTCAGCGAGAGGGCCGCAAGCCCGACGCCGGAGGCCAATGCCAGCCCGAGACGACGTCGGCTTTCCGGCAGCAGGAAAGCACAGATCATCATAGTCGCTGCAACCGCCTGGGCCTGCCAGGCCTGACCGACGGTCGTATCGAACAGGACATCACGCACGGTGCCGAAATCGAGCGCATCGCTCCAGCCATTGCCGATGATGGCCGTTGCCGCCGGAAGGGATATCAGTATCGCCAAGGCGCCGATCACCGCGATCAGGAAAAGCGGCATTGCGGACATGCGCCAGACGATATCCGCAAGTGCCCTGGGCACCAGAAAGGAAAGATAGGCGCAGGCACCCCACAGCAGCATCAGCGATGCGTCATGAAGAAAGCGGCAGAGTTCGAGCGCTGTCGTCGGATCCATCAAGGCTTCACGATAAAGTTACGGCTGTCATAAAGGTGAAGCTCCCCGTTAGGATTTGGTCCGTTCGGGCCTGATGTCCGCGCAGACAGGGCTCAAAGCCGAAACAATAGGAATATAGGCCCGGCTTACGATCCAAACTGATCAAAGATCCTCCCGCCAGCTTGTCAAGCGCGATAGAATTGCGGATACGCCCTGTCAACTTTCTCCATGCATAAAGGCGCCGTTCGGGGCGCTTTGCCGCAAGGCAATCCGGTGCCGCAGGCTTCTGCCGATCGCGACACCAGTCACGAGCGTCGATTCCTGTCGTTCGGCAAAGAATCGTCGCTTTTGAGTCCTTTTACAGAGATCGTTGAGGCGTTTCGGGATGTATGCTCGAAAGGGAATTTTATGTCGGCAGCTAGGATACACGAAAAGATGGCTCATGGTTTCGGCCATCGTCGGCTTCGCGAGCGGCTCGAGCATCTCGATGTGCCCACCTATGTCATCGGCGACGTGCATGGCCGCTACGATCTCCTGAGCGCGCTGGAGCGCAAGATCGTCGCCGATGCCGCCGGGCTTCCTGGGCGCAAACTCATCATCATGCTGGGAGATTACATCGATCGCGGCCCTGCCTCGGCGCAGGTCGTCGGCCGGCTGATGGCATCGCCGCCAAACGGTTTCGATCGCATTTGCCTGACCGGCAATCATGAAATGGAAATGCTCGCCTATATCGATGGGGAGATATCGCTGGATGATTGGGTAGCGCTCGGAGGCGATGCCACTCTTGCTTCTTATGGCGCGGATATCCTGACGCTGCGACAACAATATCCGAGCGAGAAGAAACTCGACACGTTCCTGCGAACCTGGCTACCTGACGATCACATCAATTTCCTGCGCCGCTTGCCGATCATGCTCGATACGCCGCAAGCCTTGTTCGTCCACGCCGGCATCGATCCGGATCGCTCGATCGCCGATCAGCAGGACGGCGACCTTGTCTTCATCCGCTCGCGTTTCTATGACAGTGCGCAACCGCTGCCGAAGCTGATCGTGCACGGCCATACGCCGATCCGGCAGGCCGAAGTCAGCGGTCTGCGGCTCAATCTCGATACCGGCGCTTTCCACACCGGTCGATTGAGCGCGGCCCGGCTATGGCAGGGCCGCGTTCACATCACCTCGACTTGATTTGCCGGCTATAGATTGCCCATGCAGAGATATTTCATTTCCAGATAGTCGTCGGCACCGTGGCGCGAGCCTTCGCGGCCGAGGCCGGATTGCTTGATTCCGCCGAAAGGCGCCGTCTCTGCCGACATTATGCCGGTATTGATGCCGACCATGCCGTATTCAAGCGCCTCGGCTACCCGCCAGACCTTCTTCAGATCGCCGGCAAAGAAGTAGGCGGCAAGGCCGAATTCCGTGTCGTTTGCCTGAGCGATGACATCCTCGACCGTTTCGAACCGGAAGAGCGGCGCGACCGGGCCGAAGGTCTCCTCGCGGGCGACCTTCATCGTCCGGTCGATGCCGGTCAGAATGGTCGGCGCGAAGAAGGTGCCGGCACCTTCGATGCGCTTGCCGCCGAGCAGGATCCGGGCGCCCTTCGACACGGCATCCCGAACATGGTCTTCCGCCTTGGCGACCCCCTGCTCGTCGATCAGCGGCCCGATGGTCACACCCGGCTTGAAGCCGTCTCCGACCGAAAGCGCCGATACCTTGGCCGCGAGCTTGGCGGCGAAGGCATCATAGACGTTGGACTGGACATAGATGCGGTTGGCACAGACGCAGGTCTGGCCGGCATTGCGGTATTTCGAAGCCAATGCTCCTTCGACGGCGGCATCGAGATCGGCATCGTCGAAGACGATGAAGGGTGCATTGCCGCCGAGTTCGAGGCTGACCTTCTTGATCTGGTCGGCGCACTGGCGCATCAGGATACGGCCGACCTCGGTCGAGCCGGTGAAGCTGATCTTGCGTACCTTCGGGTTGCCGCAGAGCTCGCGGCCGATCGCCGGGCCATCGGTGCCGACGATGACGTTGAAGATGCCGGCCGGAATGCCTGCCTCTTCGGCAAGGACGGCAAGCGCGATCGCCGTTAGCGGCGTCTGTTCGGCCGGCTTCGAGACGACGGTGCAGCCGACAGCGAGCGCCGGGGCGATCTTGCGGGTTATCATCGCAGCCGGAAAATTCCAGGGCGTGATCGTGCCGACGACGCCCACCGGTTGCTTGATGACGACCATGCGCTTGTCGTTGGACGGCGCGGGTATGGTTTCGCCATAGATGCGCTTGGCCTCTTCTGCATACCATTCGACATAGGAGGCGGCGTACAGGATTTCGCCTCTCGCTTCCGGCAGCGGCTTGCCCATCTCGGCCGTCAGGATGTTGGCCAGCTCATCGGCATTGGCAACCATCAGGTCGAACCATTTGCGCAGGATGACGGCACGTTCCTTGGCGGGACGACCGGCCCAGGCCGCCTGCGCCGCATAGGCGGCGTCGATCGCAGCCGTCGTTTCGGCGGCTCCCATGTCGGGGAGGCTGGCAAGCACCTCACCCGTGGCGGGGTTGATGACATCGAAGGTCTTGGTCGCGCCGCCTGCCGTCCAGACGCCGTTGATATAGCCGGCATCGCGTAGGAACCGCGAGGAGAAGGGGACATGCTTGGTCATTGCAGTCGTAAAGGACATCGTATGCACTCCGACAGTTTTCGCCCGGCAAGCCGCACGGGCGGATCGAAAGGAAAGAACGAAAGGACCGGCGGCTAGCGGCCGGCGCTCGCCTCGAGTAGCGACGCCTCGAGAATGTCGAGCGCCTCGCTGAACACGCTGTCCTGAATGGTGATCGGCGACAGGAAGCGGATGACATTGCCGTAGACGCCGCAGGTCAGAAGGATGAGCCCCTTGTCGAGCGCGATCAGCCGCACCTTATTCGCGAAGTCGGCGCTCGGCAGCTTCGTCGTGGCATCGTTGAACTCGACGGCATTCATGAAGCCGGGGCCACGGATGTCGGCAATTTCAGGCACCTTGTCGCGCAACGATTCAAGCCGCTGTTTCAGGCGCGAGCCGAGCTGGTTGGCGCGGTCGCACAGGCCCTCGTCGGTGATGACGTCGAGCACCGCATGGGCAGCGGCGACGCCGAGCGGATTGCCGCCATAGGTGCCGCCGAGGCCACCTGGCCCGGGCGCGTCCATGATTTCGGCGCGGCCGGTGACGGCGGCGAGCGGGAAGCCGCCGGCAAGGCTCTTTGCCATGGTGACCAGATCGGCCGCCACCTCATGGTGATCCATCGCAAACATCTTGCCGGTGCGCGCGAAGCCGGTTTGCACCTCATCGGCGATCAGCAGAATGCCGTGCTGGTCGCAGATGTCGCGCAGCGCCTTCATGAAAGCTGCCGGTGCCGGATAGAAGCCTCCTTCGCCTTGGACAGGTTCGAGGATGATTGCGGCGACGCGCTGCGGATCGACATCGGCGGCAAAAAGCTTCTTCAGCGCCGCCAGCGATTGCTCGACGGTAACGCCATGCAGCGGCACGGGGAAGGGCGCATGGAAGACATCGCCCGGCATCGAGCCAAAGCCGATCTTGTAGGGTGCGACCTTGCCGGTCAGCGCCATGCCCATGAAGGTACGGCCGTGGAAGCCACCGCTAAAGGCGATAACGGCGGAGCGGCCAGTCGCAGCACGAGCGATCTTGACGGCATTTTCGACCGCTTCGGCACCCGTCGTCACGAAGATTGTCTTCTTGGCGAAATCGCCGGGAACGATCGCGTTCAATCGCTCAGCAAGATGCACATAGCTTTCATAGGGCACCACCTGGTGGCAGGTGTGGGTGAAGCGATCGAGCTGCTCCTTGACGGCAGCAATGACGCGGGGATGCCGGTGGCCGGTATTCACCACGGCGATGCCGGAGGCGAAATCAATATAGCGATGCCCTTCCTTGTCCCAGATCTCGGCATTTTCAGCGCGATCGGCATAGATCTGCGTCGTCATGCCGACGCCGCGGGAAATGGCGGCATTCTTCCGTTCGGTCAGGGTCATCACTGTACTCCCAGAAGGCAGTTTCGAATTATCTTGCAGAAGTTCTGCAGTTTATTTATAAAACTCCTACATTTTTCCTGCAAGATTTCAAGCGGGATCTTGTGTGGGTGACAAGAATGGGCTGAAGGCTCCCATACAGTGCAGCGTATCTTTCAAGGCGCGCTAAGGATGCTGTGGCGCCTTGAACAGCTGCACAATTCCTTAAATCGATTTAAGGAATTGTGCAGCAAGCGCTTCCATCCGTGCTAAACAGATCAAAAGACTAGAGCATTTCCAGGAAAAGTGCGCAGCGGTTTTCCGTCCGGATGCGTTGGGAAATAAGAAGATGGAGCATTTTCGTGATTCGAAGAAAAGCGGAAATGCTCTAGAGACCAGGGATCATTGGCAAATGAGCAGCATCGAGCCCGAGCGCTACCCAGTGCGCTACAAGGTGGCGGAGGCAGCACGTCTGGCTGGCGTATCGGCGTCCACCTTGCGCCTATGGGAAAGCCAGGGCTTGCTCGTACCCTCTCGCTCCGAGACCGGGCACCGGCAGTACAGCGCCGAGGACGTAGCGCGGCTAAAGCGCATTTCCTGGTTCCGCGCTGAGCGCGGCCTCAATCCAGCGGCGATTCGCGAGGCGCTCGAGACCGAGGAGGGGGGCGCGACCGGCCTCGAAAATGGAGAACAATCCGCATCCTCCGATATCGGTCGCAGGTTTCGGTCGCTGCGCCATGCTGCCGGCAAGACGCTGGAGCAGGTCGCAGCCGAAATGGGTATGACATCCTCGACATTGTCGACCCTGGAGCGCACCTCGCAGGGCGTCAGCTTCAAGACCCTGCATGATCTTGCGGATTACTACGGCACGACCGTCTCACGCCTGTCGGGCGAGGAGCGGGAAGACGTTCCCGCCCTGATCCGATCCGGCGAATGGCGTGCCTGGCCGGCAACGACGCCGGGCGTCACCGTGCAGCTTCTCGCCGAAGGAAGAACGATGATGGATTGCCATCGTTTCGTCCTTGCGCCGGGTGCCGCGAGCGAGGGCGCCTATCGCCACGAGGGTGAGGAGTTCATCCATGTCCTGGCCGGGCGCCTGGAGCTGGTGCTCGACAGCGACCAGTTCTTCGACCTCCTGCCTGGCGATTCCCTTTATTTCGAAAGCCGCCGCTATCATTCCTGGCGCAATCGCCACGACGGCGAGACCATATTGCTCTGGATCAACACGCCGCCGACATTTTAGAGCATTTCCGGGAAAAGTGCGCAGCGGTTTTCCGCTCGGAATGCGCGGAGAAACAGGAAGATGGAGCTTTTCACGATTCGGAGAAAAGCGAAAAGCTCCGGACGCGAAGGTATCGTTATCACCCTGTCTGTTCTATAGAACGGACGAAAAGCGAATTCGTAAAGACAGAGCCGGGAGAATCTCATGGCTGCCACCATCCGTTATCACGAAGGTGATATTTCCGCCGCAGATGCCGCCCGCTATACCGGCGCTATAGCCATCGACACCGAAACCCTCGGCCTCATCCCGCGCCGCGACCGTCTTTGCGTCGTGCAGCTGTCGCCCGGCGATGGCACGGCTGATATCATCCGCATCGCCGCCGGCCAGAAGCAGGCGCCCAATCTCGTTGCCATGCTTGCCGATCCAGCGCGCCAGAAGATCTTTCACTATGGCCGCTTCGACATCGCCGTGCTGTTCCATACCTTCGGCGTTACCACCACGCCGGTCTTCTGTACCAAGATCGCCTCGCGCCTCTGCCGCACCTATACCGACCGCCACGGCCTGAAGGACAATCTCAAGGAGATGCTGGACGTCGATATTTCCAAGGCGCAGCAATCGTCCGATTGGGCAGCCGAACCGCTGTCGCAGGCGCAGCTCGAATATGCGGCCTCCGACGTGCTTTACCTCCATGCGCTGCGCGAGAAGCTGACGCAGCGGCTTCTGCGCGACGGTCGCATGGACTATGCCGACGATTGCTTCGCCTTCCTCCCGACGCGCGCCAAGCTCGATCTTCTCGGCTGGGAAGAGGCGGATATTTTCGCGCATAGCTGATGGCTTCGCTTGCGGGTTGAAATCAACGGGCCGGTGCCGCAAAAGTGGCGTCGGCCTTTTCATTTAGCGATCTGTTAAGGAATAGGCTGCTATTTTGAGGATGATTTCCAGTTCATCGCGTTTGCGTCTCGCCACCTGGGTTATCTGCCGCTAGGAAATCCACCGGCCGCATGAGCGGACCTTGATTGAACCTGCCTCCCGCTTCCATCGTCGCCTTGCCAGACAAAGGAGCATGTCATGTTGCTTCCCGCCGTTGGTGCCGTGTCCGCTGTAAGCGTACCTGTTGAGAAACCTGTCGTCGCAACCGCGGAGACCTCAGGACTCCAGACCGCCGCAACACCGCTGGCGGTCTTGTCGAGTGCAGTCAATGCCGGCGTCGAGGGCAAGCTGAACATGCTGCTGGTGGCAGCTCGCGAGCGGATGCTCGACAGCCTGTTGTCCGCAATCGACGTTGCTGCGCGGACGTTGAATGTTTCGCGCGAACCGGGCGAGAGCAATGCCGCCTATGCGCAGCGCGTTGCCGACGCAATCAACAACCTGATGCCGCCGCAGCTTGTCGCTGCGCAACAGCGAGTGGACACGCAAATGAGCACGCCCGTGCCATTGCCCTTGCTCGCCGCCGTCCTGGCGGATCCCGAAAGCCCGCAAGCGGTTCAGCTGGCCCTCAGCCTGGAACAGGCAGCGGCTGCCGAACCCGATGCCGTCCTGAAGGCGGTCGTCAATTCATACGGCCAGAATGCTGGAGAAACGAAGCCGGCGGCAGCTCAGCTGTCAGCGTCGGCGCCACTGCAGAAGGCGGCCGATATCGCCGCCCAGGTGGCAAACTCGGTGTCGCCTCCAAAGGAGCCCGCTGCCGCCGCGATCGCCCAGCCTGGAGCACAACCACCGGCCGTGCCACCGGGAGCACCTCAATCCGGTATTGCACCGCAACCAGTTCCCGCGCCCGTGAGTGCCGCCGCAGCGGCGCCCACGCAAGCGCTGACCCAAAACGGAGCAGTTCCAACGCCGCAAGCTGCGCCTGCCAGCTCCGGCCTGGGTACAGCCTCGCCATTGCAGCTCGTCGCATCCCTCGCAGATGATCCGACTGCCGGGCCGTTGCTGGCGGCGATTGCCACGGAGGCCAAGCTCCCGATCGAAATCGAATTGATCAGGTCGCCGCTGACGCCCCCACCGGTGCCGCGTGACATCCAGCAAATCCAGGCCGTCATCAAGGAGGGGTTGCAGGTTGTCATCAAACCGCCCGTCATGGCCGTCAATTCCGATCTTCAGCAGATCATCAACAATCCGACGGCCTCCGTCGAGAAGATCATAGCGCAGGCGTTGACGGCCAATACGGCCGGGCAAGTGCCGCCGCAGCCGGCTGTCGACGAGAGCAGCAGGAGCCGCCTCATCTCGGCCGCTTCGACGCCTGCGTCACTGGCGGATGAGCCGGAAACGGCCGTTTCCGCCGCCGCATCTTCCGGCAAGCCGCAGGTTCTGGCCGCTTCCACAGCCGCCATGACCATCTACGACACTGCGGAGCAGGCAGGAATGCCGGTTTCCGTGCCGCTTGGTGTCCCCTTCGTGGTCGCCAATTATCTGCCGGCTACCTCGCTCGCCAAAGCAAGCGAGCAGAAGCGGGTCGATCGCGTCGATCCTGTCGGCGATGAGGAAGGCGAACGCCCCGAGGACGAAGAAACGGCGCAGCACCAGGACCAGGACGAATCGCAGGCAGAAGAGCCGCCGTCGCAGATGGCCGAGGAAGCCGTCGACGATATGGAAACGGAGCTTGCCTCACCTCTAATCGAGACTGCTCCGTCGGAGCTGGCTGCCTTGCCGCGGCCTTCGTTAAGTGATCGCCAGCAAGACCATGCCTTTGATTTCTATCGGCGCATGGTGGCCTGGGAGTAGACCGCCCGAGAATGGAATGGCCGACCCAAGTTCGGCACAACGGACAAAGAAAAACCCGCCGGATCGCTCCGGCGGGTCTTTTGCTTCCAGGCTTCTACCGAAGATTATTCGGCGTTGCGGTTCTTCAGAGCCGCACCCAGGATGTCGCCGAGCGAAGCGCCCGAGTCGGAAGAACCGAACTGAGCGACGGCTTCCTTCTCTTCTGCGATTTCCAGAGCCTTGATGGACAGCATGATCTTGCGGTCCTTCTTGGAGAAGTTGGTGACGCGAGCGTCGACAACCTGACCAACCGAGAAACGCTCCGGACGCTGTTCGTCACGGTCACGCGACAGATCGGCGCGGCGGATGAACGAGGTGATGTCTTCGTGGTTGACGAGCTTCACTTCGATGCCGCCTTCGTTGACTGCGATGACTTCGCAGGAAACGACTGCATTCTTGCGCAGGTCGCCGGAAGCTGCTGCCTCGCCGACTGCATCCTTGCCGAGCTGCTTGATGCCGAGCGAGATGCGTTCCTTCTCGACGTCGACGTCGAGAACGACAGCCTTGACGACGTCACCCTTGTTGAACTCCTCGATGACCTGTTCGCCCGGACGGTTCCAGTCGAGGTCGGAGAGGTGCACCATGCCGTCCACATCGCCGTCGAGGCCGATGAACAGGCCGAATTCGGTCTTGTTCTTGACTTCGCCTTCGACTTCGGTGCCAGCCGGATGGTTGCGGGCGAATGCTGCCCACGGGTTTTCGAGCGTCTGCTTCAGGCCGAGCGAGATACGACGCTTGGTCGGATCGACTTCGAGAACGACGACTTCGACTTCCTGGCTCGTGGACAGGATCTTGCCGGGGTGAACGTTCTTCTTGGTCCAGGACATTTCCGAGATGTGGATCAGGCCTTCGATGCCCGGCTCCAGCTCGACGAACGCACCGTAGTCGGTGATGTTCGTGACGGTACCGGAAATCTTCTTGCCTTCCGGATACTTGGCCTGGATGCCATCCCACGGATCGCTCTCGAGCTGCTTCATGCCGAGCGAGATACGGTGGGTTTCCTGGTTGATGCGGATGATCTGTACCTTGACCTGCTGGCCGATGGACAGGATTTCCGACGGATGGTTGACACGGCGCCATGCCATGTCGGTGACGTGCAGCAGGCCGTCGATGCCGCCGAGGTCAACGAACGCACCGTAATCGGTGATGTTCTTGACGACGCCGTCAACAACCTGGCCTTCTTCGAGGTTCTGAACGATTTCAGAACGCTGCTCGGCACGGGACTCTTCCAGAACCGTACGGCGCGAAACGACGATGTTGCCGCGGCGCTTGTCCATCTTGAGGATTTCGAAGGGCTGCGGGTTGTGCATCAGCGGGGTCACGTCGCGGATCGGACGGATGTCGACCTGCGAACGCGGCAGGAAGGCGATAGCGCCGTCGAGATCGACGGTGAAGCCGCCCTTGACCTGGTTGAAGATGACGCCTTCAACGCGCTCGCCAGCTTCGAACTTGGCTTCGAGCTTGATCCAGCTTTCTTCGCGGCGAGCCTTTTCGCGCGAGAGAACGGCTTCGCCAAGCGCGTTTTCGATACGCTCGACGTAGACTTCGACTTCATCGCCAACCTTGAGCGTGCCGTCCTTGGCGCGCGCACCGAATTCCTTCAGCGCGATGCGGCCTTCGACCTTGAGGCCGACGTCAACAACGGCGACATCCTTTTCGATGGCGGTGATGATGCCCTTAGTGACATAGCCCTCAGCCAGGTCGTTCTTGGCAAAGGATTCTTCGAGAAGGGCTGCGAAATCTTCGCGAGAGGGGGAAGTTACAGACATAAAATCTCCTGGCGTGTCCTTATTATGCAACTTGGATTGTGCAATTTGGACACTGGTGCGCCGGTGGTTCGCGTTAAACGGGCCTGACCCCAGTCCGCCTTCCTTTGATGGAAAGCTATCCGGCGCTTGGACGGAATGTCAGGCTATTTCGAAATCGACGGTTTCCGGCGCGAGGCGCGCGAAAGCCGCTCATATTTTCAGGCATTTCGGCTCAGAGCGGTATCGACGATCGATTTAGCCTTCTGAAACGCCGCTTCTATACTCATTTCTGAGGTATCTAGCAAGTACGCGTCTTCAGCCGGTTTCAAGGGGCTGTCGGTGCGGCCCATGTCGCGTTCGTCGCGCCGCTTCACATCCTCGAAGATAGCATCGTAATCGGCGTTGCCGCCGGCTTCGACAATCTCCTCGTAGCGCCGCTTTGCCCGGACTGCGGCCGACGCCGTCACATAGAACTTCACTGGCGCTTCCGGGCAGACGACGGTGCCGATGTCGCGGCCGTCGAGCACAGCGCCCGGCTTCTTCCCGGCAAAGCGGCGCTGCGCTTCGACAAGCGCCCGGCGCACGGCTGGCATGACGGCGATCTTCGATGCGGCCTCACCAATCTCGTGCCGGGACAGCACGGCCCGGTCGAGCCCGGCCAGATCGACCTTGCGCGCCATGCCTTCGGCAACGGCTTCGTCGTCGAGCGGCAGCCCGGCATCGAGGAGGGCCTTGGCGGTGGCGCGATAAGTGAGGCCGGTGTCGAGGTGATGATAACCATAAGTCTCGGCGATCCGGCGCGCCAGGGTTCCCTTGCCGGCAGCCGCAGGCCCGTCGATAGCGATGATCATGTCTTGTCCGTCCCTACATCGTATCTCGTTATTTGCTGTAGCGACGCACCAGATCGGCCATCTCGGCGGCTTCTGTTCGATCGATTGCCCCGAGGCCCTCGGCCACGCCCTGTCGGTCAGCCAGCGGCCGGTTCTGGCTCACCTTCCATTTGCCGTCAATCGTCTCGATGTCGATTTCGATGCCGATGATGCCTTTCATCTGGGCGGCGATGAATTCCGGCGGCGCATCCTCCACCGCCCAGGGCTGCTGACGGTCGCTCTCGTTCTCGCCTGTCAGCGCGCCGATCTGCGCGCGCAGCCAGGCGGGGTCCTCGATCGTCCGCGCGCTTCCGCGAACCTGCACGATCGCATAGTTCCAGGTCGGCACCACCTTGCCGGTCTCCCGCTTGGTCGCATACCAGGACGGCGTGATGTAGGTATCGGCGCCCTGGAAAACGACGAGAACGGGTGCGCCCGCCGCAATCTCCTTCCACTGGCCGTTTGCCCTGGCAATATGGGCTTGCAGCGTCCCCTTGGACGAAAGCTCCGTATTCAGATGAAACGGCACGGCATTGGCGATCAGTCCGCCGCCGCCCGCCGTGATCAGCAATCCCAGCGGATGGGCGCGGATCAGTTGGTGCTGCGTGCCGAGATCGTCTTCGCGATGATGTGGAGGCTGATACATGGCTTCGGTCCGTTTGGTGCGCCATTCCCAGGAAAGTCTGCAAGGCAAGGCTTCGAATGGCCAATGGCGCGGTCTATCAGCCCTTAGCTTCAATCGTCGCGCCCAATCTTGTCATCATAGCAAAAAATCGGGAAAACATCGTGGCTATGTCGTTCAGGCCGGGGTCTGTCGCGGCCGGCTGCAATGCTCTTGCGCCGGAGGTTCGAGGGTTCGCACCGGCTCGCTGGTACAGGCCCGCTAACCCCTCATCGCGCAATGTACGAAAACCGCGTGCAAAGCGGCATGAAGTTTAGCTTTGACAGAAACGGCCGCAACGATTAAGGGGACCGGCTGATATTTCCCTTAAAACGCCGGCTTCCCCGGCATTGCCGAATTTTCCTTCGGCCATTCATGAGGCTTTGACAGTGGCGAAAGCGGAACTTGGAACAAAACGTACCGACCCGGATACCGGCAAGAAGTTCTATGACCTGAACCGGGATCCGGTGATCTCGCCCTATACCGGCAAGTCCTGGCCCTTGTCCTTCTTCGAGGAAACTTCCGCAGCGAAGGAAGTTCCGGAAGAAGAGGAAGTGGCCGAAGTCGATACCGAAAACACGGAAGTCGAACTGGTATCGCTCGAGGACGCCGATGAGGCTGCAGCCGGCGACGATATTCCGGATATCGGCGATGACGATGTCGAAATCGGCGACGATGACGACGACACCTTCCTCGAAGCCGACGAAGATGAAGATGACGACGACATGAGCGACATCATCGGCGTCACCGGCGACGACGACGACGTTTGATCAGACGACAATCGGCCCGGTAACTAAGAAAAAGTTCCCGGGCCGAATTTTTCGGCTTGCTATCTGCAAAAACCAGAAGTAATAAGCCGCCACCCCGACGGGCAAAGCGCTCGGAAGGGACCCAGGGCCGGTCAAACGGCACCACCTTGATGGGGCTATAGCTCAGCTGGGAGAGCGCTTGCATGGCATGCAAGAGGTCAGCGGTTCGATCCCGCTTAGCTCCACCAGCCTTCGCTCTGCGAGCTTCGGCTCGGCAAGCCGGCAGGCTTGATGAACCGAAGGCGAGAAGACGGCGAAGGCTGTCGCGCTGAAGTTACGAAGTAACGAAAGTGGACTTTCTCCAGATCTCTCAGCAGTTTGATTTGAAAACTCGGTTTGGGTCGTTGGCAATAGCGCATTGGTTGTGCTCCTGCTGCTGATACACTATCATGCTGTGCATGAAGTACGTCTACATCCTTCAAAGCCGCGATTTTCCTGATCGTCACTATGTCGGCGTAACCGGAGATCTGAAAGCTCGTCTGGCAAAGTACAACGCCAGAGAGGTGTACCATACTTCGAAATACACGCCGTGGTCGATCAAAACCTACATCGCCTTCTCAGATGAGACGCAGGCGTTCGAATTCGAAAAATACCTTAAATCCGGATCAGGACGTGCCTTTGCGAAGAAGAGATTGTAATTGCGCCGTGCCTCTCGGCGGGTTGCTTCGAATCGACTCCACAACATTCCGCATCCCCCCAACTTCATGCTAGCTTCCGATCTTCCGTAACTCACCCCGATTCGCGCCATGACCAGACAGCGCCGCCGTCGCCTCATTAAGACCCGCCGCACGGTGACGGGGTTGGTGCTTGTTGCCTCGATCGCATTTCTGGCCGGCATGACCGATGCTGTCGGCCTGATGCTGACGGGTAATTTCGTGTCCTTCATGACAGGCAATACGACGCGGGCGGCGATTGCGGTCGGAACGGGGGATTTCGGTCATGCGCTGGTGCTGTTTTCCGCCATTCTGACATTCATAGCCGGCAATGCGCTTGGCATCGTCATCGCGCATGCGGCCGATCGGCGGGCTTTCGTCGTGCTTGCCTGCGTCAGCATCCTTCTGGCCTCGGCCGCCGGCTTTGCAGAGCCGGCGCTGGTTCTGGTGCAGTTCTTTCTCGTGGTGCTCGCCATGGGCTTGGTCAATGCCACGGTCGAACATATTGAAGGCCTGCCGATCGGGCTGACCTATGTCACGGGTGCGCTCTCGCGATTCGGCCGCGGCATCGGCCGCTTCCTGCTGGGCGAGCGGAATTTTGCCTGGACGGTGCAGATCGTGCCCTGGAGCGGCATGATATCAGGCGCCGTCATCGGCGCGCTTCTCGCTCGCACCTTTGGGGCACATGCGCTCTGGCTGGTTTCGATGGTCGCGCTTGTCCTGGCGCTATCGACGCTTTTCATCCCCCGCCCGCTGCAACGCCGCTTCAATCAGCGTTTCGTGGCAGCCGCCCCGCTGGAGCGACGGCCGAAATAGCCACATTGCAGCGCACAAAATCTGCTAGGGAGAAGACGAATCGTTTTCTACCGACAAGCGTAAGGATGTGCCGTGTTCGTTTTTTCGAAACTTGTCTGGATTTTCGGTCAGCCGCTGTCGCTGGCATTCCTGCTTGGCCTGCTGGCCTTCATCGCCGGAGTATTGCGCCGGCGTGCTTCCATGCTTACCGCATCGCTTCTTTCCATCGTCGTCCTGTTCGTCACGCTCTATACGACGGCCGGCGCCTATGTCGTCCAGGGGCTGGAAGATCGTTTTCCGCGGCCTGCAGCCGACCCGGCGGATCTCAAATGCATGATCGTCCTCGGCGGCGCCACCCAGAACGAGGTGACGACGGTGCGCGGCGGCTACGAGCTCGATTCGGCCGGTGATCGCCTCATCGAGGCGCTGCGGCTGGCGCAGAAATATCCGCAGGCGCGTATCGTCATTTCGGGCGGCGACGGCTCGATCGGCGGCACCTATGAGGGCGATGCCGTCATCTCAGAGCGTTTCTTCACGGCGCTCGGCATCTCGACAAGCCGCATGGTCGAGGACAAGACCTCGCGCACCACCTTCGAGAATGCCGTCAATACGAAGGAGCTGCTGGCGCAGAACGGGCTTTCGAATTGCCTGCTCATCACCTCGGGCTTCCATATGCCGCGCTCGATGGGCATTTTCCGCAAGCAGGGCATCGATGTCGTGCCCTGGCCGGTCGATTATCGCAGCACCGGCAGGGAAAAGCTCGGCTTCGACTTCACCCAGCCCTCGCGCAATGCGCAGCTCTTGGCGACCGGCCTGCGCGAATGGGTCGGCCTGGTGGGCTACTACGCCGTCGGGCGCACCTCGGCGTTTTATCCCGGACCGTAACCACGTGTCCGGACCGAAATAACTGCGTGTCCGCGCCGTATGGCCTATTTCTGGGATATGGTGACGAATTTGGTGCCGCGCACCCTGACGGTGATTTCGCAAAAGGCCTCGCCATCCTTGCGGTCGCAGAAGCGCGGATGCATCTTCATGACCAGCACCATGTTGCCGAAGCGTAGGATAAAATCGTAGCCATAGATCTTCGCGGTGGCGACGAGCAAATATCCGCCCTCTGCGACCTGGACATAGAAGTTGTAGGGGCAGCCTTCGTCCGTGCAATAAGCCTGCTTTTCGCCCTTGCAGGTGATCTCGCCCTCGTTGATGACGATATCCATCAGCTTGTCGTTGTTGATGTCCTGCTGGGTCGCGAACTTGTCGCCGAAACTCACCTGCCCGTCGCAGCTCTTGGTGAAGTGATCCTTCTCGAAAGCCACAGGATCCTGCAGGATCGATTGCTGCGCCTCGGCCACGGCGGGCATGATCACGAATGCGACGAGGTTGAGGATGACGATCAGCACGGATTTCACGGGGGCTTCCTTTTCCAAGCGCCGTCGCGGCCTTGTGGGTCGCCGCAACCGCTACGACATCTTTACGCGCGCCTGCTTGCGCGGCCCTTGCGGTCATGATTCACTTCATGAAAATCGCCGCCTGCGTCCCGTTGGAGTTCTCGATGTCGCTTCTCTCGTTTCTGGATTATGCTGGCGTCGCCCTCTTCGCCGCCACGGGCGCGCTTTCGGCCTCGCGCAAGCAGCTCGATCTGATCGGCTTTCTGTTTTTTGCTGCAGTCACCGGCATCGGCGGCGGCACGCTCCGCGATATCATTCTCGGCCGGGTGCCGGTTTTCTGGGTGCTGAACCCGACCTATATCATCATCTGCGCCTTCGTCGGGGTGCTGTTCTTCTTCACCGCCCATCTGTTCGAATCGCGCTATCGCCTGCTGATCTGGCTCGATGCGGTGGGATTGTCAGCCTATTGCGTGATGGGCGCGGCCAAAGGCATGGCCGCGACAGGCTCGCCGACCGTCGCCATCGTTACCGGCGCGCTGACGGCGACGTTCGGCGGCATCCTGCGCGATCTCCTGGCGAATGAACCTTCGGTGCTGCTGCGTCCGGAAATCTATGTAACGGCAGCCATCGTCGGTGCCGGCGTCTTCACGGCCGCCAATGCGACGACGCTGCCGCTCTATATATCGGCAGGGCTGGGCGTGGCGGCGGCCTTCGCGGTGCGCGGCGGCGCGCTCTGGTTCGGCTGGACCTTTCCGACCTATCACCACAAGCCGGGCCGGCATCCTGATGATGTGATGTAACGGGAAATTTTTCGCCGAAGGATCGTCTGGGCGAGGGGCTGCCTCAACGCGGCTTGCGACGCAGGCGGATGACGACGTCGACATGGGCGATTTCCATGCCTTGAGGCGGTTCCGGCAGGTTGCCGATCGTCAGATTGCTGACCGGGATATCCAGCACCTGGTTGTGGCCTTCCACGAAAAAGTGATGGTGGTCGGAAACGTTGGTGTCGAAATAGGTCTTCGTGCTTTCGACCGCGAGCACGCGGATCAACCCGGCCTCGGTGAACTGATGCAGCGTGTTGTAGACGGTTGCGAGCGAAACCGGAACGCCGGCGGCAACGGCCTCTTCGTGAAGTTCTTCCACGGTCAGATGGCGGTCGCCCTTGGCGAAGAGGAGGTCTCCCAGTGCGATCCGCTGTCGGGTCGGTCTCAGGCCGACATTGCGCAGCCTGGTTTCGATCGCGATTTCGGCATATTCCGCCATTCAGGGACTCCGGATTCCTGATCTCTATAATTCTTTACTAAGCCATATAACTTTTGCCTTGATTGCTTTCAATAGTTTCAATGAGGTGGGAAGGTGCTCAAAAGCCGCAAAAAACCGGCGTTTGACGCATTTGGCTCTGGTAGCGGCTCTGGCGTTCCTGTATGCGACCACCACATAATGGCTAGTGCCTTTGATCGAACAGATGAATGAGAGTCCAATGCTTGTGCTTCATTTTCTGTCCATCTTGCACTAAAGCTTCACATCCATCGGCATTCATGCGGGGGAAACGGAATTTTATGACGACGAGACAATCCAGCTTCAATTACGAGGAAATCCTGGCTTGCGGCCGCGGCGAATTGTTCGGCCCGGGCAATGCGCAGCTTCCCCTGCCGCCGATGCTGATGGTCCATCGCATTACTGAAATTTCGGAGACCGGTGGCGCCTTCGACAAGGGCTTTATCCGTGCTGAATACGATGTGCGCCCTGACGACTGGTACTTCCCCTGTCATTTTGCCGGCAATCCCATCATGCCGGGCTGCCTCGGCCTGGACGGCATGTGGCAGCTGACCGGCTTCTTCCTCGGCTGGCTCGGCGAGCCCGGCCGCGGCATGGCGCTTTCCACCGGCGAAGTGAAGTTCAAGGGCATGGTTCGCCCGGACACGAAGCTTCTGGAATACGGTATCGACTTCAAGCGTGTCATGCGCGGCCGCCTGGTCCTCGGCACGGCCGATGGCTGGTTGAAGGCCGACGGTGAAACCATCTATCAGGCGGCGGACCTGCGTGTGGGCCTGTCGAAGGACAAGGTCGCCTGAACCGCGGCGCCGCCGCCTCCAAAAAGACAGACGTTTTAGAAAAGGTCATCGATATGAGACGGGTAGTTGTAACGGGTCTGGGTATTGTCTCTTCGATTGGAAATGATGCTCAGGAAGTGACCGCCTCGCTGCGCGAAGCCAAGTCCGGCATTTCTTTCTCTCCCGATTTCGCCGAGCACGGCTTCAAGTGCCAGGTCTGGGGTTCGCCGAAGATCGATACGACCGAGCTGGTGGATCGCCGTGCCATGCGCTTCCTGTCGCAGGGTGGCGCCTGGAACCATGTCGCCATGAAGCAGGCGCTCGCCGATAGCGGCCTCGAGGAAGGTGATATCACCAACGAGCGCACCGGCATCATCATGGGCTCCGGCGGCCCGTCGACCCGCACGCTGATCGAGGCGGCCGACATCACCCGCAAGAACAACAGCCCGAAGCGCATCGGCCCCTTCGCCGTTCCGAAGTCGATGTCGTCGACCGCGTCGGCAACGCTTGCGACCTGGTTCAAGATCCACGGCGTCAACTACTCCATCTCCTCCGCCTGCTCGACTTCGGCGCACTGCATCGGCAATGCCGCCGAAATGATCCAGTGGGGCAAGCAGGACGTCATGTTCGCCGGCGGCCATGAAGATCTCGACTGGACCATGTCGAACCTCTTCGATGCCATGGGCGCCATGTCGTCCGACTTCAACGAAAACCACCCGGAAAGCGCCTCGCGTGCCTATGACGCCAAGCGCGACGGCTTTGTCATCGCCGGCGGCGCCGGTGTGCTGGTTCTGGAAGAACTGGAACACGCCAAGGCCCGCGGCGCCAAGATCTATGCCGAAATCGTCGGCTACGGCGCCACCTCTGATGGCTACGACATGGTAGCACCTTCGGGCGAGGGTGCCGTGCGCTGCATGCGCCAGGCGCTCGCCACCGTGAAGGGCGATATCGACTACATCAACACCCACGGCACTTCGACGCCGGTGGGCGACAGCAAGGAAATCGGCGCCATTCGCGAAGTCTTTGGCGACAAGATCCCGCCGATCCAGTCGACCAAGTCGCTGACGGGCCATTCGCTCGGCGCAGCCGGCGTGCAGGAATCGATCTATTCGATCCTGATGATGCAGGAGCGCTTCATCGGAGAAAGCGCCCATATCGCCGAACTCGACCCGGAATTCGATGGCGTGCCGATCGTGCGCAAGCGTATCGACAACGCCAAGTTCGATATCGCTCTGTCGAATTCCTTCGGCTTCGGCGGCACCAACGCTACGCTCGTATTCCAGCGCTACAACGGATAAGGCAATGACGGGAATTATGCAGGGTAAGCGCGGGCTCATCATGGGCGTCGCAAACAATCACTCGATTGCCTGGGGTATCTCAAAGGCGCTCGCCGCCGAAGGCGCGGAGCTGGCTTTCACGTTTCAGGGCGAGGCGCTCGGCAAGCGTGTCAAGCCGCTCGCAGCCGAAGTCGGCTCGGATTTCCTTCTGCCGTGCGACGTCGAGGATCTGGCTTCCGTCGATGCCGTCTTCGACGCGATCAAGGAGCGCTGGGGCAAGCTGGACTTCATCGTCCATGCCATCGGCTTCTCCGACAAGAATGAGCTCAAGGGGCTCTATGCCAACACCACGCGGGACAACTTCACCCGCACGATGGTGATTTCCTGCTTCTCCTTCACCGAGATTGCCAAGCGCGCCGCCGAGCTGATGACCGAAGGCGGCAGTATGCTGACGCTGACCTATAACGGCTCGACGCGCGTGATCCCGAACTACAACGTCATGGGCGTCGCCAAGGCGGCGCTAGAGGCGTCTGTCCGCTATCTCGCCGCCGATTACGGCCCGCGCGGCATTCGCGTCAACGCGATTTCCGCCGGCCCGATCCGTACGCTGGCCGGCGCCGGCATTTCCGACGCCCGTGCCATCCTGTCGTGGAACCAGCGCAACGCACCGCTGCGCAAGACCGTGACCATCGATCAGGTCGGCTCCTCTTCGCTCTACCTGCTGTCGGAACTGGCGGCGGGCGTCACCGGCGAAGTTCACTTTGTCGATGCCGGCTACAACATCACCTCGATGCCGACGCTGGATGCGCTGACGACCGCTGACGCGGAGTAAGCATTCTGATCTCAATCGTCCTCTCGGCCTTTGGCCGGGAGGACTGCATCTCCGGACATCCTTCCAGAGGATTCCCGATGACGTCCAACGACGCAAAACCACTCGCATCTACCGAACGCCTTATCCTGCGCAAATTTGTTGCGGGAGATTTCGAAGCCTACAGCGCTTATCGCTCCCTGCCGGAGATCTATCGCTTCCTGTATCGCGATCCACCGTCGCCAGAGGTGATGAGGGAGCGTTTCGATGCTCGTTTGAATTCCCTGTTTGCGGAAGATGACGATACGCTTCTATGCGCCGCCATTCGGCACGAGGACGGAGCTTTGGTGGGCGATGTCAGCCTGACTTTCACCAACAAGGCCGCCCTGCAGGCCGAGGTCGGCTATATCTTCAATCCCGCCTATGCCGGCAAGGGCTACGCGACCGAGGCAACCGAGGCCATCATCACCCTCGGCTTCGAAAAATTCGGCTTTCATCGGATTTTCGCGCGGCTGGATTCGAAAAATGCCGGGTCGGTCGGCGTTGTCGAGCGGCTGGGCCTGCGTCGCGAGGCACTCCTAATCGAAAGTGATCGCTTCAACGGCATTTGGGGCAATGAATGCGTCTATGCCGTTCTGCGTCGAGAGTGGTCCGAGAAAAGATCTGGTTAAATCGCGATAGTTGCTCGCTGACCGGTTCCGCCGGTGTCGTATCAATATCACGCTACCCCCGGTGACGCGCTCGGATCAGACGGGTGCAGGCGCGAATCGATAGTGCCCTGTCCGCTGGTAGGCAAACAGGGTGTCGTCCTCGCTTGTCCCGGCGCCAATGTTCTGGATGACCAGCGGCCGCCCCGGCGCTTCCGTCGATGTTTTCGATGAGACGATGACGATATGGGTGAGATTGCCCGGAAGCATCTGTGTGACGAGGTCGCCGGGGCGATAGCTCGCGAAATCGTCTTGGAGTGACAAGGCCGCTTTCCGCCGGGTGAAATAGGCGGCAAGATTCGGGACGCGGCGGTGGTCGATATTGGGATCGGGCGCCTTCATGCCCCATGCTTTGGGGTAGGCGGTAAAATTGGCCTTCATGTCTTCGTGCAACAGCTTTTGCAGATCGAACCCGAAGGCACGGCGATAGGCACGGATGACGACGTCGGTGCAAACGCCGCGATCTGGAGGCACATCGCCGCCCGGATAAGCTATTCTGACATAGGTGGGGTCATAGCGCGTGGTAACGCCAATCTGCGCTCTCGCTGCCTGTACCAGAGATGACGGCCATGTTGGAGCAGCCGGGTTGGCTTGGCTCACAGCCGGTAATGCCGAGGTGAAGGCCAAAAGGCCGGTTCGCAGCACCGCACGGCGCGTGACATCCATCATCGGCTCCCCTTCTCGCGATAGCCACGGCACGAACGCTTCTGTTCGAGAGACGAACTTTCCCTCGAATCGAGGCGAATCTATGGGTGATTCTCATGTCCGTTTTCAAGAGTTTGGGCATAGGTTTTTCTTGTCGCCTTTTTCAGCGTCGACGAGGGACAAATATGCTGCCTATTGCAGGACGCGGCGGCATTGAGACGACGGTTGATCAGACTCTGATGCGCGGGTTGAATACCGCAGGACCGTGGTTCGTCTCGGGCCTTCCTCTGTCTCACATGGCGCGTGTTGCCGTTTCAGGCTCGCAGAATCACAACGAGGGTTGCCCTGACCGGCCGCCACGCCCAACAATAAGCAGCGTGATGGAATTAAACCTTTCTCCTT